>NZ_JBIARC010000003.1:0-325537 GCF_042889625.1 Streptomyces sp. NPDC002573 | reverse complement strand
CGCCGTCCTGGAGGAGACCCGTGCGGTCCAGCAGCGGCTGCGGGATCTGCCTTCGCGGGTCGGGGTGTACTTCCTCCTGGCGATGTGCCTGTTCCTGGAGGTCGGATACCGGCTGGTGTGGGACAAAATGACGGCTGGACTCGACGGCCTCCTCCCGGCGCCGAGCACGAAGGGCCTGCGCGACCTTCGACGCCGGGTGGGCTGCGCCCCGATGAAGACCCTGTTTGAGGTGGTGGCCGGAGCACTGGCGCAACCACACACCCCAGGGGCCCGTTTCGGCCCCTACCGCACCGTCTCCTTCGACGGCTGCAGCTCCATCAAGACCGCCGACAGCGAACGCAACCGGGGCTGGCTGGGCCGATGCCCGCACGGCGGCTATCCCCAACTCGAGTTGATGACGCTGGTCGAGACCGGAACCCGGGCGGTGATCGCCGCAATCTTCGGGCCCACCAGGGAGGGCGAGACCTCCTACGCCACCCGGCTGCTTTCGCACCTTCGCCCCGACATGCTGGTGCTGTGGGACCGGGGTTTCGACGGCAACGACTTCCTCGCGGCCGTGCACACCACGGGCGCCCGCATCGTGGGCCGCATCAGCCAGCGCCGCCGCCCACCGGTGCTGAAGACCCTCGCAGATGCCTCCTACCTGTCGGCCATCGGCGGCGTCCCGGTACGCATCATCGAGGCCCAGGCCAGCGTCACCTGCGCGGACGGCAGCGGCTTCGCAGGCACCTACCGCCTGGTCACCACGCTGCTGGACGCCCACCGCTTCTCCGCCGACCGCCTCGTGCGCCTTTATCACGAGCGCTGGGAACACGAGAGCGCCTATTACGCGCTGCGTCACACCATCCTCAACGGGCGCGTGCTGCGCTCGTGCGACCCGGTCGGCGTCGAGCAGGAGATGTGGGCCCTGCTGGTCCTCTACCAGCTGCTGCGCCGGGCCATGGTCGAGGCGGCGGAGTCCCGGCCGGGCACCAATCCCGACCGCTGCGGCTTCACCATCGCCCTCCACACAGCCCGCGACCTGCTGGTACGCGCGGAAGGAATCCTCGAGCAGGGCCTCGGCACCATTGGAAGCAGGATCTTGGCAGCGCTGCTGCCGGCACGCCGGCCCCGCGTCAGCACCCGAAAGGTGAAATCTCCCATCTCCCGATATGCGGAACGGAAGTTGGACGGCCGCCCGGACGCGAGCCAGACGGTGACTGCCGTGACGATCACGCTCCTACAGCCCCCGCCCACTCGCCCCGAACTGCCAGCGGCCACGGTCCCCCAGTACGTCGGTGCCGGCAAAACCAGCAACCGCATGGCGCGCGTCCTCGCCGTGCTGCAGGAAGAGCCCGAGCGGCAGTGGCGGGCCCGAGAGATCGCCGAGCTCCTCGGCGACGTCACCCTCGTCGCCACCTACCGGCAACTCTCCCGCTGGACCGAGAAAGGGCTGATCAAGAGGATTCGTACAGGCCGCTACGCGGCAGCCGCACCGCCAACGGCCGCTGCTTTGCGCCCCGGTCACCAGCGCTAACTACCCGGCCTTGGGGGAACTTCAGCTGCGGCCAACGACTTGGTGCGCGACGGCTGACACCCCGCCCTGAGCAAGCGAACGGCCGTGCGGGACGATCATGATTGTGACGTCAGGATGGGCCCGCACGGCCTTGAGCCATCGTATCTGTACCGGCATCCCGCGCCGCCGCTTAAGCAAGCTGATCGCGGAGCTGGCCGAGCCGTGGACGGCCCGTGAGGAGTCCCGGCTGCGTGAACGCCGAGGCCATGACCGGCAACTACGTGGACGCTGCCGCCGACGGCATCACATGGGCGCGGGCCCGGGAATACGCCCTGACCCGTACTGAGCGCAATTCTCGCCTGGCCAAGCGGCCTTACGATCTCCGTCACGCCGGGATCTCGTTCTGGCTCTACTCCGGAGTGGACCCGGCCGAGTGCGCCCGCCGCGCCACAGAGCATCGAGGTTCTCTTTCGCCACTACGCCAAGTTCCTTGACGGCCTTCGAGAGCAGGCGAACCGTCTCATCGAGCAGTCCGTGAACGAGTGGCAGCGCGTCAGTCAAGGTGACGTACCCGAGGGCTGACCGGGGATTTGGTCCGTGACTGGTCCGGAAGCACTGGTCAGGAGGGGTGCAGTCGTGGGAGGAATTGGGAGTTAGCACGCAAGCCGGGCCCGGTCGAGAGCGGGTTGCACGAAGGGCGCCTGACGGGTGAAAACCCAGGTCAGGCGCCTTTTCGCATGTGTCTAGAAGAAGCCCAGCCTCTTCGGCGAGTACGACACCAGAAGATTCTTCGTCTGCTGGTAGTGCTCCAGCATCATCTTGTGGGTCTCGCGGCCGATGCCCGAGCCCTTGTAGCCGCCGAACGCGGCGTGTGCCGGGTACGCGTGGTAGCAGTTGGTCCACACGCGGCCCGCCTGGATGGCGCGGCCCGCGCGGTACGCGGTGTTGACGTCCCGCGTCCAGACGCCGGCCCCGAGCCCGTACAGCGTGTCGTTGGCGATCTTGATGGCGTCGTCGAAGTCGTTGAACGACGTCACTGACACCACCGGCCCGAAGATCTCCTCCTGGAAGATCCGCATCCGGTTGTCGCCCTCGAAGATGGTCGGCTGGACGTAGTAGCCACCCTTCAACTCGCCGTCGTGCTCGATGCGTTCGCCACCCGTGAGGACCTTCGCGCCCTCCTGGCGGCCGATGTCCAGGTACGAGAGGATCTTCTCCAGCTGGTCGTTCGACGCCTGTGCGCCGATCATCGTCTCCGTGTCCAGCGGGTGCCCGGCCTTGATCAGCTCCGTACGGACGACGGCCGCCTCCATGAACTCGGCGTAGTGGCCCCGCTGCACCAGCGCCCGCGACGGGCACGTACAGACCTCGCCCTGGTTGAGCGCGAACATCGTGAAGCCTTCCAGCGCCTTGTCGCGGAAGTCGTCGTTCGCCGACCAGACGTCCTCGAAGAAGATGTTCGGGGACTTGCCGCCGAGCTCCAGGGTCACGGGGGTGATGTTCTCGGAGGCGTACTGCATGATGAGCCGCCCCGTCGTGGTCTCGCCCGTGAACGCGACCTTGGCGACGCGCGGGCTGGAGGCCAGCGGCTTGCCCGCCTCCACACCGAAGCCGTTCACGATGTTCAGCACACCCGGCGGCAGCAGGTCGGCCACCAGGCTCAGCCAGTAGTGGATGGAGGCCGGGGTCTGCTCGGCCGGCTTGAGGACCACGGCGTTGCCGGCCGCCAGGGCCGGTGCGAGCTTCCACGTGGCCATGAGGATGGGGAAGTTCCAGGGGATGATCTGCGCGACCACGCCGAGCGGCTCGTGGAAGTGGTACGCCACCGTGTCGTCGTCGAGCTCACCCAGCGAACCCTCCTGCGCCCGGATCGCCCCCGCGAAGTAGCGGAAGTGGTCGATCGCGAGCGGGATGTCTGCAGCCAGCGTCTCCCGGACCGGCTTTCCGTTCTCCCAGCTCTCGGCGACCGCGAGCTTCTCCAGGTTGGCCTCCATCCGGTCGGCGATCTTCCGGAGGATGTCGGAGCGCTCGGTCGCCGACGTACGGCCCCAGGCGGGCGCGGCGGCGTGCGCCGCGTCCAGCGCGCGCTCCACGTCCTCGACGGTCCCCCGAGCGATCTCCGTGAACGGCTGCCCGTTGACCGGAGTCGGGTTCTCGAAGTACTGGCCGCGAGCCGGCGGCACGTACTCACCGCCGATGAAGTGGTCGTACCGCGCCTGGTAGGAGACGATCGCACCCTCGGTGCCGGGCGCTGCGTAACGGGTCATACGGGTCTGCCTCCTGGGAAAGCGCTGCCCGCCGTTGGGCAGCTCTCGGCGCGAGGCTAGGCACGCGCACGTTGCGAGTACGTTGCGTCCAGGCCGCGGCCGTTGCGTGTACGGGCGCGAGGACACGCCGCAGGGCGTTCCGGCCGCCCGGTGCCTCAGCGAGGTGCCGCCGGACGTGCCCACCCTGCCGGTGCCGCCAACTCCGACTCCAGCTCATCGAGGCGCGCCCGTACCGCCGCTGTCGGCCGAACCGCCGCGAGCGCCCGCCAGACGTCGAGGTCGTCCTCCCCCCACGGTGCGTGAGCCCAGCCGGCCAGCAGGTCGGGGTCGCGGCGGGCGATGAGCGCCGTCCGCAGTCCGTCGGCCAGCCTGCGCCGCAGCAGCGCCACCGCCGGTGCCAGCGAGCCTGGCAGCAACGGTCCCGGGTACGCGCCCGCGGCCTCCGCGAGCGCACCCGCCGCCAACCGGCGCTCCGTGACCTCGACATCGGACTCGACCGGAGCCGTCAGCCGATACGGACGCGAGGCCAGCAGGCCGGGCCCGAGTATTCGGCGCAGCCGTGCCAGCTCGGCGCGCAGCGTCACCGGTGTCACCGACTCGTCCTCGTACAGCGCGCACAACAGCTCGTCCCCGCTCAGTCCCTCCGGATGCCGGGCCAGCAGCACCACGATCTCGCTGTGACGGCGACTGAGCCGGATCTGCCGACCGCGTGTGCGCAGCCGCGCCTCGTCGCGACCCAGGGCGCTCAGCTCCACCGTGTCCGCCGGGGCCTCAGGTGGAGACAGCAGGGCCAGCTGGGACTCGGCGGCCCGCGCCACCGCCTGCACGAACCCCAGGCTGTGCGGGTGCGCGAGCCCGTCCCCGCCGGTGATGTCCAGCGCGCCGAGCACCCGGCCGGTGCGCGGATCGTGGACCGGTGCCGCCGCGCAGGTCCAGGGCTGGACCCGGCGGATGAAGTGCTCGGCCGCGAACACCTGCACCGGCCGGTCCACCGCGACGGCCGTCCCCGGCGCGTTCGTCCCGACCGCCGACTCCGCCCAGCGCGCTCCCGGCACGAAGTTCATCCGGTCCGCCCGTCGCCGTGTTGCCGGATCGCCCTCGACCCAGAGCAGCCTGCCCTGTGCGTCGCACACCGCCAGCAGATGTTCGCCGTCCGAGGCGAACGGGCCCATCAGCTCGCGGATCAGCGGCATCACACGTGCCAGCGGGTGTTCCGCCCGGTAGGAGCCGAGGTCGCCGTCCACCAGTTCCACGGGCGCGGTGCCGTCCGGCCCCACACCCGCCCGCGCAGAACGCCGCCACGAGTCGGCCACCACAGGACGCACCTTCCGCGCGACCGTGCCCGCCGCCGTGAACGTCTCGTGTGCGCGACGTAGCTCCCGCACCCGTTCGACGGGATCGGTCCCCGGCTCCAGCGCCACCCACGGATCGGTCAATGCGGCCTCCCGGGACGGTGATGGGGTCGGGGACATCGTCACTCCCGGCGGGGCCCCCGACAACCATCTCGACAGGCTTCCGCCCGAACGAGGTCGGGGGAGCCGCACCGGACCCGAACCCGTGTCCATGCGCCCTGCCGGCCCACGGCGCTGCCTTCCGGTTCAGCTTGATCTAGCGCGGAACCCGGGGCGTGAACGACTCCGTTGGGAAATCTGCAAACCAGACTGGGTGATCAGGCTGCCAGGTCGAGGGTGGAGAAGTGCGATGTGCGGGTCTTCCCCAGTGGTATGCCGAGTAGCGGCGTGGTCCGGACGAACGGGATTCCACCTGCGGGTCCGGGACCTCGTGGTCGTTGGTGCTGGCCACTGGGGTACTGCTCCTTCTCCGCCCTCGGTCATCGACTCAATGAATCGTACGGTATGCCCGCCTCACACCACTTTGACAGGGAGAGTCGCGCACGGCGTGCCGCGTGAGTACGAGTTGCGCAAGCACACCTACGCTGAACTCAAGGCCCGTGGTCTGGGGGTACAGGCTGCCCAACACGTGATCAAGAAGGTTCGCGACTCCTGCACGACGCTCAAGGCCAACATCCGCGCCGGGAACCTGGGAAAGCCGAGCTCCAAGCGGCGGGCCAAGGCCGAGACGAAGCCGGTCGCCTTCCGGCCCGAGGCGGCGCAGCCCTACGACGACCGCTGTCTTTCCTGGCAGTACGACGCGCAGACCGTGTCGATCTGGACTACGGCCAAGCGCATCAAGAACGTCCGCATCACCTGCTCCGTCGGCGCGCTCAAGACCCTTCGGGAGTACCGGCAGGGCGAGTCGGACCTGATCCAGCGCAATGGGGAGTTCTATCTGATCGCCACCTGTGAAGTGCCGCAGGCCGAGCAGTGCGAGCCGGACGGCTTCACCGGGGTGGATCTCGGCATCGTCAACATCGCCACCACGTCCACCGGCTACCAGGCCGCCGGGCGCAAGCTCAACCGGTACCGCAAGCGGCAGGCCGCCTTGCGTGGCGCTGTTCCATCGGAGACTTCATCGTCTACAAGGCGCGACGGGCCGGAGTCCCGCTCGTGTTCGTTGACCCTGCCGACTCCTCGAAGGAGTGTGCGGAGTGCGGACACGTGGACCGGCTCAACCGCGTCTCCCAGGCCAAGTTCGTATGCCGGTCGTGCGGCGTCGTTGCGCACGCCGACCGGAATGCTTCCCGCGTCCTCGCCCACCGCGGCGAAGACGTGTGGATTGCGGGGCGTGAGTCACGCGTCCCTGCCACCCCATAAAGGGGTGACTGGACGGAGGAGCCAACCCAGCAGCCAGTTGGGCACCACCTCCAAACCCGGCCCTCCAGGGCCGGATCAAGTTGACGCGAGGTTCACGAGTCTCATGTAGCGCGTCCAGTCCCAGTTCGGCCCGGGATCCGTGTGGTCCGTGCCGGGGACCTCGTAGTGGCCGATGATGTGGGCCCGATCCTTCGGAATGCCGTACCGCATACAGACGGCTGCTGTGAGCCTGGCCGACTCCTGGTACAGGGCGTTCGTGAAGTAGCCCGGCTGTTCCACCCACCCTTCGTGCTCGATGCCGATGCTGCGGGTGTTGTAGTCCCAATTCCCCGCGTGCCAGGCGATGTCGTGCTCGCGGACGCACTGCGCGATGTGCCCGTCCGCCGAGCGGACGACGTAATGCGCGGACACCTTCTTCCTCGGGTTCCTGAAGATGTCCAGGGTGTTGGTGTAGGTCGCCTGCGTCACATGGATGACGATGCGATCCAGCGGCTGGCTCACGGGCCGGTCCGCGGCCGTGTAGTTGGCGGAGGCCGCCGAGAACCAGTCGGCGAAGCGGTGGTCGACGGATCGGGGCTGGGCGCGGGCCGGAGCCGAGGGGAGCAGCACGTAGGGCACTGCGGCCAGGGCCGCGCCCTTCAGCAACCGCCGTCTGCTGGTGAATGAGTTCGTTTGCTGTGACTCGGCTCGTTCCACGAAGAGAGCGCCTTTCGTAGCCGGAGTTCCGAAATATATCGATCTCGTGCCTCGTGTACTCAACGCCTCGGCGCGGCTGTCGTTTCGCGCGACCCGATAACGGATCTCGCCTGTCTCGCCCTGCGGCGTGTGCGCGGCCGGCCGTGGGCTGCGCCGAGCAGCGGCCCTGCACAGCGCGACTTCCGCGCGTGCCGTCGCCGGTATGGCCGTGAACCGTCTCGCCCGTCATGTGAATCCCCCGATTCCACTGGTGTGCAGCAGCCGCTCGTCGGCTGCGTGTGTGCATCACGTTACGGTGCCGAACGGTCGCGCGGCGGAGGCGCGGTGCCCTCGGTGGACAAGCGCGTAACTGTGAATATCTCCGCCACCCGTTGGAGGGAAAGCAAGCCGGCCGAGGTTCCGGGCGGCAGCGGCTCGGGCGGTTCCCTCACCTCTGTCCGGCCACTCCCGCCGGATCGTCGAGCACCGCCCGGACCACCGAATGCGCGGCGCCGAGCAGCGGCCCCTCGGGCCCCAGACGCGAAACGGTCACGGCACACGCGGGGCCGGCCGTGCGGCGCGCCAGTTCCCGTTCCAGGGACGGCAGCAGCCAGGGCGCGAGCCCGGCCAGTGCCCCGCCGAGCACAACGGCCCCCGGGTCCAGCAGGTTCACCGCACCGGTCAGCGCGATGCCGAGCGCGGTCCCGGCGCCGCGCAGGGCATGGCGTACGTCCTGGTCACCCTGCGCGGCGCGTTCGGCCAGCAGTTCCACTCGGTGCTCGCCCGGCGACAGCCCGGCCGCACGCAGCACGGCTTCCTCGCCGGCGTACTGCTCCAGGCAGCCACGCCCGCCGCACGCGCACCTGGGCCCCTCCGGGTGTACCGGCACATGCCCCAGTTCGCCCGCGAAACCGCGGGTGCCCCGCAGCAGCCGCCCGTCCACGACGACCGCACCACCGATACCGATCTCCGCCGAGACATGCAGGAAGTCCCGTGGCGTGTCGTCGCCCAGCCAGAGTTCCGCGAGGGAACCGAAGTTGGCCTCGTTGTCCACGGTCGACGGCAGTTCGGACGGTAGCAGCGGGCCCAGGTCGACATCGTGCCAGTCGAGGTTGGGGGCGCGGACGACGGTCCGGGCGTCGCTTGCCACCAGACCCGGCACCGCGACCGCCAGGCCCGCAGGCCACAGCCCTTCTCCACCGGCCTCGGCGACGACCTGCCGTACCAGTGCAGCCAGTTCGCCGAGTACCGGCTGCGGGGGGCGGCCCCGGTTCGTTCCGTGCCGCACCGCCCGCGCCCGTATCTCCCCGCGCAGATCCACCGCACACACCGCCAGGTGGTCCACCCCGATCTCGGCACCGATCCCCGCCGGGCCGCTCCCGCTGACGGCAAGGGCGGACCCCGGGCGCCCCACCCGGCCGGGACGCTCCGGCCCCAGCTCTTCGAGCAGTCCCGACCGGATCAGTTCGTCGACCAGGGTGGAGACCGCCGCCCGGGTCAGACCGATCCGTGAGGCGACCGCGGCGCGCGAGAGGGGCCCCTCGGCGCTCACGGTGTGCATGACGCGCGCCAGATTGCGGCGGCGCATGCCCTGCTGGGTGTCGGGCACCCGGCTGCCGGGGCCGCTCGGACGGGCTTCGTGCAGCGGTGCGGTCATGCCTCCCTCGGATCCCGTCAGCGCCGGTCCGGCTCCCGCTCCAGCAGCGGGGCCGCGTCGGAGAGTACCCCGGCGATCCTGGCCAGGGTCGCCTCGTCCCGCTCCACGGCCTCCAGCACCGGGCCACGGGCGGTGTCCCAGCGCCGGGCGACGGAGGCCGGGTCCTCACCGGTCAGCAGTCCGGCGGCCTGGGCGGCGGCGCCCAGGGCGACGAGTTCCCTGGCCTCGGGCACCTGCACGGGACGCCCGGACAGCCGTCGTACCGTCTGCTGCCAAGCCGTTCCCCGCGCGCCGCCGCCGATGAGCAGCAGCGGGGCCGTGCGGTCCGCGTCCTCGTCGAGCACCAGGTCGAGGGCGCCGAGCAGTGAGTGCACCGCGCCGTCGTACGCGGCCTGCAGCAGCTGCCCCGCGGTCGTGTCGTGGCGCAGACCGTGGAGCAGGCCCGACGCGTGCGGGAGGTCCGGGGTGCGCTCACCGTCGAGGTAGGGGAGTAGCGTCACCTCCGCGCCCGGATCGACCGCCTCACGGTCCAGGCCCAGCAGGGTGGCGATCCGGTCGACGGCGAGCGTGCAGTTCAGGGTGCAGGCCAGCGGCAGCCAGTCGCCGTGTGCGTCCGCGAAGCCCGCGACGGTGCCGGTCGGGTCCGTGGGCCGCCGCTTCGAGACGGCGTACACCGTGCCGGAGGTGCCGAGGCTCAGTACCGCCGTGCCGGGCCGCAGCCCGAGGCCGAGCGCCGCCGCGGCGTTGTCACCGGTGCCCGGAGCGACCAGGGTGCCCTTGGAGAACGGCAGGTCATGGGCGTCGCGCACGGTGCCCGCGACCTCGCCGGGCCGGACCACACGCGGCAGCAGGGCCGGGTCCAGGCCCGCGAGGGCGAGGATCTCCTCGTCGTACGACTCGGTCGCGGAGGCCCACCAGCCGGTGCCGGAGGCGTCGCCACGGTCGGTCGTGCCCTCCCCGGTGAGGCGTTCGGTCAGATAGTCGTGGGGCAGCCGCACGGCCCTCGTCGCGCGGACCGCCTCGGGCTCGTGCTCGGTCAGCCAGGCCCACTTCGTGACCGTGAAGGAAGGGCCGGGCACGCTTCCCGTGCGCTCCGCCCAGACCTTGGGGCCGCCCAGCTCCTCGACCAGCCGGCGGGCCTGCGGCGCGGAGCGCACGTCGTTCCACAGCAGGGCCGGACGCACCGGGTCGCCGTGCGCGTCCAGCGTGACCAGACCGTGCTGCTGGCCGCCGATGGACACCGCGGCGGCCTCGTGGGCCGCCTCGCCGCACTGGTGCAGGGCTTCGCACAGGGCGTCCCACCACTGGCGGGGATCGCTCTCGCGGCCCGCCCCCGACGAGACGGTGTGAGGTGCTTGGCCGGCGGCCACCACCTGTCCGGTCGACGCGTCGACGACCAGGACCTTGGTGGACTGGGTGGATGAGTCCACCCCGACCACGAGCGGACCCTCGGCTGCTGACATCGGGCTCTCCCTCTTCCGCGGCTCGCGGGATCTGGCCAGTTGGCGGGGCGTGCCGGGACCGGCGCAGCCCGGGGCCGCCCCTCGTCACCGTACGCAGTCCCCACACGAGGACGCATCGTCTCTTCCCAGAGATGCCCCCCGCATACTAATTTGTTAATCGCCATGACGAAATAGTCTCAGCGAGCAAGGAGCCACGGCATGAGCTACCAGCCCACCCCCGAGGACAGGTTCACCTTCGGCCTGTGGACCGTCGGCTGGCAGGGAAGGGACCCGTTCGGCGACGCGACCCGGCGCGCCCTGGACCCGGTCGAGACGGTGCAGCGCCTTGCCGAGCTCGGCGCCTACGGTGTGACCTTCCACGACGACGACCTCATCCCCTTCGGGTCCTCGGACAGCGAGCGCGAGGAGCACATCAAGCGCTTCCGCCAGGCGCTCGACACGAGTGGGATGACCGTGCCGATGGCCACCACCAACCTCTTCACCCACCCCGTCTTCAAGGACGGCGCCTTCACCGCCAACGACCGTGACGTCCGCCGCTACGCGTTGCGCAAGACCATCCGCAACATCGACCTGGCGGCGGAGCTCGGCGCCAAGACGTACGTCGCCTGGGGCGGCCGGGAAGGTGCCGAGTCCGGAGCGGCCAAGGACGTGCGCGTCGCACTCGACCGCATGAAGGAGGCCTTCGACCTCCTCGGGGAGTACGTCACCTCCCAGGGATACGACCTTCGCTTCGCCATCGAGCCCAAGCCGAACGAGCCGCGCGGCGACATCCTGCTGCCGACGGTCGGTCATGCTCTCGCCTTCATCGAGCGCCTGGAGCGCCCCGAGCTGTACGGCGTCAACCCCGAGGTGGGGCACGAGCAGATGGCCGGCCTCAACTTCCCCCACGGCATCGCTCAGGCCCTGTGGGCGGGCAAGCTCTTCCACATCGACCTCAACGGCCAGTCCGGCATCAAGTACGACCAGGACCTGCGCTTCGGAGCGGGCGACCTCCGGGCCGCGTTCTGGCTGGTCGACCTCCTGGAGAGCGCCGGTTACCGCGGGCCGCGCCACTTCGACTTCAAGCCGCCCCGGACCGAGGACCTCGACGGTGTGTGGGCATCGGCGGCGGGGTGCATGCGCAACTACCTCATCCTGAAGGAGCGTGCGGCCGCCTTCCGTGCGGACCCCGAGGTCCAGGAAGCCCTGCGCGCCTCCCGGCTGGACGAGTTGGCGCAGCCGACCGCCGCGGACGGCCTGCAGTCGCTGCTGGAGGATCGCAGCGCCTTCGAGGAGTTCGACGTGGAGTCGGCCGCCGCGCGCGGAATGGCCTTCGAGCGCCTGGACCAGCTGGCCATGGACCATCTGCTCGGCGCCCGAGGCTGATCATCGCGGCACACCGGCGCCGGCATCCGCACGGAATACCGCGGAATCGGACCATCCATGCCATGAGCCCGTATCAACTGCCGTGCGAGGGTGGCGCGGTGGCGGTCCCGAGGTGACTCTTAACGGTATGGCCATGCCGCCCATGCCACCCCGGCCGCCGGGAGACACACCGCCTTGGGACGACGGCGGGTTCGGCCCGCCGTCCCGGGCGCCCGGTTCGCGCCGCCCCGCCGTCTTCCTCGTGCTCGCCGTGATCGTGGCGCTGGGGATCGTCGCCGTTGTTCTGGTGGTGAACAACGGTGGCGGATCCTCGAAGCAGCAGCCGTCCCCCGAGAGCAGCGGGAGTACGAGCAGCCCTGCCGCCCCGTCGCTGGGTATCCCCTCCGGCCTGCCCACCGCACTGCCCTCGTTGCTGCCCTCAGGGCTGCCCACGAAGCTTCCCTTGGGCTTCCCCACCGAGCTGCTCAGCGGCTTTCCGAGCGTCTTGCCGAGCGGGTTCCCGAGCGACATCCAGTCGCTCTTCGCCGACCCCGCGGCGACGCCGTGAGCAACCGCGTGCCGGTCGGGCGGTGCGAACCCGGTGTGGGCATGCGTGCGTGTGCGTCACGCGCGCGTGCCCCCGAAGTGCGGAGCACGCGCGCGTGGTGGACGGCGATGCGACTCAGAAGCCCTCGGGCAGCCGCACGTACACGACCGTCGTCCTGATGCCGCTGTCGACGAGCCGGCCCTGTGCGTCGAACGCGCCCGCACCGTCCGTCATCCCGAAGTCGTTGTCGTTGACGAGCGTGAGCGTGTGGTGATCCACGCGGGCGATGCCCTCGATCTTCCCGGGCACTCCCTTGACCTTGCCGAGATCGACGACCAGTCGCTTCTCCAGCACCGGAACGCCGGAGGCGGCCGGGTCGTCGAGCTGCTCCAGGGAGGGAGAGGTGGTGTCGTCGTCGTAGCGTCCGCCCAGGATGTCCGCACTCCGGGTGAGCCGGACCAGCTGGAGTCGTGCCGCCCTGTCGGTGCGCTCCTCGACGAGCAGCCAGCCGCCCCCGACGGCCACCACGGACGAGATCTTCAGCTCGGACGGGTCGTCCTCGCCCGGATCCACCACGTCCACCGGGTCGAACCGGTACGCGTACTCCGCGGTCACGGCCCGCTTCTTCGGGGAGAAGCGCAGCAGCCGGGTGGTGCGCGAGGCGGCCCCCGCGTCCCCGTCGGGGAGGGACAGCGGGCTCTGCAGGGCCATCACCAGATCACCGTCGGGGAGCTGCGTGAGTCCTTCGAAGCCGCGGTTGATCGTTCGGTGCAGCAGAACGGACGGCAGGGCCTCGACGACCGGGTAGTCGGTGCCGGTCAGGTTCAGTCCCTTGGGCACATACCTCGTGAGGACCTTCCCGCGCGGAGACGTGGATCAACGACGGCCCGTACTCGTCGACGAGCCAGAAGCTGCCGTCCCCGGACCACACGATGCCCTCGGTGTCGAGGCCGTTCGGGTTGTACGCCAGCGCCTTCTGGGCGTCGTAGGAGTACGGGGCCTCGTCCCGGCCCCGCTGGTTGGGCAACCCGGTGACGGGCTTGCCGGAGGAGGTGGTGATCGGGATCGCGTCGAGCACCCTCACGGTGTCGCCGCAGACGCGGATCTTCACGATCGCCGGGTCGAACCCGGGCACCGGGAAGGTCCGGCGCTTCTTGCCGGCAACCTTGATCTGGCCGTTGGGCCCCCGGTCCGTCACGGTCCAGAACTCACCCTTGCGGCCCGCCGGGTAGATGTCGCTGCCGATCCCGCCGAGATCGATGCCGTGGTCGTCGTCCACCGTGCCGTGCAGCAGCGCGTTGCTGAACGCACCCAGCGGGATGTTTCCGAGCGTGGCGGTGCGCGTCACCTCCGGCTGATCGTTGTGCGCGCTCGCGGTGCCGGAGACCGCGAGGGCGGCCAGGACCGCGAGGGGTACGCTCGCGGCGACAGAGCGGCGCACACGGCGTCGACCGGCTGCATGCGGGGACATCGGGGCCTCCTGAGGCGCAAGTTCGTTGACAGCGGCCAGAGTTGGCCCCGGCGTCGAACGCCGAGCGACGGCTCGGTGAACGCCGGACGACGGCCGTGGATCGGGCCGCCGCCCGGTCGGGGAAGCGCCCGGCTCATGGGTGGGTCGCGCGGCGGTGACGGATCGCGTCTCTCAGGGATGAGTGGGGGGGGCGGCTCAGGGTCGTCTCGGGGTCACGGTTGGAACCGCGCGCGGGACGCACCCGTTCTCATAGCAGAGAGCGGCACTGGCCGCGAAGGAGGCGACACATGTCGAAGAACGCGAAGATCGCCACAGGGGGAGCGCTGGTCGGGCTCGTCCTGCTGATATGGCTCCCGTGGTGGGCCGCCCTCCTGATCATCCTGGGAGTCCCCGCGGCCGCGTACCTCACCCTGGACCCCTCCCAGCGGCGCAGGCTGCGCCGTGTGACACGCAAGGAACTCGGCCGCTGAGGTCCTAGCGGTCCGCCGCCTGTCCCGCCAGAGCGCAGGAGTCGACCACGTCGCCACCCGCGGGCCTGCCGACGGTACGGTCCGCGGGCGGTCGCTCGCCCCGCTCCACCCACGCGGTGAGGGCGTCGAAGGCCGCCCGGTAGCAGGGCAGGATCGGCCGCAGCCGATCAGGGAAGGAGTCGTACAGCCCGTCGACATGGGTGCCACCCTGAATGGTGTAGAAGCGGTCCAGCGGCCCGCGCCCGCTCTCCCGCACCATCCGCGTGTACACGTCCGAGTCCGTGGCCTTGGGCAGCAGCACATCCAGGTCGCCGTGCAGGGTGATCAACGGTTTGCCGATCCGCCCCGTGAGGGCGACCCGGGCCACCGCGCGGTGCACGGACGCGGGCCGCTTCGCATAGTCGTAGGCCGCGTCGGAGGCGCAGGGGGCAAGGATCTGCTCCGCTGTGGACCCTGCGGACGCGCCAGGACAGGCGGCGTCGTAGGAGGGGTCGAACTCCGCGCGATAGATCTTCTGGGTGACACCCCAATACGCCGCTTCGTGGTAGGGCCACAGGAACTCCGACCCCCGGGGGAACCCCGCCGCGTAGAGGTCCTCGTCCCGTGCCGAGCCGAGCATCCGGGCCACCGTCACCGGCAGCGATGTCAGCAGGCTCGGGCCCTGCGCCGTCCACAGCGCGCCCTCCCAGTCCACGCCGCCGTCGTATAGTTCGGGGTGGTGCTCCAGTTGCCAGCGCGTGAGGTAGCCGCCGTTGCTGATGCCGGTCATGTACGTGCGCCGGGGAGCGCGCTCGTAGCGTTCGGCGACCGTGCGCTTCGCGGCGAGCGTGAGCTGGGTCGTGCGCCGGTTCCATTCGGCGACGGCATCGCCGGGCCGGGTTCCGTCACGGTAGAAGTCCGGCCCGCTGTCGCCCTTGTCGGTGGCCGCATAGGCATAGCCCTGGGCGAGTACTCGGTCCGAGATCGCCGTATCAGTCGCGTACTGCCTGCGGGTTCCGGGTGCTCCCGTCACGACGAGCCCGCCGTTCCACCGGTCGGGCAGCCGGATCACGAACTGGGCGTCGTGCCGCCAGCCGTGCGTGGTGTTGAAGTGCGAGTTGTCAGGGAAGTAGCCGTCGATCTGCAGTCCCGGAACGCCCGACGGATTGTGGGTCGCCTTGGCCGTCAGCCCGGCCTGGTCGGCCATGTCGGTATACGGAGTGCCCGCCAGCCCGGCTGTCGTCAGGTCGTCCAGACAGGCGCTCTGCTGGAGCGCCGCACCCGGCACCCGCACCCGCTCCTGCCGTGCGCAGTGGCCGCCGCCGGCCGCCGCTGCGGGGCCGGTGAGGGCCGAGGCCAGCAGGGTGGCGGCGAGGAGCGCGATGCTTCGGGACAGGCGCATGGGGGCCTCCGGAACACGACGGGAGCGGGGTGGCTGCCCATGCTGCGACCAGAGAAACCCACCGGCCATGGGTGCGGGCCATATGTGGACCGACGGCAGTGTGGGGCTGAAGACTCCTCTCAGGTCTTCGCGGCGCGTCCGGCCCTGCGGCGCGGCTCCAGCCTTCCTCCTGCGTCCGGAGGCACGTCGGTGAGGGCCCTTTCCCTCCTGAGTCCAGCGGTGCGCCGCTCCGGCCTTGCACGCCGAGCCTGGCCGGCCCACTCCGCCCGGGCTGCCGCCTCAGGCCGGGCGGACCGCCAGCTTGTCCAGCGCCTCGAGCAGTCCGGGCAGCTTCGAGCCACGGCCCACGGGGAGAACCTCGCCGGGCTTCTCGTCGAGCAGCACGAACGCGATGTCGTCGGTTCTGGCCACCATGGACCAGCCGGGCCCGTCGGCACGCAAGGTGCGCGCGTCGCCCGGAGCGAACGAGGAGCGGATACGGCCCAGCGGCGGGGGAGCGTCGACGTAGGCATGGGCCTCCGCGAGGACGCGGCGGAGGCCGACCGGGGACTTCTCACCGCCGCTTTCCCCGGCGCTCTCCGTCCCCTCCCCGGCTTTCTCCGCCGCTTCCCTGGCCGTTCCCGCCGCCTCTCCGGCCGGTGTCTCGCCGTCTGCGGATGCGAAGAAGTCGTCGTCGATCTGCTCGCGCCACATCGTCCACTGGAGGGCGATCTCGTCGGCTCCCAGGCGCCGTTGCGCCGGGCCCCAGGTACTGGTGTCCGGCGGGGCGAGCGGCTCGCGGTCGGCGAGTTCGGGCGCGGGGTCGTGCGGCGCGGGCAGACCCGGCGCGGCGACGGCCACCGCCAGCGGCCACCCCGGCAGTGCGGCGACGACCGTCCGCTCGTCCGGCGACAGCTCGTACTCCATGCCGCAGTCCCAGGACGCGATGGCCACGGCCACCAAAGACACGTCGTCGATGACCACGGTCCAGCGCGCACCGTCGCCGTCCTGGCCGAGCACGAGGCCGTACCCGTCGGCCAGTGGCGGCAGCTCGAGTGCCGCACAGGCATCCGGATAGTCGTCGCCCAGCACGCTCGGGAACTGCGCGGGCGTCAGCAGAGCCGCCGTCAGCACATACAGCGCGTCGTCCTCGGCGGCGACGGCTTCCTCGTCCGTCCCGGCCATGCCACCCTCCCTGTGGTTCGTCCGTCGGCGCACACTAATGCTCACGCGAGCCGGTTGTCACGAGTGCGAATCACACGAGAAATCGCAGTTCTCCGGCGGGATCGGGGCGAAACGGCCGAGCGGTCGCGGGTCTCAGTGCGCGGGCAGACCGAGCAGTGTGCGAGCGACCACCGAGGGCGACTCGTCGCGCTCCCGAGCCAGGGCGATGACGGCCCGGCACGCCAACTCGTTCACGCCGAACGACAAGGCCTCCGGCGACACCCATGCCACGGCCTCGTCGATGCGGTCCTGGTCGTCCTCGGCACACGCCGCGACATAGGCGGCGGCAGCCTCGAACAGGTTGTGTGTGCGCCTGCCCCCGCCCGTGCGCGTCTCCGCGTCGGTGCCCGTCTCCGTGCCCGGGGACTTGACGAATCTGCCGACCGACTTGCGGATCCTGTCGAACATGCCGACCACCTTCCCCCTGTGTGGTTGCCCTCTCCGAGGCGCATCTGCCGCTCTTCAACCTAGAGTTGAAACTTCGGCGGCAGAAGAGGGGCCGAACGGTGAAGAGATGCGAGCGACTCGAACGGCGCCCCGCTCTGCCGCTCGACCGCCCCGTGTCGCGGTCGCTGCATCAACCGGTCGCACCGCTCCCCTCGAGTGAGTCGAGTGTCGTGCGCAGCCAGGTCAGCTCGGCCCGGCTCGTGGCTCGCGCGATCGTGAGGATGCCGCGTCTGAAGGGATCGTTCAGCTCCTCCGCGCGCAGCGGCCGGTCACCCTCGTAGAAGAAGCTCGAGGGCTCCTCCAGGAAGGCGAGCCGACGGCGCAGGACGGCGGCCTGGGCCGCAGGGTCCTCCAGGTGCCTGAGGAAGGCGAGCACCGTGAACCAGCGGTTCTCGTCGCTGATGTCGCGTTGCGCGGGTTCCGCCAGCCGGTGGCGCAGCTCCTGTCTGCCCTCGTCGGTGAGCGCGAGGACATGACGCGGAGCGGCCACGGAGCCCGGCTCCGTCGTCCTGGCCAGCAGTCCGGACTTCTCCAGTCGCTTGATCGCGGGGTAGAGCGTGCTCTCGGCGACGGGACGCACGTGGCCCGTCAGCGCGGTGATGCGTTTGCGTAGCTCATAGCCGTGCAGCGGGGCCTCGTAGAGAAAGCCGAGGATGGCGAGTTCCAGCATGCCCGTATTCTGCCGCGTCCCCGTAATACATCCATAGCGATATACCTCGGACGCGATGTATTCTGCCTCGAGGCTGGGATCTACAGAAGTGCAGAGGAGAGACCGATGCAGCAGGCCGAGTTCGACGGCAACGGGAGCCTGATCCGCTGGACCGAGACGCCCGGAACGCTGCCCGCGCGCGTGTATGTGCACGGGCTGGGAGCGGCCTCGACGGTGTACCACGCGCACATAGCGGCACGGCCCGAACTCGCCGGACGCCGGACTCTCTTCGTCGACCTTCCGGGACATGGAATCAGCGACCGTCCCGCGGACTTCGCGTACGCGCTGGAGGACCACGCCGACGCGCTGGCCGCCGCACTGGACCAGGCGAAGGTCACCGGGGCGGAACTTGTCGCGCACAGCATGGGCGGTTCCGTCGCCATCGTGCTGGCCCACCGCCGGCCCGATCTCGTCTCACGGCTGGTGCTCCTGGAGGCCAACCTCGATCCGAACCCGCCGGTCGGCGCCGGGAGCAGTGGCATCTCCCGGTACACGGAGGACGAGTACGTCGAAAAAGGCGGCCACGCGCGTGTGCTCCGTCGGATCGGCCCCACCTGGGCGGCGACCATGCGCCTCGCCGACCCGCGCGCCCTCCATCGCACGGCCACGCACCTCGTGCGGGGCACGAACCCCACCATGCGCCGGTTGCTGGAGGCGCTGACAGCGGACCGGGTCTACCTCCAGGGGGAGCTGAGCGGCGAACTCGACGACAGGGAGGGCCTGGAGGCCGCGGGCGTCCGGGTGGTGACCGTGCCCGGTGCCGGGCACAACATCATGTTCGACCACCCCGACGCTCTGGCCGCCGAGCTCGCGGGGACCCGCTGAGACTCAGCCCTCGCGGACGGCCAGGGCGAGGAAGCGAGGGTCCTCGTCGACGTACGACGTCATGCGCCAGCCGGAACCGGCCAGCAAGGGACGGAGGTTGGATTCGGCGCGCAGGTCGTCGGCGGTGATCTGCCTTCCCTGCCGGGTCGCGAGGGCCGCCCGGCCGATCGGATGGAAGAGCGCCAGCAGGCCGCCGGGCCGCACCACGCGGGCCAACTCCCTCAGGGTCCGGGCCGGCGTGGGGAGATGAGCGATCAGACCCGCCGCGAAGACCGCGTCGAGGGACTCCGTGCGCAAGGGCAGCGCGGCCACATCGGCGAGCAGCAGTCGTCCGTCGCGGTCCCGCCCGGCCCGTACGGCGGCCTCCAGCATCGCCGGGGTGAGATCGGCCCCCAGAACTACTCCCGACGGCCCCACGGCCGCGCGCAGCGGCGGCAGGGCCCGGCCCGTACCGCAACCGGCGTCGAGCACGCGGTCGCCCTCGTGCAGCCCGAGCGCGGCGACCGCTGCGGCGTAGGCCGGGCCGTCGTCGGGGAACCGCGCGTCCCAGTCGGCTGCCCGCGCGGTGAAGAACTCCTGGACGTGTGTGTGGTCGTCGCTCATGTTCCGCATGATTCCTCACCTCCATCGGGGATGCCTCTGTGCGCATGTACGGGCGTGAGGCGATCGTTCCTGGAATAGCCTGGGTCAGATTCCAACACTTTTCGAAATGAGCCCCCTGTGTGCTCCCTCGTCAGGGCTAGCGTCCCCGGGCCATGGGACACCTGGACCACGCCACATTCGGCTGGCTGACCCCCGTACTGTCTTACGTGATGGCGTGCATAGGCGCCGCCCTCGGGTTGCGCTGCACCGTGCGGGCGCTCGGCGCCACCGGCACATCGCGTCGCAACTGGCTTCTGACCGCTGCCTCGGCGATAGGCACCGGCATCTGGACCATGCACTTCGTGGCCATGCTCGGCTTCGGCGTCAGCGGCACAGAGATCCGTTACGACGTGCCACTGACCATACTGAGCCTGCTCGTCG
Source organism: Streptomyces sp. NPDC002573 (assembly GCF_042889625.1). Lineage (NCBI taxonomy): Bacteria > Bacillati > Actinomycetota > Actinomycetes > Kitasatosporales > Streptomycetaceae > Streptomyces > Streptomyces sp. NPDC002573. The sequence goes on along the minus strand of NZ_JBIARC010000003.1, from coordinate 305,846 downwards.
CCATCATCGTCGTCGGCGCAGGCGTCTTCACCGTCGGCTACAGCAAGGACCGGGGCCGGGCGCTGCTCTTGGGCGGCCTCACCACCGGCCTCGGCGTGGCGAGCATGCACTACCTGGGCATGGCGGCGCTGCGGCTGCACGGGACGGTCCGTTACGACCCCCTGCTCGTCGCGGGCTCCGTCGTGATCGCGGTGGTCGCGGCGACCCTGGCCCTGTGGGCGGGCCTCAACGTCAAGTCCCCCGTCGCGGTCACCGTCGCCTCGCTGGTCATGGGGGCGGCGGTCAGCTCCATGCACTACACCGGGATGTTCGCGGTGAGCGTGCGCATCGCGCCGTCCGGCGAGGCCCTGCCCGGCGCCTCGGCCATGCAGTTCATCTTCCCCCTCGCCGTCGGTCTCGGCGCCTACCTCTTCCTGACCTCGGCGTTCGTCGCCCTGTCGCCGACCGCGGGCGAGCGTGAGGCCTCCGCTTCGGCCCAGCGACCGGCCGAGAGTCCCGCCCGCTGATCTGTGGCCCTCAACGGCACGTTCAGCCCTACCCGAGCGAGGAGGCCATGCGTACACCCCGTAGAACCCCGACGGCCGCCACCGGAGCGCCGGCCCAGCCACCGGTCCGGGGCCGGCGCGCACACGCCGGTCCGCCGGCCGACGAGCGCGTCGACACCGGCGAGGTCGGCCGTCCCGCGCCGTCCGTTGCGCTCAGACGTCCGCGGCGCTGGCGTGTGCGCCCCCGCACCGTCCGCGCCAAGGTCGTCTGCCTGCTGATGGTGCCCGTGATCTCGCTGCTCGCCCTCTGGGCGTACGCCACAGTCAGCACCGCTCAGGACGTCGCCCGGCTGCGCCGGCTGCAACAGGTGGACGCCACCGTGCGCGCCCCGCTCGCGGACGCGGTCGCAGCTCTCCAGAGCGAGCGCGCGGCCGCGGTGCGCTACGCGACCGACCCCGCGGCAGAACAGCAGAGTGATCTCAAGGCCCGTGCGGCGCGGACCGACCGTGCCGTGGCCAAGTTGCGGCTCGGCGACCACCACACCGTGGCCGACGGCACCGACCTTCCCTCGGGAGCGCCCGCTCGTCTCGATGCCTTCGTCACCGAAGCGGAACACCTGGGTTCCCTGCGCGGCGACGTACTCGCCCACCGCGTCGGCTGGGACGAGACGTACGGGCAGTACACCGGCACCATCAGCACGGCCTTCTCGGTGAGCGGCGCGCTCAGCGGGGTCCAGGACGCCGGCCTCGGCTCCGACGCGCGCGTACTGCTCGAGTTCTCCCGCGCGGCGGAGTCGCTCGCCCAGGAGGACACGATGCTCTCCAGCGCGCGTCTCGCGGGCGCCCTGGACGGCCGACGCATGCGGCTGTTCACCGGCGCCGCCGACACGCGCCGCACCCTCACCGCCTCCGCCGTCGCCGATCTGCGCGCCGGCGAAAGTGCCGCCTGGCACCGGCTCGCGCAAGACGCCGCATACGCCGAGGTCGGCACTGCCGAGGACAAGATCCTCGCCGCCCGGACGGGGAGGGCGGCCGTCGGGGCTGCTCCCGAAGGCGTCTGGAACCCGGCCCACGCGCGCGTGCAGGACGGCATGCGCACCATCGAGGCGGACGCGGGGCGCGGCATGGCGCGCCGGGCCGACCCGTTCATCCGCGGACTGCTCACCCCGGCCGGCGCCGCCGTCCTCCTGGGGCTCGTCGCCGTGTCGGCATCGCTCGTCATCTCCGTGCGCATCGGACGCGGCCTCGTCGTCGAACTGGTCAGCCTGCGCAACAGCGCCCTGGAGATCGCCCGGCACAAACTCCCGCAGGCCATGCGGAAGCTGCGCGCGGGCGAGGAGATCGACGTGGACGCCGAGGCGCCGCCCGGTCCGCCCGCCGAGGACGAGATCGGACAGGTCGTCGAGGCCCTGGGCACCGCGCACCGCGCTGCCCTGCACGCCGCCGCCGAGCGCGCGGAACTCGCCAGCGGCATCTCCGGGGTCTTCGTCAACCTCGCCCGTCGCAGCCAGGTCCTGGTGCACCGCCAGCTCAGCCTTCTCGACAGCATGGAGCGCCGCTCCGAGGACCCGAGCGAGTTGAGCGACCTCTTCCGGCTCGACCATCTGACCACGCGCATGCGCCGTCATGCCGAGAGCCTCATCATCCTGTCCGGAGCCGCACCGGGCCGGGCCTGGCGGATGCCCGTCCCCCTGACCGACGTCGTCCGCGCGGCCGTCTCCGAGGTCGAGGACTACGCGCGCGTAGAGGTACGACAACTCTCCGAGGCCTCGGTGATCGGCGGTGCGGTCGCCGACGTCACCCACCTCCTCGCCGAGATCATCGAGAACGCGGCCCAGTTCTCGCCGCCCCACACGCGCGTGCGTGTCAGCGGAGAGCCCGTCGGCAACGGATTCGCCGTCGAGGTCGAGGACCGGGGGCTCGGCATGGGCGAGGAGACACTCGCCGCGGCCAACCGGCGCATCGAGCAGTCCGAGGCCCTCGATCTCTTCGACAGCGACCGGCTCGGCCTCTTCGTCGTCAGCAGGCTCGCCGCCCGCCAAGGCATCAAGGTGCATCTGCGCACCTCGCCCTACGGCGGCACGACCGCCGTGGTTCTCCTGCCGACCGCCCTGCTGCACGGTGGCGCGACGGAACACCACCCTCTTCCCTCCGATGCCGAACCGCTCGAGGAACGCCGGTACGCGCGCGTGCCCGCGAGCCCGGCGCCCAAGGAGCCCGTCGAGCAGACCGCGGAACGGCCCGCGCTGGCCCGGGCGATGCCCCAGGCACCGGTCGGCCCCCCAGCCGCGGTCGCTTCCCTGCGGTTGCGCCGGGCCGCGGACGACTCCGCTGTCTCCGAGGACCTTCCGCGCCGTGTACGGCAGGCGAGCCTGGCCCCTCAACTGCGCGGACAGCGCGCCCAGGAGCAGGCCACGGGCGCTCCCGGCGTGCGGCGCGATGACGAACGCGCCCCCGAACTGGTACGGGACCGCATGACGGCCTACCGCGACGGATGGGTACGCGGCGGCGGCCGTCCCCCCGGCCGCACGGCAGGCCCCCTGGGTGAAAGCAGCGAAGGAGACTCCGCATGATCCATGACTCGAGCACGAGGGCCACCGAGCGGTCGGGGGAACTCGACTGGCTGCTGGACGACCTGGTGCTGCGCGTGGCCGAGGTGCGCCACGCCGTGGTGCTGTCGAACGACGGCCTGGCGGTCGGTGCCTCGACCGAACTCGGCCGCGAGGACGCCGAGCATCTGGCCGCTGTCGCGTCCGGATTCCACAGCCTGGCCAAGGGCGCGGGACGCCACTTCGGTGTCGGCGGAGTGCGCCAGACCATGGTGGAGATGGACGAGGGCTTCCTCTTCGTGGCGGCCGCGGGCGACGGCTCCTGTCTCGCCGTCCTCACCGTCGTCACAGCGGACATCGGCCTGGTGGCCTACGAGATGGCCCGGCTGGTCAAACGGGTCGGTGAACACCTCCGCGCCGCGCCCCGGATGACCGATCATCCGCCGGCCGCCGGATGAGGACCGAAGGCGGTCGGGGATGACCGAGGACAGAACAGGTATGCAGCATCGGCCGGGCAGCCAGTGGTACGACCGCGAGGCGGGGCCACTCGTCCGTCCCTACGCCATGACGGGCGGCCGGACCACGTCGGGGCCGACCGGGATGGCCTTGGACCTCATCGCCCTCGTCTCGCTGGAGACCGGCGCTCCCGATGCCGCCGACGACACCTCACTGGGTCCCGAGCACCACGCTCTGCTCGACCTGTGCCGCATCGAGACACAGTCCGTCGCCGAACTCGCCGCGGAGGCGGACCTGCCCGTGGGCGTCGTCAGAGTGCTCGTCGGGGACCTCCTGGAGCTGGGTCGCGTCAGGGTCAGCCGTCCCGTGCCACCGGCCCAACTGCCTGATGAACGCATACTGCGCGAGGTCATCGCGGGACTGAGGGCGCTGTAGACGACGAGTGGTCCTCACATGGGCCGCGCAGACGCCGAGTTGCGCACCCGTTCGGACGTCGAACGAACGAAAATCGATCAGATCGGTCAAATGATCGCTTAGCCCCACGAAGTCCGAGGGTAGTTGTCATGATGCTGAACCCGCACAGATGTACTGAAGTCGACCGTTGTCGGCACTCCCGAGAGAAGTGATCCATGGTCTCCGAGTTCCCCGATGCCCCCGAGGCCGAGACGGCCGCCCTGGCGTTGAAGATCCTGGTCGCCGGCGGATTCGGCGTGGGCAAGACGACCTTGGTGGGCGCGGTCAGCGAGATCCGGCCGTTACGCACGGAGGAGTTGTTGAGCGAAGCCGGTCAGTTCGTGGACGACACCGACGGCGTGGACCAGAAGGTCACGACGACGGTCGCCATGGACTTCGGACGCATCACCATCCGGTCCGGGCTCTCGCTCTACCTCTTCGGCACCCCGGGCCAGGACCGCTTCTGGTTCCTGTGGGACGAACTCGCCCAGGGCGCTCTAGGTGCCGTCGTCCTTGCGGACACCCGGCGACTTGAGGACTGCTTCCCAGCGGTCGATTACTTCGAGCACCGGCACATCCCGTTCGTGGTCGCCGTCAACTGCTTCACGGGTGCCCGCGCCTACGACGCCGACGATGTGGCACACGCCCTCGACCTCGACCGGGGCACACCCGTGGTGCTCTGCGACGCACGGGACCGTGACTCCGGGAAGGAGGTGCTGATCCGCCTCGTCGAGTACGCCGGACGGATGCACACCGCCCGGCTGCTCGACTCCGTGAGCTGACGGCGCTATTCGGCTACGGCCCTGTGCGCCAGCACCTTCTCGATCCGCACCCGGACGAGGAGTTCCCCCGGGACCCCGTTGCGGGCGCCGAACTCCTCGGCCCGCTCCTCGCCCATGTACCGGGCACCGAGCCGGGTCGCCCAGCGCCGCACCTCGTCGAGGTCCTCGGACAACGCGGCCCGCCCCTGCAGCACGACGAAGTCGTACGGAGGACGCTCGTCGTCCACGCAGAGTGCGACCCGGCCGTCCCTGATGAGATTCCGCCCCTTCACCGTCTCCTTCCCGGTGTTGAAGACCACATCGTCACCGTCCAGCAGAAACCAGATCGGCGTCACATGCGGACTGCCGTCGGCGCGGACGGTGGAAAGCTTCCCCGTGCGGGTGCCGTGGGAGACGAAGGCCCGCCACTGCTCATCGGTCATCTTCTGTGCCATGTGTCCATCCTGCTTGCCGCGAGGGCGGCTGTGGTGAAGGCTGGCTGATCGGATCCTCCGGCCAGGGGGAGTGACATCACGGGGAGAGAGGACTATGACGCAGAACACGGGACTCAGCTGGCTACTGGACGATCTGACCGGGCGGGTGGAGCACATACGGCATGCGCTGGTGCTGTCCAACGACGGGCTGGTGACCGGTGCGAGCACCGGGCTGCGGCGTGAGGACGCCGAGCATCTCGCCGCGGTGTCGTCCGGGTTGCACAGCCTGGCCAAGGGATCGGGCCGCCACTTCGGGGCGGGCCAGGTCCGCCAGACCATGATCGAGTTCGACGACGCGATCCTGTTCGTGACGGCGGCCGGCGCCGGAAGCTGTCTGTGCGTGCTCAGCGCCGCCGAGGCCGACATCGGGCAGATCGCGTACGAGATGACGCTGCTGGTGAACCAGGTCGGCGAGCACTTGGCGGTGGACGAGCGGCAGCGGGACCAGACGCCGACCGTGGATCTCTGACCACGAGGCGGACATCGGTCCGGACCTTGGGCGGCCGACGCCTCCGATCCATGGCGGTTCGGTAGGTGACCTGCGGAAACTAGTTGTGGGCGGCGTTATCCACAGGCAATCTCCGAGATTCGGCGATCGGGCTACGGTTTTTCCGCAGCGGATGCACACGGCGTCCGCGAGGCAATCCACGGGGGAGACCGCCATGTCCGGACACACGATCACGCCCACGCGCGCCGAGGCTGCCGCCACTGTCGCAGGCCGCACCTCCCGCCGGTCGTCACTGGCGCTGAGCCGCGCCGCCCAGGAACTGGACCTCAAGCGAGGTGAGTTCGACCTCGCCGTCCGGCTCGGTCGCGTACGAACCGTTCCGGACGAGGGAGGAGGGGGCCGCCGCGTCACCCGCGCGGAGATCGACCGTGTGCGTGCGGAGGACGGATTCCCCGAGGTGCTGCGTGGGCGGGTCGAGACCGTGGGCACCAGGGACGGCGCGGCTCTCATGGAAGTGACGCCGGGCAGGTTCACCCGGTTCGCTCGCCTCGGCCTGGTGGTCCCGGTGAACTGGTACGTGAACCGCTACCGGGCCGTGGTCTGGCTGTATCTCGCCGACGAGGTACGGCAGTTCGCCGTCGAACCGGAGAACGCCCGGCTGCTGACCGGCAGGACACCGGAGGGGCTGCGCGGCCAACTGGAGACGGGCGTGGATCTGCGGCCCCGCAACTGGCGTGGACGCCACTTGGGATTCGAACTGCGCCAGGCGGAAGACCCATGGGCGAAGGCCGCCGTCGTGGCGTCCCTGCTGGATCCGGTCCAGACGGTGGAGATCGTCCGGGATCCGTACGAGCGCGCCCATCTTGACCGCCTCCGGCCCGTCCGGCCGGGGCAACCGGCGCCCGAGTCACCCGCAGCGTCGATCGCGGCACGGATCATGACGGCGCAGGACTGCGACGAGATCGAGTGGCTCCGGGCCGAGTTGGCACAGACGCTGATCGAGGCCCGCCGGCACCGGCCTGCTCCGAGGCCGGCGCCGGGGCCACCGGACCGACAGGCCACCATGCCTGGCTGCCCGCCTGCGGCCTGGGGTGAGGCCATGCGCGTCCCCGAGGGCGCCCTGCTCGGTCGGACCGCGGCCATGCAGCCGGAACAGACGCGGTCGCGAAGCATGCTCGGGTGGCTGCGTCGCAGAGACGCCTGACCGCCCCGGCGCGGACGGCCGGGCGCCGTGTGTCGCCCAGGACGTCACCGCTCGAGACTGCGGAACAGTCCCTCCTGGACGACCGAGACGAGCAGGCGCCCCTCGCGGTCGTAGATGCGCCCCCGGGCCAGGCCACGGCCACCCACGGCGATCGGGGACTCCTGGTCGTACAGGAACCATTCGTCCGCGCGGAACGGCCGGTGGAACCACATGGCGTGGTCCAGCGACGCCATGTCGAAGCCGCGCGGTCCCCACAGGGGTTCGACGGGGATACGGACGGCGTCCAGGAGCGTCATGTCGCTCGCGTAGGCCAGCGCACAGGTGTGCACGAGCGGGTCGTCGCCCAGCGGCCCCACGGCGCGCATCCAGACGGCGCTGCGCGGCTCGGCCTCCTTGACCTCCTCGGGGGTCCAGCGCAGCCGGTCCACATAGCGGATGTCGAAGGGCTGACGCCGGGCCATCCGCTCCAGTGTCTCGGGCAGCCCGCCCAGATGCTCCTTGAGCTCCTCCGCCACCGTCGGCAGCGACTCCGGGTCCGGCACCTCGCGGCCCGGCGGCAACTGGTGCTCGAAGCTCCCCTCTTCAGGCTTGTGGAAGGAGGCGGTCAGATTGAAGATCGTGCGGCCCCGCTGCACGGCCGTGACACGACGGGTCGTGAAGGACCTGCCGTCACGGATCCGTTCGACCTGGTACACGATGGGCATGCCCGGGATGCCGGGGCGCAGGAAGTACGCGTGCAGGGAGTGCACCGGCCATTCGCCGTGCGTCGTGCGGCCGGCCGCGACCAGCGCCTGGCCGGCCACCTGCCCGCCGAAGACCCGTTGCAGGGACTCCTGCGGGCTGCGACCGCGGAAGATGTTGACCTCGATCTGCTCCAGGTCGAGCAGATCGACGAGCCTCTCGGCTGGGTTCGTCATGAGTGGGCTTCTCCTGTGCTCACAGCTGGCCGACGTCGGTGACCCGGACGACGGCGCGGCCCTCCGCGTCGGAGGCCGCAAGGTCGATCTCGGCGCTGATGCCCCAGTCGTGATCGCCGTTGGGGTCGGCGAAGATCTGGCGGACCCGCCACAGCTGGTGGGCCGGCTCCTCCTCGATCATCAGCAGCTTCGGGCCGCGGGCGTCGGGGCCGGTGCCGAGTTCCTCGTACTCGTCCCAGTACTTGTCCATCGCCGCGCCCCAAGCCTCGGCGTCCCAGCCGGACTCCGCGTCCATCTCGCCGAGTTCGTCGATCCGGTCGAGGGCGGCGAGCTCCACACGGCGGAACATGGCGTTGCGTACCAGGACGCGGAAAGCACGGGCGTTCGCGGTGACGGGCTTGACCTGGTCGGCCTTCTCCTGGGCCTCCTCGGCCGTCATCTCCTCCGGGTTGGCCAGCTGCTCCCACTCGTCCAGCAGGCTGGAGTCGACCTGGCGCACCATCTCGCCCAGCCAGGCGATCAGGTCCTCCAGGTCCTCCGACTTCAGGTCGTCGGGGACGGTGTGATCGAGGGCCTTGTAGGCACTGGCCAGGTAGCGCAGCACGATGCCCTCGGTGCGGGCGAGCTCGTAGAAGGACACGAACTCCGTGAAGGACAGCGCCCGCTCGTACATGTCGCGGATGACCGACTTCGGCGACAGCGGATGGTCACCGACCCACGGGTGGCTCTTGCGGTACGTGTTGTACGCGTGGAAGAGCAGCTCCTCCAGGGGCTTGGGGTAGGTCACGTCCTGGAGCCTCTCCATGCGCTCCTCGTACTCGACGCCGTCCGCCTTCATCACGGCCACGGCCTCACCGCGCGCCTTGTTCTGCTGGGCGACCAGGATCTGCCGCGGGTCGTCCAGGGTGGACTCGACCACGGAGACCATGTCGAGAGCGTAGGAAGGGGACTCCGGGTCGAGGAGTTCGAACGCGGCCAGCGCGAAGGTCGACAGCGGCTGGTTGAGCGCGAAGTCCTGCTGGAGATCGACCGTGAGGCGCACGATACGGCCGGTGGCGTCGGGCTCGTCGAGCTTCTCGACGATTCCGCCGTCCAGCAGCGAGCGGTAGATCGCGATCGCCCGCCGGATGTGCCGCAGCTGCTGCTTGCGCGGCTCGTGGTTGTCCTCCAGCAGATGACGCATGGCCTCGAAGGCGTTTCCCGGCCGGGCGATCACCGACAGCAGCATGGTGTGGGTGACCCGGAAGCGGGACGTGAGCGGCTCCGGCTCGGAGGCGATCAGCTTCTCGAAGGTGTTCTCCGTCCATCCGACGAAGCCCTCCGGTGCCTTCTTGCGCACCACCTTGCGGCGCTTCTTCGGGTCGTCGCCGGCCTTGGCGAGCGCCTTCTCGTTCTCGATGACGTGCTCCGGCGCCTGTGCGACGACGAACCCGGCGGTGTCGAAGCCTGCCCGCCCGGCGCGGCCCGCGATCTGGTGGAACTCACGGGCGCGCAGGGTGCGCACACGGTTCCCGTCGTACTTGGTCAGCGCCGTGAACAGCACAGTCCTGATGGGGACGTTGACGCCGACCCCCAGGGTGTCCGTGCCGCAGATGACCTTCAGCAGACCGGCCTGGGCCAGCTTCTCCACCAGGCGGCGGTACTTGGGCAGCATGCCGGCGTGATGCACACCGATCCCGTGCCGCACATAACGGGAGAGGTTGCGGCCGAACTTGGTGGTGAAGCGGAAGTTGCCGATCAGCTCGGCGATCTCGTCCTTCTCCTCGCGCGAGCACATGTTGATGCTCATCAGCGCCTGGGCCCGCTCCACGGCCTGCGCCTGGGTGAAGTGGACGATGTAGACCGGCGCCTGCTTGGTCTGGAGGAGTTCGGTGAGGGTGTCGGTGAGCGGAGTGAGCCGGTACTCGTACGAGAGCGGCACCGGACGGGTCGCCGAGCGGACCACCGACGTCGGCCGGCCGGTACGGCGGGTGAGGTCCTTCTCGAACATCGAGACGTCGCCGAGCGTCGCCGACATCAGGATGAACTGCGCCTGCGGCAGTTCGAGGATGGGGATCTGCCAGGCCCAGCCGCGGTCGCCCTCGGCATAGAAGTGGAACTCGTCCATCACGACCTGGCCGACGTCGGCCTGTTTGCCGTCGCGCAGCGCGATCGACGCCAGGACCTCGGCTGTGCAGCAGATCACAGGGGCGTCGGCATTGACGGAGGCGTCGCCGGTGAGCATGCCGACGTTCTCGGTGCCGAAGATCTTGCACAGCTCGAAGAACTTCTCCGAGACGAGTGCCTTGATCGGCGCGGTGTAGAAGGTGACCTCGTCCCGGGCGAGTGCCGCGAAGTGAGCGCCCGCGGCGATCATGCTCTTACCGGAGCCGGTGGGGGTCGACACGATCACGTTCGCCCCCGAGACCGCCTCGATCAGCGCCTCCTCCTGGTGCGGATAGAGGGTGAGGCCGCGCTCCCCGGCCCACGACTCGAAGGCTTCGTAGAGGGCGTCGGGGTCTGCGGTCTGCGGGAGCTGATCGATGAGGGTCACGCCCCCATCTTGCCTGGACTCACACCCGATGGGGGAATCGGATGTCCTCGCGAAGATCACGAACGCTACGCTGTGGCGCCGATGACATGTCAGCGCACGGGAACAACCGGAAAGCGCTGCAAGAGAAATGGGGCGGGAAGCGGCCATGATGGGACCAGCACACTCACTGTCGGGGGCCGCGGCCTGGCTCGGGGTGGGAGCGGCCGCCGCCGCAGCGGGGCACCCGATGCCCTGGCCGGTCCTGCTCGTCGGCGCGCTGATCTGTGCGGGTGCCGCGCTGGCTCCGGATCTGGATCACAAGGCGGCCACCATCTCGCGGTCCTTCGGCCCCGTCTCGCGCTGGCTGTGCGAGATCGTCGACAAACTGTCGTACGCCGTGTACAAGTCGACCAGGAAGGCGGGCGACCCGCGCCGATCCGGCGGTCACCGCACGCTGACCCACACCTGGCTGTGGGCTGTGCTCATCGGTGCCGGCAGCTCGGTCGCGGCGATCGTCGGCGGCCGGTGGGCGGTACTAGCCATCCTCTTCGTGCATATGGTGCTGGCCATCGAGGGCCTGCTGTGGCGGGCGGCACGTGGTTCGAGCAGCGATGTGCTGGTGTGGCTGCTGGCCGCGACGAGCGCCTGGATCCTCGCGGGCATACTCGACAAACCGGGCAACGGGGCGGACTGGCTCTTCACCGCGCCGGGCCAGCAGTACCTGTGGCTGGGCCTGCCCATCGTCCTGGGTGCCCTGGTCCACGACATCGGGGACGCGCTGACGGTCTCCGGCTGCCCGATCCTCTGGCCGATACCCCTCGGCCGCAAGCGCTGGTACCCGGTGGGCCCGCCGAAGGCGATGCGGTTCCGGGCGGGCAGCTGGGTCGAGCTGAAGGTCCTGATGCCGGTGTTCATGCTGCTCGGCGGGGTGGGCTGCGCAGCCGCGCTCAACGTCATCTGAGACCGGTCTTGGCGCGGCGGGCCGCCGCCCCCGACGTCGGGGGCCTGCCGCGGAATGTGACGAGCCTGGGCGGCGGACCGGCGTCCCCGCCTGCCGACTCAGCCCGTTGCGTCCTCGTCGGCGGTCCCTTCCAGGGTGCCGTACCGACGCTCGAACCGAGCGACGCGCCCCTCGGAGTCCACCGTCCGCGCCTTGCCCGTGTAGAAGGGATGGCTCTCGGAGGAGATCTCCACGTCCACGACCGGGTAGGTCTCGCCGTCGTCCCACTCGATGGTCTGGTCGCTGGTCGCGGTGGACCGGGTGAGGAAGGCGTATCCGGCGGAGCGGTCGCGGAAGACGACGGGGTGGTAGTCAGGCTGCTTGTCCTGCTGCATGGCTGCTCCTCGCGCGGGGGCGGGCATCGGCGGGATCAGCCGGACAGGAAGTCCTCGTCGACGATGTGCACGGCCGCCTCCTCCGCCGAGGCTGCGGCGCCGTCGATGCCGACATCGGTGGCGATCAGTCCGCTCTCCTCGTCCTCGTGCGATCCCTCGTCGGGCGCCACGAGCCGACCGGAGCGAGAGCCGCCGACCTCGTTGTCCAGGGGCTCGCCCTCGCCGTCGAGCCAGTCCCCGATGCCGTCGTCGTCAGGGACCGTGATGTCGGGGACTTCCTCGGCGAGGCGCTGGTCCAGCGTTTCGCCGGAGTGCCCCTCGGCCGCGGTCACGCCGACGTGGTCCACCGCCCACGGCCGCTCCGGCGGCGACCAGCCACGTTCGATGGGGTTGTTCACCCCGTCGTTCTCCAGGGTGTCCTCGGCGTCGAGCAGCCCCGCGTCGTCCTGCACCTCGGATCCGTCGGGCTGGTAGACGTCGTCTCCCCAACCGTCGGTGCTGTCCACGGGGTACCTCCAGGTGGTGGGACGGTCCGGACGCCGTCGTAGGGCGGCGGCGGACACGGGGTACTTCCGGGCGCGGGTGGCGCTGTGCGGAACCGGACGGTTCGGCCGCGCCCTCTTGCCGCTTCCGAGATCCAGCCTTTCACCCCCCTTCCCCACCGCGCAACGGCAGGCGTGGGACGAAGGCGCGAGGCGTGGGAGGGGGGCCGGGTCCCCGGTCGCCGTGCCGGGGGCCCGGCCCGCCTCCCACGGGCCGGTGGAGCGGCGTCAGCCGTGCCAGGACCGCCACAGGGCCGCGTACGCTCCGTCCGCGGCGACCAGATCGTCGTGGCTGCCCAGCTCGCTGATCCGCCCCTCCTCGACGACGGCGATCACGTCGGCGTCATGGGCGGTGTGCAGTCGGTGGGCGATCGCGACGACCGTGCGGCCCTCCAGGACACGGGCCAGGGAGCGCTCCAGGTGGCGGGCGGCGCGAGGGTCCAGGAGAGAGGTGGCCTCGTCCAGGACCAGGGTGTGCGGGTCGGCGAGCACCAGGCGGGCCAGCGCGATCTGCTGCGCCTGTGCAGGGGTGAGAGCCAGACCGCCGGAGCCCACCTCGGTGTCCAGACCCTGGTCCAGGGCGCGTGCCCAGCCGTCCGCGTCCACCGCGCCCAGCGCGGCCCACAGCTCAGCGTCGACGGCGTCGGTGCGAGCCAGCAGCAGGTTGTCGCGCAGGGAGCCCACGAAGACGTGGTGCTCCTGGTTGACGAGGGCCACGTGCGAGCGCACCCGTTCCGCCGGCATCCGGGAGAGTTCGGCACCGCCAAGGGTGATCCGGCCGTCCCGGGGCGCGTAGATCCCGGCGAGCAGCCGGCCGAGGGTGGACTTGCCCGCGCCGGAGGGCCCGACCAGGGCGAGCCGGGTGCCGGGCGCGACGTTCAGGGAGACACGGTGCAGCACGTCGACTCCCGGCAGGTATCCGAAGCGCACCTCGTCGGCCTCGACGTCGTGTCCGTCGGGTGCCACGGAAGCGTCGCCCGCCTGCGGCTCGATGTCGCGCACGCCGACCAGCCGGGCCAGTGACACCTGGGCGACCTGCAGCTCGTCGTACCAGCGAAGGATCAGGCCGACCGGGTCGACGAACATCTGCGCGATGAGCGCGCCCGTCGTCAGCTGGCCGATGCCGATCCAGCCCTGCAGGACGAACACCCCGCCGATCATCAGGACCGAGCACAGGACCGTGACATGCGTGATGTTGATGACCGGGAAGAGCACCGACCGCAGCCACAGGGTGTACCGCTCCCAGGCGGTCCACTCCTTGATCCGCCGGTTCGACAGTTCGATGCGCCGGGCGCCGAGCCGGTGGGCCTCCACGGTGCGGCCCGCGTCCACGGTCTCTGCGAGGACGGCGGCCACGGCGGCGTACCCGGCGGCCTCGGAGCGGTAGGCGGAGGGGGCCCGCCGGAAGTACCAGCGGCAGCAGATCACCAGCAGGGGCACGGCGATGAGCACGGCCGGGGCGAGCGGGGGAGCCGTGACGGCCAGACCGCCGAGCAGCAGCGCCGCCCAGACGACGCCGATGGCCAGTTGCGGCACGGCCTCGCGCATGGCGTTGGCCAGCCGGTCGATGTCGGTGGTGATCCGGGACAGCAGATCGCCGGTCCCGGCCCGTTCCAGGACCCCCGGCGGGAGACCCACCGCCCGTACGAGGAAGTCCTCCCGCAGATCCGCGAGCATCCGCTCGCCGATGACCGCCCCGTGCAGTCGTACCAGCCGTACGAACACGGCTTGGATCACCAGGGCGACGACGAAGAGCGCCGCGGTGCGCTCGAGGTGGAGTTCCCGCGCGCCGTCCGACAGGCGCTCCACCAGGCCGCCCAGCAGATACGGGCCCGTCATCGACGCGACGACGGAGACCGTGTTGACGGCGATCAGAAGCAGGAAGGCCCGCCGGTGCCGGCGGAACAGTTCTGCCACATAGGCGCGCACGGTCGCGGGGGCACCGACGGGCAGCGTGGTCGCCGCCGTCGGGGCCGCCGGGTCGTACGCCGGTGGCGCCACGCCGATCATGCGCTCTCCTCGATCCCTTCCAGCGTGTTCATTTCATCCATGTCGTTGAGTTCTTCCAGCTCGGCAAGCGCGGCCGTCTCGGCGTCGGTCTCCCGGGTCACGACCGCGCGGTACCGCGGCTCGCTGTGCACCAGGTCCCGGTGCAGACCGACCGCCGCGACCTCGCCCTCGTGCACCAGCACGACCCGGTCCGCGTGGTCCAGGAGCAGCGGTGAGGAGGTGAACACGACCGTCGTGCGGCCCGTCCGCAGCTTGCGGATGCCTTCGGCGATCCGTGCCTCCGTGTGGGAGTCGACGGCCGACGTCGGCTCGTCCAGGACGAGCACCGGCGGGTCGGTGATCAGCGACCGGGCCAGCGCGAGTCGCTGGCGCTGGCCTCCGGACAGTGACCGGCCGCGCTCGGTGATCCGCGCGTCCATCGGGTCCTCGGTGCCCGGTGCCCCCTGGACGAGCGCGTCCAGGACGTCACCGCACTGGGCGGCGGCGAGCGCATCCCGGGCGGCGACCGAGCCCGAGGCCGGTACGTCGAGCAGTTCGCGCAGGGAGCCGGAGAGCAGCACCGGGTCCTTGTCCTGGACGAGGACCGCGGTACGGGCCGAGTCGAGCGGCAGCTCGTCCAGCGGCACGCCGTCGAGCAGCGCCGAGACGTCCTGTCCCGTCTGCTCGGCGGGGTGCCCGCCCAGCCGTTCGGCCAGCACGCCCGCCGCGTCCGGGTCGCCGCAGACCACGGCGGTCAGCCGCCCCGCGGGTGCGAGCAGCCCGGTCCGCGGGTCGTACAGGTCTCCGTCCGGCACACCGGCCTCACGTGAACCACCGGATTCCGTGGCCCGCTCCAGCGACAGCACCCGGGCCGCGCGCCGGGCGGACGGCCGGGAGAAGGAGTACGCCATCGCGATCTCCTCGAAGTGCCGCAGCGGGTACGTGAGCAGCATGACGGCGCTGTACACGGTGACCAGCTCACCGACGGCGATACGGCCCTCCCGTGCCAGGTGCACACCGCGCCAGACGACCGCGATCATCAGCAGCCCCGGCAGCAGCACCTGGATCGCCGAGATCAGCGACCACATCCTGGCGCTGCGCACGGCAGCGGTGCGGACCTCCTGGGAGGCCGTGCGGTAGCGCTCCAGGAACAGTTCCTCGCCGCCGATGCCCCTGAGCACCCGGAGTCCCGCGACGGTGTCCGAGGCCAGTTCGGTGGCCCGGCCCGCCTTCTCGCGCTGGGTGTCGGCGCGCCGGGTGGCGCGGGGCAGCAGCGGCAGCACGGCGAGCGCCAGCACCGGGACGCCCACGGCCACGACGACACCGAGCGCGGGCTGGTAGACGAGAAGCCCGACGCAGACCGCCACGACGGTGAGCGCCGCCGCGCTGAACCGGGAGACGGCCTCCACGAACCAGCCGATCTTCTCGACGTCACCGGTGGACACGGCGACGACCTCACCGGCCGCGACGCGCCGGGTCAGCGCGGAGCCGAGCTGGGCCGTCCGGCGGGCCAGCAGCTGCTGGACGCGTGCGGCTGCGGTGATCCAGTTGGTGACCGCGGCGCGGTGCAGCATGGTGTCGCCCAAGGCGACCCCGACGCCGCAGAGCAGCAGCAGGCCTCCGGTCAGAGCGAGCCGGACGCCCGAGCGTTCGACGACGGCCTGAACCGCGAGGCCGACACAGAACGGCAGTCCGGAGACGGATAGGAAGTGCAGCAGCCCCCAGGCCAGGGCCTTGAGCTGCCCGCCCAGCTGGTTCCGGCCGAGCCACCACAGGAATCGGGGCCCCGAGCGGGCGTCCGGCACACCCGGGTCGGGATACGGAAGGTCTTGAATCTGCATGGCTTCCCAGTGGCTCGTGTCAGTGGATGGACGGGGCTGCGGTGCGATGCACGGACCGGTGCGGGTCCCCGCAGTCCGCGCGGGCCCGTGACAAGCCGTGACAGGGTCGCGTCGGAGGGTGGGTGAAAGCAAACGGTTTTCCGGTCCGGAAGGCGAGTTCCGGCCCGTCCGGCAGGCGGGTGAAAAGCGGAGAGGGGAAACCCATTATTAAGAAGATAATGTGACGATATGTCGCATGAGTACGGGTGAGGTGTGCGGTGGAGTGCGTGCGCGAGCCGTTGCGGCGGCCTGCGGCGTCCTGGTGATGTCCCTGTCGGCGTGCGGCGGTTGGGGGGAGGGCGGCCATGGCGTGAAGGGGGGTGGCCCGGGCTACGGCGCCAGGGGAAGCTCCACGCTCACGGCGGACCCCCGGCGTACCGTCGAAGGTGCGCCGTCCTCGGACCCGGAAACCCCGGGCGGAGTCCCGCCGTCTTCGAATCCGGCACCCGCAGGGGGAGGCGCGCCGTCGTCGGACACCGGATCCGCGGAGGAAGCCGTGCCGTCGCCCGACAGGGAATCCCCCGGAGGCGCGTCAGCGGACCCGGTGGATCCGAGGTCCTCGCCGACCTCCGCGCCCACGAACGACCCGGAGCGTGTCCCGGGCGTAGGCGACCGGCTGCGCCGGCTCGTCCCTGACGCATCGCGCCAGGTCCTCGCGGTCTACGGCGACGGCGAGGACTCGCCGGACTGCACGATCGTGCTCTACGAGAAGGGCGATGACGACGCCTGGAGCGAGATCGGGCAGTGGCGGGGACACAACGGCAGAAGAGGCTGGACGGTGGACCACCACGAGGACGATCTGCGCACGCCTGTGGGTGTGTTCACACTCAGCGACGCCGGTGGTGTCCTCGACGACCCGGACACCAGGCTCCCGTACGACCAGGGTGAGTCCTACCGGGTGCCGGAGGGCTGGGGTGAGGCCCACCGGCATGACTTCGACTACGTCATCGCCATCGACTACAACCGGCTCAGGGGCACTCCGCCGAACGACCCGACCCGGCCGCTGGGTATGGAGAAGGGTGGCGGCATCTGGCTGCACGTGGACCACGGTGACGGTACGTCGGCCTGCGTCAGTCTGCCCGAGTCCGGGATGGAGTACCTGCTGCGGACGCTCGACCCGGACTGGTATCCCGTGGTGGTGATGGGTGACAGGGAGACCCTCAGGGCCTAGCCGTTTCACCGGATGCCCGTGCACCGCGATCGACCGCCCCGGAGTACTCATTGCGGAGCGGGCCGACTCCCCGTAGAAACACGGGACATGAGAAGCAGGATTATCATGTCCATGTTCACCGGAGGGATTCTGGCGGTGAGTCTCCTCCTCGGCGCGGGCCCCGCCTCGGCCACGACCTCCTCGGCCCGGTCTGCCTCCCACGCCCCCTCCGCGGCCACCGTGGCCCCGCCCGACGAGTTCGGCACCGACTGGCACGACCCGGTGACGGCAGCCCCGCCCGTCGGGCGGCCGAACTCCCGGTCCTGTGAAGTCACGCTCGCCGAGACGCAGTTCCGGGACTTCACCCCCTACCGGGGGATGTACACCCCGCCGAGCGGTTGCGGCGACCACTGGAGCAAGGTCGTGCTGCGCCTTGAAGGCAAGGTCAAGGGCCGGCAGTTCGACCGCCTCGGCTATCTGCACGTCGGCGGGGTCGAGATCCTCCGCACGTCCACGCCGGAGCCGTCACCGGACGGCATCGAGTGGTCCGTCGTGAAGGACGTCACCCGGTACAGCGAGACGTTCCGGCAGAGCCGTGACGTCGAGATGCTCATCGGCAACGTCGTCGACGACACCTACACCGGGGTCATCGACGTCAAGGTCACGCTGACGTTCTATGCGGGCAGGCCCGCACACACCCCCGACCGCGTCCTCACCCTCCAGAACGGTACTTGACCACGCCCCGCAACAGCGAACGCATCGTCGCCGAGGTGTACGCCACCGGCTCGGGCGGCGGCTGCGAGGAGTTCTGGTATCTCACCGTGCCCGACACGGCGCCGTACTCCTGCAAGGCGGCGGGCGGCCCGTACCGCGAGGTGCAGATCACGGTCGACGGGCGGCTCGCCGGTATCGCGGCGCCGTTCCCGGCCGTGTGGACCGGCGGCTGGTCCAACCCCTTCCTCTGGTACGTGATCCCAGGACCACGCGCCTTCGACGTCCAGCCGATCACCTATGACCTGACGCCCTTCGCCGGGCTCCTCGACGACGGCCGGCCGCATCGGGTCGAGGTCTCCGTCGTCGGTGTGCCCGCCGGGCAGACCGGCTGGAGCACCCCCGTGAACGTCCTGGTCTGGCAGGACGCGAAGAGCCGTCATGTCACCGGCGGGCTCACCGTCCATCAGGTGCGCGATCCCGTCGGCTCCCCGGTCTATACCCCCGGCCAGGAGAACCGGCTGGATACACAGGGCGGTCACCGGTTCACCGTCGCGGGATACGTCGACACCTCGCACGGCCGGGTGACCACCACGGTCAGCCGGACGCTGGCGAACACCTCTGTGCACCGCTGGACCGAGGGCGAGGACCAGGACGGTCTCGACGCCACCTGGACGGACGACGAGACCGTCACCGTCCAGGGAGCCGGCCCGGCCCGCACGACGCACACCCGTCGCACGTACACGATGGACGGCGCCACGACCATCGGCACCGACGGCCGGCTGCGTACCGTCCTGACGCTCGCCGACCGGGCCGCGGTCGTCGAGACCCACGGTGGCCGGCGTGCGGCGTGGTCCCTGCTCGACGACACCTACGCCGGCGACGCCGCCTACACGACCACTGTGCCGCGCGACCAGCGGCACGCGGTCGGCACGACGAGCGAGCGTTATCGGCTGTACGGCTCGCAGGGCTGCTACGACCGGCGGCTGACGACCGTCCAGGGGGTGCTCACCGAGAACCGCGACGGCTGCTGAGGACAACCCAGAGGAACCACGGTTCCCGCGGGAAGACCCCGCGGGAGCCACAGACCCCGCGGGAGCCGCGGAAACCGCAGGAACGGAGTGCGGCGCGTCGGGCGCGATGACGCCCGAGGATCGCGACACGATCAGCAGCGATGCTCCGGTCCGGCGGCGAAGGGAGGGTCGCCGCCGTCGATCAGTGTGGTGAGCAGCCCGCCGAGCACCTCGCGCTGCTCGTCCGTCAGCGGGGCCAGGATCTCCTCCGCCGCGGCTCTGCGCGCGCCTCGCAGAGCCCGCAGCGCCTCCCGGCCCTGCTCCGTGACCTCGATCCGGATCACCCGCCGATTGGTGGGATCGGGCACCCGGCGCACCCTGCCGCTCGCCTCCAGGCCGTCGACCAGCGTGGTCACCGCTCGTGGCACCACCTCGAGACGCTCGGCCAGGTCCGCCATCCGGGGCGGCGAGCCGAAGTGGGCGAGCGTGCGCAGCAGCCGGGACTGGGCCGGAGTGATGCCCAGGTCGGACCGCTCCAGATGCCGTTTCTGGATGCGGTGCACACGGCGGGTGAACCGCAGCAGTTGCTCGGCGAGCAGGCCGTCGGGGTCGGCGGTGGTCATGCGGGAACAATATCAGGGCCTCGTTCATTGTGAGTATAGGTAACAATGAACTAAGATCCGTGATCGATCGTCCCGCATCACGTCCCGATGCCGCAGCGTCGTCGAATCCCCGAGCGCTGCCCGACCTCCGTAGGAGCCCATGCATCCCGAGAACCTCACCTCGACGCCGTCCCTCGACGGCCCGTCCGAACAGCCCCGGCAGGTGCGCCGCATCCTTCGCCTCTTCAAGCCGTACGGCGGCCGGCTCGTCGTCGTGGGCCTGCTCGTCGGCGCCGCGTCGCTGGTTTCCGTCGCCACACCGTTCCTGCTCAAGGAGACCCTGGACGTCGCCATCCCGCAGCGACGGACCGGACTGCTGAGTCTGCTCGCCCTCGGCATGATCCTGAGCGCCGTCGTCAACAGCGTCTTCGGTGTGCTGCAGACCCTCATCTCCACGACGGTCGGCCAGCGCGTCATGCACGACCTGCGCACCGCCGTCTACGGCCGGCTCCAGCGCATGTCGCTCGCCTTCTTCACCCGGACCCGCACGGGCGAGGTCCAGTCCCGAATCGCCAACGACGTCGGCGGTATGCAGGCAACCGTCACCTCCACCGCCACCTCGCTGGTCTCCAACCTCACCAGCGTGACTGCGACCGTCGTCGCGATGGTCGCCCTCGAATGGCGGCTCACCGTCGTCTCGTTGCTCCTGCTGCCGCTGTTCGTCTGGATCAGCCGGCGTGTGGGCAGCGAACGCAAGAAGATCGCCACCCAGCGCCAGAAGCAGATGGCCGCGATGGCCGCGACCGTCACCGAGTCGCTCTCCGTCAGCGGCATCCTGCTCGGCCGCACCATGGGCCGTGCCGACTCCCTCACCCGGTCCTTCGCGAGCGAGTCCGAGAGCCTGGTCGACCTTGAGGTGAAGTCGAACATGGCGGGCCGCTGGCGCATGGCCGTGATCACCATCGTCATGGCCGCCATGCCGGCCGTCATCTACTGGACCGCAGGTGTGGCACTCCAGCTAGGCGGCCCGTCCATCTCGCTGGGCACGCTGGTGGCGTTCGTCTCGCTCCAGCAGAGCCTGTTCCGGCCGACCGTCAGCCTGCTGTCCACCGGTGTGCAGATCCAGACGTCGCTCGCGCTCTTCCAGCGCATCTTCGAGTATCTCGACCTGCCCATCGACATCACCGAACCCGAGCAGCCGGTCCGTCTCGACCAGGTCAAGGGCGAGGTCCGCTTCGAGCGAGTCGAGTTCCACTACGACGACAAGAGCGGTCCGATACTCGAGGACATCGACATCACCGTCCCTGCGGGCTCCAGTCTCGCCGTCGTCGGACCCACCGGTTCCGGCAAGTCGACGCTGAGCTATCTGGTGCCGAGGCTGTACGACGTGACGGGCGGGCGGGTCACGCTCGACGGCGTCGACGTCCGCGACCTGGACTTCGACACCCTCGCCCGCGCGGTCGGCGTCGTCTCCCAGGAGACGTATCTCTTCCATGCCTCGGTCGCCGACAACCTGCGCTTCGCGAAGCCCGACGCGACCGACGAGGAACTGCACGCGGCGGCGAAGGCCGCCCAGATCCACGACCACATCACGTCCCTTCCCGACGGGTACGACACGGTCGTCGGTGAGCGTGGACACCGTTTCTCGGGTGGCGAGAAGCAGCGGCTCGCCATCGCCCGTACCATCCTGCGTGATCCGCCCGTGCTCATCCTCGACGAGGCGACCAGTGCCCTCGACACCCGTACCGAGCACGCGGTCCAGGAAGCCATCGACGCTCTCTCGGCCAACCGGACGACCCTCACCATCGCCCATCGGCTGTCCACCATCCGGGGGGCCGACCAGATCGTGGTTCTCGACTCCGGGCGCACGGTCGAACGGGGCACCCACGAGGAGCTGTTGGAGCTCGACGGCCGGTATGCGGGCCTTGTCCGGAGGGACGCCCGACTGGAGCCCACGAGCTGACGATATGCCAGGTATTTCCGGTCCGGCGGGATACGGTGCGGGCCATGGAGACGACCACGCCGCCCCGCAAGCAGACCGGACTGACGCGCCGGAGCCGGGTCGCCTTCGTCGGGACGGGAATCGCCGTGGCGGCCGCCGTCATGGCCGTGCCGCTGGTGACCACCCAGAGCGACGGGAAGGGCCCGCACGTGGGCCTGGTGATCCCGGAAGGCTGGCGCACGGGCCAGATCTACACGGCCGTCGACAAGGTTCTCGGACTGCCGCCCGGCTCGACGAGGAAGTCCCTGCCCAAGGCCCACCTCAAGCTGCCGCGGGACGCTCAGGGGAACCCCGAGGGCTATCTCTTCCCGGCCTCGTATCCCCTCCACAAGGGAGCGAGCCCGGAGTCCGTGCTGCGGTTCATGGTCGACACCGCGAACAAGAGATTCAGCGGCGGCACGATCACGGCGGGCGCCCAGCGCCACGCCCTGACCGGCTACCAGGCCGTCACCGTCGCCAGCATCGTGCAGGCCGAGGCGGCGACCAAGGCCGACATGGCCAAGGTGGCCCGAGTGGTCTTCAACCGTCTGGAGCGGGGGATGCCGTTGCAGATGGACTCCACGCTCAACTACGCGCTGAAGCGTTCCACGCTGCGCACCAGCGTCAAGGACACGAAGATCGAGAGCCCCTACAACTCGTACCGGAGCGTCGGTCTGCCGCCGACACCGATCTCCAATCCGGGCGAGGAGGCGATGCGCGCCACGGTCAACCCGGCATCGGGCAACTGGCTGTACTTCGTCACCGTCAAGCCTGGCGACACCCGGTTCACGGCGAGCTACGAGGAGCAGCAGCGGAACGTCGCCGAGTTCAACCGGTTGCGCGCCGCGAAGTAGGAGGAGAGCCACGCCGGGTGTGCGCCCGGACGGGCCGCTGTGCCGACCGCCGCCGCTCCCTCAGGCCACGGCGGCTGCTTCTCCCGCTTCCTTCACCGGTTCCCCGGCCAGCAGGCGCCGGATGTCCCGCACGGCCGCGCGTCCCGCCCGGTTGGCGCCGATCGTGCTGGCCGACGGGCCGTATCCGACCAGGTGGAGCCGCGGGTCGGAGACCGCGCGCGTACCCTCCACCCGGATACCGCCGCCCGGCTCGCGCAACCGCAGCGGGGCGAGATGGTCGATCGCCGCCCGGAAGCCGGTCGCCCACAGGATCACATCGGCCTCCACATGCCGACCGTCGGCCCACTCCACGCCGTCCGGCACGATCCGGTCGAACATCGGCTGCCGGTCCAGGACCCCGTCCTTGATCGCCTTCCGGATCGCGTCATTGAGCGGCAGCCCGGTCACCGACACCACACTGCGCGGCGGCAGCCCCTGGCGCACCCGCTCCTCCACGAGCGCGACGGCCGCTCGCCCCACCTCCTCGGAGAACGGACCCTCCCGGAACACCGGGGGACGCCGGGTCACCCAGGTGGTCGTGGCGGCACAGGGGGCGATCTCCATCAGATGCTGGGTACCGGACGCGCCGCCACCGACGACGATCACCCGCCGCCCGGCGAACTCCTCCGGACCGGGGTACTGGGCCGTGTGCAACTGCCGCCCCCGGAAGGTCTCCTGGCCGGGGTAGCGCGGCCAGAAGGGCCGGTCCCAGGTCCCCGTCGCGTTGATCAGCGCCCGCGTCGCCCAGGTACCGGCCGATGTCTCGACCAGCAGCCGCCCGTCCGTTCCCTCGCGTACGGCCCGGACGTCGACCGGCCGCCGTACACGCAGGTCGAAGGCGCGCTCATAGCGGTCGAAGTACTCGGACACGACCTCGGACGACGGCCGCGCCGGGTCCGCGTCCGTCAGTTCCATACCGGGCAGTGCGTGCATCCCGTGGACCTTGCCGAAGGTCAGCGAGGGCCAGCGGAACTGCCAGGCGCCGCCCGGACTCGGGGCGTGGTCGAGCACTACGAAGTCGCGATCCGGCTCGAACCCCGTGCGCCGCATGTGATAGGCGCTGGACAGTCCGGCCTGACCAGCGCCTATGACGACCACGTCGACGTCGTGCACCCCGATGTTGTTCACGCTTCCACCAACCGCACCGAAGGCGAGGATCTTCCCGGCCGCTCAGGACCGGGCCGGCGACGGCGAGTGACGTCGAACCGCGCGGGCCGTGCACGGTCCACGGCGTCTCGCAGGATGGACCTCGTGTACCACCGGACGGAGGACCGGCCGGTGTGGACCCGCTCACATGGGTGAGGATGAAGACATGTCCGATGCCTTCAGCACGCGTGTCCTGAACGTGGCCTCCGGTTCCGGTGAGACGGTCGTGGATCTCACCCGGCAGTGCGAGGACTTCCTTCGCGAGACGGCGGCGGGTCGAGACGGCCTCCTGAACGTCTTCGTACCGCATGCCACCGCCGGCGTGGCGATCATCGAGACCGGCTCCGGCAGCGACGACGACCTCCTCGCCGCGCTCCATACGCTGCTCCCGGCCGACGATCGCTGGCAGCACCGCCACGGCAGTCCCGGCCACGGCCGCGACCATGTCGTCCCGGCCTTCGTCCCACCCCACGCGACCCTGCCGGTGATCGCAGGCCGACTCGAACTCGGGACCTGGCAGTCGGTGTGCCTGGTGGATACAAACAGGGATAATCCCAACCGTCAGGTACGGCTGAGCTTCCTCAGTTGATGCATGTTCCGGGACTGTAGCGTCGAATCCCGGCCGCGCCCAATGCCTCTTGGCCTCTGCGGGATCAGCCCGTGAGCTTCATCTTCCTGGCTCGGGTGCCGGGCTTTGAACGTGCGACCCCTTCGTCCCGGAAACAGAGGTCGTCAGCCGCGCCCCGTCTCCAGGGTCGGGGTCTGACCGAACCACCTGTCGCGGCTGGTACTCCGGCTGTAGATCGGGATCTTGCTTGTTGCGCTTGTCGCTTCGGCTGACCCGTCAGGCGCGCAAGGCATTGCCGCCCTCCTCAAGGCGCCCTCAATGCCTTCGGAGGGTCGGGCGGCACAGGGGGGCGGCCAGGGAGGGGCGGGCGCCGAACCGGGTGGTGAAGGCGATGCCGGCCGCGTACTTGGTGGGCAGGCACTGACCCTTGGCAGTGGGCGCCGCCGGTCGCACCGACCGGCCGACTTCACATCCTGTCGCACCGACTCTGCTTTCAGCAGGTCGGAGTCCGGCCTCTCATCCGTGAGAGGGATACTTTCCGTGCGTCCGCGGCTGCAGCAGCCGGGCCGCGAGCTCCCCCGGCAGGACATCCCGGTTTGCCGGAGTGAGCTGAACGACCTCGATGTCGGCGCGCCGCTTGAGGGCATCGGTGAACGGATCGCGGTGCGTGTGGACCGTGGCGACGACGTCGACCTCTGCGACGAACAGCGCGTCGACCGCGTGCCGAAACGCTGTGCACGCCAGTTCCATCCGCCCCAGCTCGTCGATGAGCACCAGCCGCCCTGTTGCCTCCTCGGTTGCCGCCGGCCGAAGCGACGGCAGCGCCAGTCGTTCCATGACGCCCGGGTCGACGCCGTATTTCCCCACCCGTGGCGGACCGGGCAGGTCGACATGGGCGAGCACTTCCCGTCGGCCTGCCAGGGTCTCCAGAGCGAAACCGACGCGGGCGCCGGATTGCCGGATCTCCTCCGTGGTGAAGCCGGTGGCCGCGTGGGTGGGCAGCAGCGCGGCCAGCCGGCGCAGGGCGGTCGTCTTGCCCGCGCCAGGGCGGCCCTCGAGCAGGATCCTTGTCGGCACACTGCCATCTTCACCCCGCTCCCGGAGGCGGCCCGGGTGGGCTCGGCCGAACGGGGGTTTTGGGGTGTGGACCGGTGCCGGTGCCGCTGTTGCGGGTATGGCGGCGCGCATGAGCGGAATTGAACTCAGCAGCACCGCGTTCGACGACAAAACGGTGATCCCCCGTCGGTACAGCGGGGAGGGTGAGAACGTCTCACCGCCCCTGACCTGGTCGGGGGTGCCCCACGAGGCCACGGAGCTGGTGCTCCTGTGCGAGGACCCGGACGCGCCGGGGACGACGTTCCTGCATTGGCTGGTGACCGGCATCGATCCGCGGACCACCGGGGCGGCGGAGGGCCAGAAGCCACAGGGGGGCCTGCCGTGGCCCAACGGCTTCGGCCGCGTGGGCTGGGGAGGGCCGATGCCTCCACCGGGGCACGGGCCGCACCGCTACTTCTTCCGCCTGTACGCCGTGTCCGAGCCGCTGCCGCTGCACGACCACCCGGGCGTCGAGGATGTGCACCGTGCCCTGAAGGGCAGGGAGCTGGCCTCCGGCACCCTGGTCGGGACCTATCAGCGCTGAGCGCGTCACCGCTGGTCGTAGCCGTGGGCGCCGTACAGCCGTACAGCCGTACAGCCGGACGAACCGGGCCGCGGTGACCGTCCTGCGGTGCACCAGGTTGTGGGCCCGCCGCTCGTGCAGTTCCACGCGCTCCTGCCCGCCCTGCCCGATCGGCTGGACGAGCCGGCCACCGTGCGGAGCTGATCCACGAGCGGCTCAGGCACTTGCGGGAAGGCCGCGCAGACGATTAAGGCGTCGTACGGGGCACGGTCGGTATCCCGAGGGTTTCGTCGCCGAGTACGACCTCAGCACTGCCGACGTCCTGCCCGGCCGGCCGCAGGCCGGCCTCGTCGACCAGGCCGGGCCGGCGCTCGACGCTGACGACTTACGCGACCAAGCGGGGCAGCAGCGAGGTCTGCCAGCCGTATCCGGTCCTGAGCTCCAGGACCTGTGTGTCTCCGGTGAGGCCGAGAGCGGAGACCATCATGGCGATCAGCGAGGGCTGGGTGTTCACGCCCGTGGGGGAGCGGAACGGGCGTGTCCTCGTACGCGGATGCCACCTCGTCCGCGGGGACGAACTCTGCCCGGCGGCCCAGTGTCGGCATGTTCCGCGCGCGGCGCGATCCGGGACGGTCGGGCGCAAGGGGCGACCCGTGATCCGGGAGGCGCAGCGCGTCGGCGTCAGGACGGGGTCCCCGGGTCGGTGTACCGCAGCAGGGCGCCCACGCCCTCGCACAGCCTCAGCTCGCTCTCCGGTACGAAGACCAGCTCGGCACCGGTGCCGACGAGGGCCCGGACGAGGGCCTCGTCGGCGCGTTCCTCGCGCGGGGCCCGCACGCCGAAGGACATCAGCTCCGCCTCGGTCAGGGCGAGCTGGGCGGGCTGGGAGCCCGCCCAGAGCCGCAGCGAAGATCCTGGCGGCCGGTTCAGTAGCACTGCCGCGACCTGGCCGCGCTGGAGGGCGGCGACGGTGGAGGCCAGCCCCTCCGTCATGGGTCCGTCCAGGGCACGCCGACCGATGAAGCTGTCCACGAGTTCCCGGTCGTGCGCGGACATGCGACCGCGGAAGACGCCGTCGAGCTGCGACTCCAACAGGGCGCGTCCGGTGTCGGTGGGGGTTTGGCCGCCCACGCGTACGACCTTGCCCCGCAGGGTGTGCGGCAGGCGGCGGATCAGTACGTTGCACGCCCACTCGTCCCCGCCCACGACGACGGCGTCGGCATGGGCGTGTCGCGCCCGTTCGTCCAGCCGGTGACCCAGCCGGAGGGAGGTGCGGTGCCAGGTCGCCACCGCGACCCTGCGGTGCAGCCTCTCACCCGGGGTGACGGTGGACACGGGCCAGGTGCCGGTTTCCGCCTCCAGAGTTACCCAGCCGTGGGTCTCGGCGGTCGGAAGGCCGCGGTAGTGGACGACTACGGCCATGTAGGGGATCTCCGGAACGTGCTGGGTGACCAGGGGCATCGCGTCCGGCAGGGTGCTGTAGCGCGCGGAGTCGTGCTCGGGCGGCCTGGGCAGCTCCCCGTCCAGGACGAGTGTGCCGTGGGCGGCGAAGATGGCCTGACCGTGCCTTCCCGGCACCTCTGTGTCGGCGCCGACCACTTCCTCCAGTACGTTCAGCAGCGCCCGGTCCGAGCCCTGACGGGACAGACTCTCGCGCAGCCGCCGCCAGCGCAGCGCGATCGCCTGCTCGGGATGCTCGACGTCTCGGGAGGTGTCCAGATACACGGAGGCGAACGGGCCCGGCTCCGCGTAGAGGGGTTCAAGGAACGACAACCTCATCGCCACTCCTCGTCGATAGTCTTCCCTCCCTTGATGATGCGCGCCCCGGGGGCGATGGAGCTCGACGAGCGCAAAGCGGTGCGGAACGCGGGGCGGTCAGGCGCCGGCCGGCAGCAGCCGCCCCATCGTGAGCATGGTGGCGGCGATCAGGCCGTCCAGCACCGCGGAGCCGCGGGCCAGCACAGCAGGCCGCTGAGCAGCTGGCTGCAACACCTCGGTTGACACTGCCCCAGGACCGCAGTCTCCCATCGGTGCCATGGATCACCCATCGGAGCTGCGGCAGGCCTATCGGTAGGGTCGGGGTTGCCTTGGCGGAGTTCGGCGGACACGAACAGGGACGATCCTCACCGCCAGGTGCGGCTGAGCCTCCTGGGCTGATGTTCGCCTGCGTTGTCACGCGGTTGGACACACACTCGGAACGCCAACCACCTGGAAGGCGCTGCGCGGGTTCGAGGGGGAGCCTGCTGCTTGTGCCAGATGGCAGTGCCATCAGTGCACGAGAAACCGTGCTGCTCACGGGCGGTCGTGGGCGTACCGTCCGCCTGAGCCATGGGGGTGGAGATCTGTGTTGTACGCACACGAGGTGATCCTGAACGAACTCGCACAGGGGCTCAGACCGGTGGCCGAGGGCGTCGAGTGGTTCGAGGGCCTCTCAGAGGATGACCAACGCAAGGTCCTGCACGCATTGGTGCTGTTCTGCGGGCAGGCCCGCGCCTGCGAAGGGGACGTGCCGGAGAGCATCGCGCGTTCCGGTATCCGCCCCACTCACACGCCGGCGGTGATGCTGACGAAGTGGCGCTTCGGAATGGGAGCACTTCCGGCCCACGAACTCACCAAGTCCTTCCGCCTGCTCGTCGCCCTCTTCAGCATCGCCGACACCCGTAGGCGGACGCTGTACTGCGCCGGGGGATGTGGTCACGCGTGGCACAACCTGCCGGATCCGCCACGTGACGCAACCTAAGGTGACTTCTTGCCCTGGGGCTTGTCGGCTCGGCGGACGGCGGGTCCCTTCCACGTGTGCGCCTGAACCTCAGTCAGCAACAGTTGGCCACGACGGCGAGCCGGTGAGCGGTAGTCATTGAACGGCCGTGAGTGCGGCTGAATGAGACGGAAACTGAGACGGCTCAACTGACCGCGAGGGGGCTCCGTAGCTCGCCATGGCGCTGCCGCTACATGGAAATATGTGGGCGTGAAGACCATGGCGGACATGCGAGTGTTGCTTGAGTCGTTGGCCAAGGAGGACGGCGTCTTCAGGCGGGTCGCGAGCGGGGATGCTGGCTCCGTCGAAGAGCACGTGTACGGCTTGGTCCTTGAAGCGCAGGAAGCCTGGGCGCACTACGCGGTCGAAGGTTCGCAGGGGCCGGCCTGCCCCGCTGACATCGCCGATGCCCTGACGGTCATCGACAGGGAAGAGGCGGGAACCGTCATGACCTACTTGTCTGCGGGTGGCCTGTCTTCCCCGGCCGGCTGCGTCGTGACCGTGAGCACGCCCTTCGAGCGGCAGAAGGAGTGGTGAAGCTGCTGGGATGTGACTCCACGTGGTGGACGAACATCGAGCCATCGGATGCGGGCCATGGGCGGAACCCCGTCTCTCGGTCGTGGCGAGAAGCGCCCCAGCCTGCCAGCCGCCCGCCCCTGGGCGGAATCCGGTACCCGAGCGACGTCACTCACGTCTCTGACTTGGGCTGGGATATCGCGCGACCTGTCGTCCGTGGTCGTCGTAGATCAACGCGGGGTGACCTCGCACGGCCCAGAGACGGCCCGATGGTCGCTGTTTCGTACACGTATTCGATAATGGCTTTCTTTGCCGCCTACGAAGAGAGATCACTCTCACGCCACCCCCGGGTGCCCGTCGCTACAGGCGCGACGTCATCTCCAGAGGCAGGCCACCGCCTATCGCACGGCAAGGGGCCCCCGACTCCCGGCGGAGGCGGCGGGCGGCTGGCAGTGAGGGCTCGGGCGGGTGAGGGGGCGACCTCGCCGCCCAGCCGGCCGTCTCCGCGAGAGCGAGGTCGCCGCTACAGGCGCCGGCACTCAGCGATCGTGTCACCGAACTGCCTCCGCCGAGTTCCTGCCGTCGTCACTCGACGCAGATGGTCAGACACCCCCTTCATTGAGACATCACAGCAAAATGCGCCAATATGGCTGAAGAGGCTGTTTTGGTATGCGCCAGGGAGCCGTAGATGGACGCCTTGGACGAACTTCATCGAAGCGCGTGCCCGTCGGCTCTTCTGACGCTGGACGGTGCCGTGCGTGACCTCAACGCTGCTATGGCCACCGCGCTGGGCAGGCCGGCGCCCCAGTGCCTGGGGCGTGACCTCGGTGATCTGTGGCCTGCCAGCCAGCGGATGTCGGCCGAAAATCTGGTGGCCCACGCCGCCAGGGCGGATGCGGTCGCGATGCGGGAGCTGGAGTTTCCCGGGCGAGACGGAGTACCCATCGCCTGTTTGCTCGAGGCGCGACAAGTGAAGGATCCCGCCGGTGACAAGCAGCTGATATGGGTGCGCGTCCTGGATGCACGAAACGACCTGACCAGCCTGCTGATACCGTTCCGGCTGGCCACCGCGGCCGCCGGCCTTGGCCTGTGGATGTATTCAGCCCAGAAGGACCAGCTGGAGTGGCTCGGTGGCCTACCCAGCCTGGTCGCGCTCATCCCGGATCCAACTGCGCCGATGTCCAGAGTGATCTCGGCAGTGCACCCCGACGACAGGGAGGCCTTCTGGCGGGTCCTTCGCTCGGCCTCCTGCCAGCAGTCCCCCTGGGTGAGGCTGCGGTACCACACCTCGCACGACGGCTGGCACCGGCTGGCCGTTCAAGTCCGTCGGCTCCAGCTGGGCTTTCACGGCCCCGAACGGATCTTCGTGGTGGTCCGCGACGACACCACGCAGGAGAAGCGCAAGCAGAAGGCGCAGGCCGCGTTGACTGCCGAGCGACAGCGCGCCAAGGACACCGCCGACTTCTCCTCCGCCTTGATCACCGCAGCCACGGAGCAGGAACTGCAGCAGGTCGTCCTGACCCGGCTCGCCGCGACCTTCGGCGCCAGCGGCGCCGTGCTCGCACTTGTCGACGACAGCCGCCTGTGCATCTCCACCGATGCGAGGATAGACATGCGCGAGGTCGAGGCCCTGCACGGCCTGCGGCTGGACCAGCCGACCCCGCTGTCCGAGGCGATCCTTACCGGCAAGCCCCAGTTCATCACCGACCGGGCGGACTTCACCCGCCGCTGGCCGCACGCCCCACTTCTGAGGTTCCTCCGGCTCGGCTCCGACTACGCCATCTCGATCACCCCCCTCAGCGAGCCCGGCGATCAGCCACTCGGAGCCTGGTCGATGCTCTACCGCCGCGGATACCTGTCGCCCCTGGATGAGCGGACCCTCGTGGGCACGCTGGCCGACCTGGCCGGCCAGGCCCTCAAGCGGATCAGGTTGCAGCAGGCACGCGTCGAGCTGGCCACGGCGCTGCAGCAGACCATGCTCCCCTCGCTGCCCGAGCACCTCCCGGGCCTGGAGGTCGCCGCCCGCTACCGCCCCAGCCGGGTCGGGCTGGACATCGGCGGAGACTGGTACGACGCCTTCATGATGCCCGACGGCGCGATCGCACTGGAGATCGGCGACGTACAGGGTCACGACGTCGACGCCGCCGCCTTCATGGGACAGGTCCGCTTGTCCATGCGCGCGATCGCCGCCCAGGAACCGGATCCGGGAACCGTGCTGACCCGCACCAACGAGCTGCTCGTCACGACCTCCCCCGCACGATTCGCCAGCTGCACCATGCTGCACATCGACCCGCACGATGGACAGGTCACCGGCACCAGCGCCGGCCATGTCCCGCTGCTGTGCGTACACAGAGACGGCAGCCACGAGGTCCGCGAGCTGCCGGGCGGGCCGGTCCTGGGCATCCTGCCCGGCACCGAATACCGCAAGGAGGTCTTCACCCTGGACGACGACAGCGCGCTGGTCATGGTCACCGACGGCGTGGTCGAAGGACCAGGCCTGACGCTGGATGCCGGACTGGAACGAGCCGGAACACTAGCCGCCCAAGCCGTCCACGACGGACTGAACGCCGAAGAGACCGCTGACCGCATCCTCGACGCCGCGATCGCGGTCGACCACCTCGACGACGTGGCCGTGCTGGTCATTCGACGCGCATAACGACGTCCCTGTCCAAGTCAAGGGTGGTCGTAACCCGCTCACGAGCGTGTACCTGCGAGACATCGTTCGACGGGTCGCGTATGGGCGGGCGGATCCTGCCGGCCCTGGCGTTGACGGTGTTCTGGTGGTCACGAACATGCCCCTCAAGCTCACGCCGACTCGGCGTGTGAGGGGCGTGAGCTCGATCAGGCCCACGACTGTCGTGCGTTGGGTGGATGCGTCCTTCTCTCGCTCGGGCAGGGAGGCGATGAGCGCGGTGAGATCCGTCTTGTGGTCCTGGTTGGTTCCTCCGGTCGCCGCCCTCGTCCTCGCTGGTCATCTCGAGCAGGACGTGGGTGGGGGTGGTCCAGGCGGTGACGCGCTCGGTCCACAGCACGCCCGTGTGGTGGGCGCGTCCTCACCGGCGGTGCCTTCTTCGAGGACAAGCTGCTCAGGGCGTTGCCTGGCCGATGCAGCTCCAGGCGAATGGTCTGGCTGAACTATCCAACTGCCGATCGGAGTTGACTGTGCGGCGTACAAAGGCCGGCTGCACGTTCCCACCAGGGTGCCCGTCAGGACTACAGGGCTGACCATCAGCCGTTGCGGCTCCGAGTCCGAGGCCGTTACCACCGTCGCATGGCCTGGCGATTCTGCCGCCCCGTATCCATCTGCCCGCCGTCGTCCCGGCTGATCTTGTCAGAGATGGCCGATACGTTGTTCCCGAGCTGATCAAAGATGCACACCGTTCGGGCCTCTCCGAGGCTGGGCCGGCGGGAGGGGTTGATGGACATGGCCGAGGTGGAGGTTTCGTACGCGGAGGGCTGGGATGCCGACCGTCGTTGCGAGTTCGGGACGCTGTCAGCCGATGAGGCGGAGGAGCGGGACAGGAGCGGGGAGCCGTATGTGGTGGTCCGTCGTGTGCCCGGGTGCGCGGCGCCGATGGAGGTGCACCTCGTGTCGTGGGGCGACCACTACGTCGGGGTGTGGGCCTACGACGAGCTGGGGCGGCGGATCCACGAGGTGGATCTGAGACTGCTCGAACCGGACCGCCTGTTCGCAAGGCAGTACCTGGAACGGAGGTATTCCCCTGACCAGTCCGACCGTGCGCGCGACGCCTGGTGTCTCACGGTGGAGCTCCTTCCCGGTGAGAGGGGAACGGTAGTGCTCGAGGAACGCGGTGAGAGCCGCGGATCGTTCCACACGCTCGCCGACGTGTCGGAGTCGCAGCGGTGGCATCCGCGGTCGGGGTTCGGCGTCCATGCGGCCGGAAGTCCGAACTTTTTCGGGGTGGCCGAGCAGGAACGGCCCAAGGTTCTGGACGCCGCCGCCCTGCCGTCTCCGGCAGTCGCCGGGAATGTCGACGTAGAAGTGGGGAAGCCTGAATCCCCATGGCGGCCTCCCCGGCCGGGGCAGCCAGGACTGATTCTGAACGAACTCTTCCGGTCGGGCACCCGGTTCATTTCGGAGGCCTGGGGCGAGATGACGGTCGCTGAGACCCGGCATATCGCCACTCTCCGAATCCCCAGCGGCCGACTGGTTGTCGCAGACGCCATGCGGCACAGCCCCAGGGAACTGATCGAGCGGATCCCACCCGGTGAGTATCCCCTGCAGGCCGCCGTACTCATTGGTGAGGGCGACTACGGCGGCGAACGGTTCCCGGTCACGGAGGAGCCTGTCGTACGGCTGCTGATCGCCGACGAACCGCCGGTCACCTGGGAGATGGGCCTCAGCGAGGGTGACGATCCCCGGCTGCTGCTGGACGGCCACGCCTACGGCTTTGGTACCGACGGCGCGGCCGGCAGCTTTGCGGACGCTTCCGGCTGGGAGACGCTGTCCGAGAAGTACCGGAGTTTCCTGATGGACAGCGACGGAAGCGCGGCCGACAACATCGCTGACGGCTGTATACATGCAACCGACGAGGAGACGGGCAGCGACCTGCTGTCCTTCTACACCGGCGGGGATGGAACCTATCCGGTCTGGCTGGGCCGCTCAGACTCAGGCGAGTTGGTCGCCGTCGCCGTGATCACATCATGGCCGGCGGATCTGCGGCCGGCATGATCCCGCACGATGCCGGCTGGTCCGACGAGAAGGCGAGAAGGGCCGTACCCCCGCGTCGTCATGGACGGAGCCCAGGACCAGCACGCCGGCCGTAAGCCAACAGGCAACGCTCGCCCCGCGCGAGCGCATGGCACGCTCGCCCAAGCCCTTCGAGCAGGGGTACCCCTAGAGCACGCAACGGACGCCGCTGCTTGACCGGTAAACGTTGCCTGCCGGGTCGCCAGGCGTGCGGCCGGGACATCTGCGGCGCCGACAGCTCACAGTCAGTGGTCCTTGCCAGGATGGTCGGCGTCTTCGACAGAACGGGAGCAGGAGCACATGGTTGAGCAGGCGGCCCGCCGTATGGCCGAACAGATCGTCACAAGCGCGCCGAACGGATGGACACGGGCGGTGCTCTCGGGTCGTGCAGGCCGGGGCGGAAGCGGAATGACCGGCGGCTACACCGTTTCCGGTACCCGCGCGCACCCGGGGCTGCCCGAGATGCACTCCCTGCTGATGGAACTTGCGGAGGGGATACGCAACGACCGTGGCTGGGAGCCCGTCAGCTGGGAGATGGACTGCCGGCCCTCCGGCGAGTACCGGCTCGTCACGTTCACGGAAGCTGTCGGCCGTGTGACCGGACGGGGCGGCGGGTACGAGGTCGTCTTGGACCCCGACTACCGTCTGCCGCAGCCAGGCCTGCGGCAGACGGCCGGCACCGCCGCCCCGGCCGGCGATCCGGAGCTGGCCGCGACGAGGTTTCGTACTTACCTCGAGCGGCGCGCCGCCATCCTCGGATCCCGGGAGGAACTGCCCCCGCCCGTCACCGCCGCCGCGCTCGACGACGCCGAACGCCGCATCGGGCGCCCGCTGCCCGCCGACCTGCGGGCGCTGTACCTGATCGCCGACGGGGACGGTATCGGGTACCGGAACCTCTGCCTGATCGAGAACAACGCATGGCTGTCCCTGAAGAGCCTGGTCGCCGAGTACACCGACTGGCGTGAGTGGCAGGAGCGTCCCTGGTTCGGCTGGGACCTGGAGTGGGACGCCGTGGTCTTCGACACCACCCCCGCCGACACCGTCCGCCGCTGCGGAGGCCATCCCGCATGGATCCGCTTCGCCACCAGCGAGGACGGCAACTACCTGGCCGTCGACATGGACCCCGCCCGCGACGGGCGACCCGGCCAGGTCATCGCCACAGGCCGCGACTACGACGACGGCCCTGTGTACGTCGCCGACTCCATCACCTCCCTGCTGGAGCAGCACCTGGAGCTGCTTGAGCAGGGCTCCTACGAGAAGTACGACGACCACATCTCCCTGTGCCGGCCTGCCTGCGGCGTCGGCACCCAGCAGATCATCGGCGGCATTCCCGAAGAGGTTCCGCCCACCCTCCAGGCCATCCACATAAACGACGCCACCGGCATCGTCGACCTCAGCCCGCTCACCGCGGCGCCCAGCCTCCGCAGACTGCACCTCAACCGCTCCACCACCGCCGATCTGACGCCCGTACGCGACCTGCCCGTCGAGTCCCTCCGCGTCGCCCTCGACGACGGCGACCTCACCCCGCTCGCAGGCCACCCCCACCTTGCCTCCCTCCGCCTGAACACCACCGCCCCGGCCGACCTAAACCCGCTGGCCACCGTCCCCAACCTGCATGGCCTCGACCTCTCCGGCGCCCACATCCCCGACTTGACCGTCCTCTCCGGCCTCTCGACCCTGCGCTACCTCGCCCTTGACCGGCAGCAGTGGGCCACGCTGCTCGACCACGGCAAGGTCCCGCCCGCCCTGGCCGCCGTCCGTCTGGCCGGGGACGACGTCACCTTCGACGACGCCCTCGCTCTGGCCTCCCGTATCGGCCTGGCCACCGAGGACGCGCTCCGCGTCGTCGGCAGCCTCTGAGCCGCGCGGAGGCAGACCGGGGACGCCGAGACAGCACTGCCGGCTTACGCGGTCGGCTCGGTGCCTCACCTGCTGCCGGGCGGGGCACCGCCCAACCTCCACGGCTGTAGGCCGCGCTGAGGAGCATGGCGGGGATCGCGGAGGCTGTTGCCCTGCTGTGGGAGGCCGCCGAAACGGGAGTCCCCATCCTGCGTTCGACCTCGCGTGGCTTCTCGCACGTCACGGCCGCCACGACGAGGCGGCGGAGGTGCTGCGCCCGCGGGGAGGAACGGCGGAGACGCCGATTGGATCACGAGTCTGCTCTGCCGCATCCTTGTCGACTCCGGACGAGCCGACAAAGCCCTGGCGTACGTTGACGACCAGTTCGCCCGCCACGGCGGCAACCGCCACGAACAGGCCCTTGCGCGAGCCGACGTCGCGAAGCGCTGCTGTCGCACGGTGGAGGCAGATGCGGAACTCGTCCCATTTGCCACACCAGTGGAGGTACTGGCCTACAGCGGAATGGTGGGTGTCGCCATTGCGGTGGCCGAACGCCTCGTCCGCCAAGGCGAGTCGGAGAAGGCCGTCAACCACCCGGTTGAAGCGCTCGGCCTTGCCGTTGCGAACGTCCTCGCGCACCGAGCCCGTCACCACAGCCTCGTAGTTCGGCTGAGCGAATGCTGAACTACGCGAGGAGTTCGAGGCCTGATGGCGGGATGAATTCGAACAGTTCGACGCCGAGGGGTTCCGGCCTGTTCTTTCGTGGAAATAAATCGGGATAATCCGAGCCGAGGTGTGTCATTGACTTTCCTCGGGTAGCTGGTCGCACCTTGTGTGATCTGGAAGTTCACCTTCCGTATGCATTCGCGGTGGCACCCGCCGGCGTGCTGGTCCGGTGCTCCCGCGAGGTCGCGGCCTCGCGTCACGGGTGCAACTAGTGCAGTTGTGCGTACCGTGCTAAACTTGCTGGCAGTTGCAGTTGTGGTTCCCGAAACTTCAAGTGCTTCGGCGACCGTATGTCGTCGGGCATTTTTGTATCTCCGGTGCTTATCCGGACGGGGTTCATTGTCGCAACGCAGGGGTTCACACGGTGTGGGCCCGCGGGCACTGCCCCCAAGGGGATTTGAAATGGCTACTGGCACCGTCAAGTGGTTCAACGCGGAAAAGGGCTTCGGCTTCATCGAGCAGGACGGCGGCGGCCCGGACGTCTTCGCCCACTACTCGAACATCGCCACCCAGGGCTACCGTGAGCTCCAGGAAGGCCAGAAGGTGAACTTCGACATCACGCAGGGCCAGAAGGGCCCGCAGGCGGAGAACATCACCCCCGCCTGACGTCGAAGCGTATGAAATATCTGGGACCCCGCCTTACGGTGGGGTCCCAGATATTTGTTTTTGTATTCCGGCGCAATTCTTTTGGTCTCACATTCGGCTCGTTCCTGCAATTCATCCGGCTCGTTCCTGTCGGGAATTCCTCGATGCGTGCCCAGTCGAGGAAGGTTCTCCATGAGCCGTTCAGCTCGCACGAACGACCGTTTCCGCCCACAGGGTCAGCGCCGCCCCGGCGCCGGGCCGGGCGACACCGGGCGCCGTCCCTCCGCACCACAGGGGGAGTTCGCGCTGCCGGTCACCCTCACCCCGGCCCTCCCCGCGGTCGCGACCTTCGGTGAACTGGACATGCCCGTCGAGTTGCTGAAGATGCTCACCAGCCTCGGACTGAACGAGCCGTTCCCGATCCAGGCCGCCACATTGCCGAACTCCCTCGCGGGGCGCGACGTCCTGGGCCGCGGGCGCACCGGATCGGGCAAGACTCTCGCCTTCGGCCTGGCACTGCTCGTGCGCACGAGCGGGCAGCGTGCCGAGGCGCGGAAGCCGCTGGCCCTGATCCTCGTCCCCACGCGCGAGCTGGCCCAGCAGGTCACCGATGCGCTCGCCCCGTACGCCCGGTTGCTGAAGCTGCGGCTGGCCACTGTGGTGGGCGGCATGTCGATCGGCCGGCAGGCCGGGGCACTGCGTGCCGGGGCCGAGGTGGTCGTCGCGACTCCCGGCCGCCTCGTGGATCTCATCGAGCGCAAGGACTGCCGCCTGGACCGAGTGAACATCACCGTCCTGGACGAGGCCGACCAGATGGCGGACATGGGCTTCATGCCGCAGGTCACCGAACTGCTGGACCAGGTGCGTCCCGACGGCCAGCGCATGCTGTTCTCGGCCACGCTGGACCGCAACATCGACCTCCTGGTCCGTCGTTACCTCCATGACCCGGTGGTCCATTCGGTCGACCCGTCGGCGGGCGCGGTCACCACGATGGAGCATCACGTGCTGCACGTGCACGGTGCCGACAAGTACGCCACCGCCACGGAAATCGCCGCCCGCGAGGGACGCGTGATCATGTTCCTGGACACCAAGCATGCTGTCGACCAGTTCACCAGGCACCTGCTGAACAGCGGCGTCAAGGCCGCGGCGCTGCATGGCGGCAAGTCGCAGCCCCAGCGCACTCGCACCCTGGCGCAGTTCAAGACCGGTGACGTCACGACGCTGGTGGCCACCAATGTCGCGGCTCGGGGCATTCACGTCGACGACCTCGATCTCGTCGTCAACGTCGATCCGCCCAGCGACCACAAGGACTACCTGCACCGCGGCGGCCGTACTGCCCGCGCCGGCGAGTCCGGCAGTGTCGTCACGCTCGTCCTCCCTGGTCAGCGCCGGGACATGGCCCGCCTCATGTCCGACGCAGGCATCAGGCCCCAGATCACGCAGGTCCGCTCCGGCGAGGCCGAGCTGAGCCGCATCACCGGCGCCCAGGCACCCTCCGGCGTTCCGGTCGATGGCAGCGGGCGCGTCGCGGAGCGCCCGAAGCGCGGCGGTGCCCCCTTCCGCGGCCTGGGCACCCGCCCGGGGCGGGCCGGCGGCGGTGGCGAATCCCGCCGGTCTGCTGAGGCCCGCCAGATCGCCGAGGCCCGCAAGGCCGCCCGGGTCCGTCGCGGCGCGTAGGTCGGCAACGGGGCCCTCGTACAACCGCGAGCCCTGAATCGCCACGTCGGCAGACGTCACCCGGAAGCCGACGGTCCAGCGGTGAAGCGGTGACTTCGGCGTCTCCGAGCGGCACCTCGGTTTCGGCACCACGATGACAAACAGCGCCGCCACCATGCGCTCGGACACTAGTGGCTCACCACGCGCACGCCGCGGTCCCGGAG
Source organism: Streptomyces sp. NPDC002573 (assembly GCF_042889625.1). Classification (NCBI taxonomy): domain Bacteria; kingdom Bacillati; phylum Actinomycetota; class Actinomycetes; order Kitasatosporales; family Streptomycetaceae; genus Streptomyces; species Streptomyces sp. NPDC002573. Next base: position 267,124 of record NZ_JBIARC010000003.1, on the reverse strand, counting down.
CGGGACGCTCATGCGGCCATGCCTACGGCTTCGGCGGTGAGGGCTAGCAGCCCTGGCGGCATTGCGTCCCCCGGTAGCTCCCGCCAGGCGTTGTGGTGGTCGCGGGACCTCTTGTGGGGCACGGGGGAGCCCCTGTTTGACATCCGACCTCGGGCTTCCGCATCATGCTTCCACTAATCGACTAGCGGAATGGTGGTGTGGGGAACGTGGAGTTCCGCATCGACCGGCGGAGTGGCGTGGCCGCCTACCAGCAGATCGTCCAGCAGACCAAGCAGGCGCTGCGGCTGGGCCTGCTGGTGCCCGGGGATCGTCTGCCGACGGCCAAGGAGGTCGCGGAGAGCAGCGCGGTCAATCCCAACACGACGCTGAAGGCCTACCGCGAGCTGGAGCGGGAGGGGCTCGTCGAGCCCCGGCCGGGGCTGGGGACATTCGTCCGCCGGTCGCTGGCCCGTCCGCAGGCCGGACCGGACTCCCCGCTGCGTGGGGAACTGGACGCGTGGATGCTCCGGGCCCTCGCGGCCGGCCTGGAGCGGGACGACGTGATCGCCCTGGTCACGTCGGTACTGGAACAGCGGTACGCCAGTCCCCTGGCGTCCGCCGGGGGCACGGGAACGTGGGAAACAGGAAGCGCACATGAGTAAGGGCATGGATCTTCCGGGGCCGGTGGAGGAGTCCGCCGTCGAGGCCTACGGCATCGGCAGGAAGTACCGGCGCGGCTGGGCGCTGCGGGACTGCTCCTTCCGGCTGCCGGCCGGACGGGTCTGTGGTCTCGTGGGGCCGAACGGCGCGGGCAAGACGACGCTGATGAGCATCGCCGCCAACCTGCTGGCGCCGACGACCGGCACGCTACGGGTGTTCGGCGAGCCCCCGGAGTCGGCGGAGGCCGGCCGCCGGGTCGCCTTCCTCGCCCAGGAGAAGCCGCTGTACCGCCGCTTCACCGTGGCCGAGACGCTGCGCATGGGCCGCGAACTCAACCCCGGCTGGGACCAGCGGGCCGCCGAGCTCCGGCAATGTGCCGATGAACGCGCGGATCGGCACCCTGTCGGGCGGCCAGCGCACCCGCGTCGCCTTCGCCGTCGCCTTCGGCAAGCGCCCCGACCTGCTCCTGCTGGACGAGCCGCTGGCCGACCTCGACCCGCTGGTGCGCCACGAGTTGATGAGCATGCTGCTGGCCGAGGTCGCCGAGCACGGCACCACCGTCCTGCTGTCCTCGCACATGCTGGCCGAGCTGGAGGCCGTCTGCGACTACCTCATGGTCATCGCGGGCGGCGGGCTGCGCCTTGCCGGAGACGTGGACGAACTGCTCTCCGCCCACGTCCTGCTGACCGGCGCCGCCGACGGCGGGACCGGCCTGCCCGTGGACCTCGCGCACCACACCTTCGTGGAAACCCGGCTCAGCGGACGGCAGTTCACGTCCTTGATACGCCCTGACGGACCGATCGGCGCCCGGTGGGAGACCTACTCCCCGAACCTGGAGGAACTCCTGCTCGCCTACCTGCGCAACCCCGAGGCGCCCGCGCTGATCAGCCCCACGGCCCGGGTGGCGGTGGCGGCATGAGCACCCTGACCGGCCCCAAGACCTCCCTGGCGGCCCCCGCCCCTGCGGCTCGCCGCCGCCCGCATCTGAGCGGCATGACCTGGCTGGTCTGGCGGCAGCACCGGGCCTCGTACTGGACGCTGATCGCCCTCACCGCGGTGGGCGTCGCCGGGATCGCCTGGCAGCGGTCCACCATGGTCGACTACCTCTCCGGGTACGGCTGGCCCCACCTGAAGTCCGAGGACTGGCTCCAGGGCTTCAACAGCTACGGCCAGCGCCTGGCCCAGGCCGGTCTGGCCCTCAGCTTCGTCCCGGTCCTGCTCGGGGTCTTCGTCGGCGCCCCGCTGCTCGCCCCCGATCTGGAGAACGGCACCGCGAAGCTGGTCGCCACGCAGTCCGCCAGCCGGATGCGGTGGATCACCACGAAGTTCGCGGTCACGGGGCTCGTCCTGGCCGTCGGCACGGCGCTGCTCTCGGTGGCGTACAACTGGTGGTGGTCACCGGTCCGTACTCAGGGCAACGGGATGGGCTGGACCGACGGCGCCGCCTTCGACACCACCGGACCGATGCCGGTGGCACTCACGCTCTTCCTGGTCGCCGCGGGAGTGGTCATCGGCATGCTGCTGCGGCGCACGCTGACGGCGATGGTGGTGACCTTCGGTCTCGGGGTCTTTGTGAAGATGGTCTGGGGGCTGACCCGGCTGCACCTGGGCACCACGGTCACCCTCGCCACCCACCACGCCGCCGGCAGGCCGGGATCCTTCCCCACACTGCCGGACGGGGCCTACGAGCTCGACCGTTCCTACGTCACCGGCGCCGGCTGGCTCCTCGGCTGGAGCACCTGCGTCCATGAGCCGAACGACAAGGCCGTCGAGGCCTGCCTGCGCAAGGCGGACGTGGTCGGCTGGTCGGTCGACTACCTGCCCATCTCGCAGATGTCCTCGATGCAGTGGCTCGGCGTGGGCATCCTGCTCGCCCTGACCGCCGCCCTCGTCGCGTTCGTCTTCGTCTGGGGCCGTCGCCGTCTGGTCTGAGACCCGCCGCCGACACGGACAGGACCGTTGTCTCAGACGTCAGTGAGTCGCGAAGCTCCTGGTGGATGGGGTTGTCGACCAGGAACAACCTGTCCGCCCGGAGCTTCGCGTGCTTGTCCGGCCATCGGGGAGCGATCTGCCCGGCTCGGCCCCTCGCCTTCTGTCCGGCCTGTCGGCGCCGGGGCGGTCAGCCCGCCGTCAGTTCCTCCGCGATGGCGGCGGCGAACGCGTCCACGTCCTCCTCGGTCGTGTCGTACGACGTCATCCATCGCACCTCGCCGACCTGCTCGTCCCACACGTAGAAGCGGAAACGCTTGCGCAGGCGCTCGGTCACCGCGGCCGGGAGCACCGCGAAGATCTGGTTGGCCTGCACCGGACGCGGGATCGACAGACCGGGCAGGTCGCGTACCGCCGTGTACAGGCGCTGGGTCATGGCGTTGGCGTGGGCGGCGGAGCGCAGCCAGAGGTCGCCGCCGTACAGCGCCTCGAACTGGACCGACAGGAACCGCATCTTCGAGATCAGTTGCATGCTGGACTTGCGGATGTGCGCCATGCCCCGCACCGACTCCGGGTTGAGGACGACGACCGCTTCCCCGAACAGCATGCCGTTCTTGGTGCCGCCGAGGGACAGCACGTCGACGCCCGCTTCGATGGTCAGGGCCGCGAGCGACACGCCCAGGGTGGCGGCCGCATTGGCCAGCCGGGCTCCGTCCAGGTGGACCAGCAGACCGAGCCCATGGGCGTGGTCGCACAGGGCGCGGATCTCCTCGGGGGTGTAGCAGGTGCCCACCTCGGTGGACTGGGTGATGGACAGCACCCGGGGGCGGGCCCGGTGCTGGTCCTCGAAGCCCCACGCCTGCCGGTCGACCAGCTCGGGGGTGAGCTTGCCGTCCCAGGCCGGCACGGTGAGCAGCTTGAGCCCGCCGACCTTCTCCGGCGCGCCGCACTCGTCCACGTTGATGTGCGCCGACTCCGCGCAGACCACGGCGTCCCAGCGGCTCGTCATGGACTGCAGGGCGACGACGTTCGCGCCGGTGCCGTTGACGACGGGGTGGGCATGGGCGGTGGGGCCGAAGTGGTCCCGGAAGACCTCCTGGAGGCGCTCGGTGTAGACATCGTCGCCGTAGCTGGTCTGGTGGCCGCCGTTGGCCTCGGCGATGGCCTGGAGTATCTCGGGGTGCACACCGGCGTAGTTGTCGCTGGCGAAGCCCCGGGCCTCGGGGTCGTGCCGTCGTATCACGGTCATGATGCTGGTTCGTTCCCAACGTGTGGTGCGGTGGACCGGTGGAAAGCACCGGCCCGGAGAGCGGGTGGAGGGTTCAGGGTGTGGTCACCGGGGCGCGGTGGTCGCCGGAGCGTCCGCTGGCGCGGACGAGCGGCGGGGCCAGCAGGCCCAGAGCGACGAACAGGGCGGCCAGGACCAGCCAGCCGGTGCCGTGGGTACCGGCCACCAGCGAGGTCATCAGCCAGGGACCGGCGAACTGCTGCAGGCCGCGTCCGAGGGAGAACACCGCCTGGTACTCGCCCTGGCGGCCGGCCGGGGCCAGCCCGAAGGCCAGACCCCAGCCGGCGGCGGCCTGGTACAGCTCGCCCAGTATCAGTGCCGACGCACCGCCCAGCAGCACGGCCGAGTCCAGCACGGCGCCGCGGCCGGCGCTCAGCGGGAACACCAGGCAGGCGAGGGCGAGCCAGAGGCCGGCCCGGCGCAGCATCCGGGCGGCCGCGGCGGGTGTCTCGGCGTTCCGGCTGACGGCGACCTGGAAGAGCAGGACGAGGACGGTGTCCAGGATCAGGATGCCGGACACCATCGGCGTGGGCGCGTGGGTGGTGGTGACGATCCACAGCGGAAGGCCGACGGTGAGCAGCGGGTGGTACAGCTCCAGCGCACCGCACACGAGGGCGACGGCGACGTAACGGACGTCGCGCAGGGCCGAGTTGCGGGACAGGCGCGGGATCTCGTCGGCAGCCGGGGTCTCGTCGGCGGGCACGGACGGGTCCGCCGTCCGGGCGGGACGCGTCGACCACAGGACGGCCACCGAGACCAGTTGGAGCGCCGCGTTGGCGAGTACGGTGCCGTACAGCGCGGCCGGCGTGCCCACCGAGAGCGCGATCCCGGCCAGCGCGGCGCCGCCGAGGAACCCCAGGTTGAACAGGCTGCGCATCTGCGCGCTGACCCGCACCCGTTCGTCCCCGCCCATCAGGGCGTGCGTCAGCGAGGCCTGCAGGCCGCCCGCCGATGTCTCCAGCACGGCGACGACCGAGGCCAGGGCGATGAACTCGGCGAAGCCGCGGACCAGGCAGTAGGCGACGAAACAGGCCGAGGCCAGCAGGAAGTTCGCGATCAGCACGGGGCGTGGGCCGAGGCGGTCGGCCAGTCGGCCGATCGGTACGGTGCACAGGAGGCCGCACAGCCCGGCGACGGACAGGGCGAGGCCGACGCGCTGGGCGGGAATGCCGATCGTGCGGGTGAAGAACACGGCGCTGGCGGTGATGAAGACCCCGAGGCCGACGGACTGGATGAGGGTGAGCAGCCCGAGCCGACGGGCGGCCCCCGGGGCCGGTACCGTCTGCCGGATCCAGTCGCGCAGGACGCCCGAGGGGTGCGGGTCAGCCATCGTGCCGCCCGGGCGTGGCCGCCGGGTGGCCCTGAGGCTCCGTTCGTACCTGGTACTCACCCAGCACCGTCCGCACGGCCCGATGGACCGACGCTGCGTCCGCGCCGCGGAAGCGGAAGATGCCGGTTCCCTCGTCGTAGCTGCCGGGAGTGGTGAACACCTTGCCGACGGCGGGGAGTTCATAGTGATACAGCTCGGCGACGCCGTCAGGCGCGTCGGAACGGTCGCTGATCCGGGCGGGAATCCGGTCGGGTGCCGGGTAGATCAGCCAGCCCCCTGCGGCGGGCTCGTGGGAGCCGTGCCACAGCGGGGGCAGGCCGATGGCGGCGCGGAAGGCCTCGGCGAACAGGTCGATGCCATGCAGGTCGGCATGCAGGAAAGGCACTTGGGCGCCACCGGGGCGCAACCCGACTTCCAGGAAGACGAGTTCGCCGTCGTGGCGCCGGATGACCTCCAGGTGGAAGGCTCCGTCGGCCAGGCCGAGGGCACGCAGGCAGTCGTCCGCGAAGGCGGTGACCCGATCGCGCTCCGGGCCGTCGTCCAGCAGGACCGAACCGAGCGGCAGCCCACGGGTGTAGTCCAGGCAGGTGTTGACGTACTGGGAGGCGGTGGCGAAGTGGCGGGCGCCCGCGCGGTATACGCCGTCCACGTGCAGGACGTCACCGTCGACGTATTCCTCGCACTCGTAGTCGCGCGGGTCCAGGCCGTCGAGTGCCGCCGCCAGTTCCGCTCGCGTGCGGACCACCTGGACGCCCTGCGAACCGGCCGCCGAGCGGGGCTTGAGGACCAGCGGGAACTCCTCGCCGAGGTCGGCGAGGAGAGTATCGGCGTCGGGGGCGTCGTCCAGGTCGCGGAAGCGGGGCGCCCGTACGCCCGCCTCGGCGACGGCCTGCTTCATGGTGGGCTTGTCCTTGAACCGGCCAACCAGGTCGAGGCCGTAACCGCCGGTGACACCGAGGTCGGCGGTCAGCCGGGCCGCGGTGAGGATGTCGTACTCGGACTGCCCGAAGACCGCGGCGGGCCGTCCGTGCCGGTCCACGACGGCCCGGACGAGGGGCAGCAGGTCGTCGTGGGCGAGGCTGTCCAGGACATGGAGCTCGGTTGCGCCGTCCTGGTCGAGCGCGGGTAGACCGCCGGGCGTGGTCAGGTAGACCATCCGGGCGGGCGCGCCGTCGAGGAAACGGTGGTACTCGCCGAACTCGTCGCCGGAGCGGTTCAGGACGACGTACAGGGGGGCGTCGGTCACGTTCGGTTCTCCGGGCGCAGGGTCGCGGGCAGGCAGGCGGCGAGGTCCGCCGCCTCGGGCCGCGACAGGGTCGGGATCTGGGTCTGGACGCCGGGCAGGGGCCGGGTGGCGGCGTGGAAGGTGCGGGCGCGCGGCTCGCCCGTACCGCCCAGCAGGTGCCATATCCGCGCGGCCAGGCGGGGCATGACGGGGAAGCCGAGGAGGGCGAGGCCCTTCAGCCACCAATAGGCGCCCACCTCGCCGGCGGCGGTGTCGGCGGCCCAGGCGTCGAAGGCGTCGACAGCGCGGCGGGTGGAGATCCGGGTGCCGTCCAGAGCGACGGACTGCTCTGTCAGGAGGGCGTCCAGACGGGCCGTCAGGGCGGTGGACGGTGTGGCGGGAGCGGTCGGCGCCAGGGTCCGGAAGGCCTCTGCGATCCGCTTGCCGAGGTCGGCGGCGAGTGTGCCGCGGGCGGTGGCCAGGAAGTCCTCCGGGTCGAAACTGGCCGGACCGGCCTCCAGGTCCGCCCGGGCCAGGTGGTAGCGGACGGCGTCCACGTCCAGCGCCGGCGCCGCGGCCACATCGGCGGCCCAGATCGCGTGCCGGGCGCTGGTGGAGAACTTGCGGCCGGCGAGCTGGTAGAAGTGGTTGATCAGGCAGCGGTCGTACGGCTTCATGCCTCCGTGCAGGAGGCTGGTGCCGACAATGCCGACCAGGGTGGGGATGACGTTGTCGATGCCCAGGGTGGTGATGGTGGTGACGCCCGAGTCCGGGTCGAACGCGTTGACGCCGGTGCCGGACAGTTGTCCGTGCACGGCGCCGGCCAGCCGGGCGAACATCAGGATGCCGGCGTACGGGAACAGGGCGTGCGGCACACCGGGTTGGGGCGCGGACAGGGCCAGGCCCCACTCCTGGGGCGCGGTGAGCCGGATGGTGAGGCCGTCCCGGTCCAGGAAGCGGGCCACGGTGTCGCGGTAGCCGCAGGCGATGCCCCGCTCGGCCAGGACACCGTCCAGGACGCCGGTGGCGGGCACCGTGAGAAAGCGGCTGGTGATCTCCCGCCAGGTCAGCGGGCCCTCGTCGAGCAGCGGACGGGGGTCGAGGACGGCTTCGGGGAGGAAGTGCGCGCTGCACTCCTCGCAGAAGTAGCTGGCCACGCCGGCCCCGCACTCGGGGCAGCGGCCCTGGAGCCAGCCGCCCACGATCCAGCGGCCGGAGTCGGCGCAGTAGGGGACGCGTTCGGTGCGGGTGAGTACGGCGCCGCGCTCGTCCAGGCGGGCGAGGCAGGCGGTGACCTCGGCCTCGAACTGCTCCTTCCACGGCTCCTGATCAGGGGTGATGAACGCGTCGATGCCGATGTCCATGGCCGCGAGGTCGTCCTGGATGCGCCGCCCGTAGCGGGCGGCGACCTCGGCCGGTGTGGAGTCCTCCGCGTGGGCGCGCAGGGTGACGTACGACTCGTAGACGTCGCTGCCGGTGATCACCAGGGGCAGATCGCCCCGGACCCGCAGATGGCGGGCGATCATGTCGGACCACAGGAACGGGCCGCCGATGTGGCCGAGGTGGAGCGGGCCGTTGGGGGTGGCCTCGGGCGGGACGAGCAGATAGTGCCGGGGGGTGTGGGTCCCGGTCGTCAGCAGGGCGCTCATGGGGCGGTGGTTCTCCCGTACAGCAAGGTGAGGGCGTGCTCGGCCAGGGCGGGGGCGAGCCGGTAGCCGGAGCCCGAGCCGCCGATCGCCATGACGACGTCGGGGTCGCCGGCGGTTTCCACGACGGGCAGATGGCCGGGCGTGAAGCAGTCACTGAAGACACGGCCCCCGGTCAGGTGGGGCACGAATCCCGGCACGTGACGTTCGAGGAGGGCCAGGGCGAGGGCGCGGTCGTGCGGGCCGATGGCCGACGGGCCGTCGGGGCCTCGGTCCCAGTCCGGCGAGGTGATGCTGAGAATCCAGCGGCCGCCCGGCTCGTCCGGCAGCAGAAACGCGTCGTCGTCCTCGAACACGAGGGCAGGGGCCCCGGGCGGGGGAGGGGTGAGGACATGGAACGCCACCACCTTCTTCACCCGGGCGCCGCGGGCTCGGGCCGCGTCGGCGACGGGTCCGTCCAGTGCCCAGGGGCCGGGGGCGACGACGGCCCGGCGTGTGGTGAGGACGGAGCCGTCGGCGGCGGTGAGTTCCAGCCGACAGCCGTCGCGGCGGATCCCGGTGACCCGGAAGCCCTCGGCGAGCATGCTGCCAGGGCGGCCGAGAACGTGGTCGAGGAGCCGGTCGGCGAGGGCCCGGGGAGCGCCGACCGCCATGGGGGCGGAGGACAGCAGGACCTGGTCGCCGCCGACCCGCAGGCCGGGGAAGACCTGGCCCAGCGCCTGGCGGTCTCCCTCGGCGACGGGCGTGGTGCGGCTGCCGTCGGCGAGGGTGGCGTCGAGGGCGGCCGCACCCGTGCGGTCGACGACCCAGTGCACGGCCAGGCGCCGGCGTGGCAGTCCGGGCAGTTCCCCGGCCAGCTTGTCGAACAACCTGGTGCTGCGCAGGGCCAGTTCGCGCTGCTCTGCGTCGCGCCCGGTCAGCGTGTCGAAGCCTGCCGACAGGGCGGTCGCGCCGTGTGCGCGGGAGCCGTGGGACACCAGCAGGATGCGCAGACCGGGCTCGCGAAGGCAGGCGTAGTAGGCGGTGAGGGCGCCGATGACGCCGGTGCCGACGACGGCGAGGTCGTGGGGGCCGGTCGATGAGGTGTCACGCATCGGGCGCGTCCCACCACAGCGAGAGGATGTCGAGGTCCTCGCCCTGGTCGGCGAAGGCCTCGTGCACGGCGTGCGAGGGGAAGCCGACGACCGATCCGGCGCGCAGCACGGTGTGCGTCCCGTCGACGACCAGGGTGCCGATGCCCGCCTGGACGACCCAGATCTCCTGGACCGCGTGCACGTCGGGCGAACTGGTTCCCCCGGCGGGCACGGTGAACCTGGCCATCTTGAACGGTGCCCGCGGAATGGCGGAGTTGGCCAGGTCCGCGTCGGCGACCGTGACCCCGTCCTCCTCGACCTCGGCCGGGAGAAAGGGGATGTGCGGGGTGGGAGCCGTGGTCATACCGGGTACCTCGTTTCGCCCAGGATGCTGTTGAGGATGACCGCGCTGCGCCAGGCGATGAGGCTCAGGTTGGGGTCGGCGACGCCCCAGGCATGCCGGGCGCCGTTCTGGAGGTAGATGCGATGCCCGTCGGGCCCGTCCCAGGCGACGGAGAAGTCCTCCTGGACGTCCAGGAGTTGGCCGGTCCGGTGCAGCCGGGGCAGCAGCGGAGCCATGAAGTCGGGGATCCGGTAGCCGTATCCGGTGCACAGCACCACGATGTCCGCGCCGACCACGGCCGGTGTGTCACCCCCGCGCCCGTTCAGGGTCAGCTTCCATTCGCCGTCCGTGCCGTCGAACGCGGTGACGTCGGTGTCCGGCAGGAAGCGGAGTCGGCCGGGGGTGCCGTCGAGGAAGTCCGCCCGGTAGCTCAGCTGGTGGATGTCGCGCAGGATGGGCAGATCGACGCCGTCGCTGGTGAGCGTCTGCAGTTCCAGCAGCCGGGCCTTCTCGTCGTCGGGCAGGGCGTGGAAGCGGCGTACGTAGTCGGGGGTGTAGAGGTCGTTTGCGAACGGTGAGTCGTCCATGGGCTGGAACGACGGGCGCCGGCTGATCCAGGTGATCGTGGCGGGAGCGGCCGGGGCGGCGGCGAGGTGGCGCACCACCTCGGCGCCGCTCTGGCCACCGCCCACCACCGCGACCCGCAGGCCGGTGACGTCGGGCAGCCGCGGCAGGAACTCGCCGGAGTGGAAGACCGTCTTGCCGAGGTGTTCCCGGAACTGCACGGGGACGTTCGGGGTCGGGCCGGTGCCGAGCACGAGATGCCGGGCGGCCGACTCGCCGTGGGCCGTGCGCACCCGGAAGGCGCCTGAGTGGAAATCGACCTCCCGCACCTCGGCGCCGAAGACGAGGGCGGGCAGTCGTCCGGCGACCCATTGGAGGTACTGGTTGAACTCGGCGCGCAGGACGGCGGGGAACTGGGCGGCGAGGAACCGGTAGAGGCGGCCGTGCGCGGCGAGGAAGGACAGGAAGGAGAAAGGGCTGGTCGGATCGACGAGCGTGACCAGGTCCTTCAGCGGGGACACCTGGAGGGTGGCCTCGGGCAGCAGAAGGCCGGGATGCCAGGAGAAACTCTCCCGGCGTTCCAGGTGCAGGGTGCGCAGGCCGTCGATCGGATGGGCCAGGGCGGCCAGGCTCATGTTCGCCGGACCGACGCCAACCGCGACGTAGTCGAGTATGTGTGTGTCTGTGTGATCGTTCATGGGTCAGCTCGGCGTGACGGTGTCGCCGAGGTCCCGCCAGCGGGACAGCGCCTGGGCCGGGGAGTCGGCAGTGAACAGGGCGTGGCCGAGCCGGGAGCGGCAGTCCCGGGCGACCGGGATCTCGTCGCCCGGCGCGAAGTAGAGTGCGGACTCGGTGACTTCGGGCAGCGCGGTGACCTGCTGCCAGCCGGTCAGCTCCTGGAAGGTGGCGAGTTTCTCGGCGGCGAAGAACCGGATGCCGGCGGCCGCGGTTTCCGCCTCGGCGAACGCGTCCATGTCGGTGGGGTCCACGCCGAGCGCGTCGGCCAGCGCCACCTTGGGCAGGCTGACCCCGCTCACCAGACGGACCAGCTCCACGATGCGGTCACCGGGCAGCCGGCCGCCGATCTCGATGAGGACGGGCCCGTCGGCGGCCAGCCGGAGTTCGCAGTGGAAGGGACCTGAGGTGAGGTTCACTGCGGTCACCACGTCGGCCACGTAGGACTCGACCGTCTTCAGGGTGGCGTCATCGACGTCGGCCGGGGTGAGGTGGCCCATCTCGACGAAGTCGGGCTCGGGGCCGAGCAGGGTACGGGTGAGTGCCACCACGGTGGTGACGCCGTGCCGCACATATCCGTCGGCGCTGAACTCAGGTCCCTCGACGTACTCCTCGATCAGGACCCGGTGTTCGTGGAGCTTACCCATGTCGGGCACCGGGTCGGTGACCAACCGTCGGAAGGCGGCGAACAGCTCGGCCGATGTGTCGGCACGGCTGACGTGGATGCTGCCGGAACAGGCGACGGGCTTCAGCACACACGGGAAGCCGACCTGCTCGGCCGCGGCGCGCAGTTCGTCCTCGTTGGTCGCCTCGGCGAAGCGCGGGGTGCGCAGTCCGGCGGTGGCCACAGCGGCCCGCATGACGCTCTTGTCGCGGACGCGCTCGACAGTGTCCACCGGCAGTCCGCGCAGACCGAGAGTGTGGGCCACGCGAGCGGTCACCGCGACATAGATGTCCGAACCGGCCAGCACGGCGTCGAACGGCTCCCGCTCGTGCTCCTCCCGTACGGCCGCCTCCAGCGCCGCCTGGTCGTTGGTCTCCACGGTCAACACCCGCTCTGCGGCGGTACGTACGGCGTCGGAGAGGGCGCGGTCACCCGCGTCCGCGCTGGCGACGACGACACGCAGTCCCGACTCGGCGGCGACGCCGATCAGGGTGGTGCCGCCCGAGGAGGCCGGTTCGACCACGAGGACGCGAGGGGCCTGTGACAGGGAAGCTGAGGACAAGACGGCATCTCCGGGTCACGGAAGAAGGGGCTGGATTGGTGCGGGGGTGCACCGATTTGTATCCGTGCCGTTGTGAACGCGTCAATGCCTGACCGTAGAAATGACGGTGATCACACTCATCTGACCAGCAATTGGTGGCCGTTGAGGTGAACGGAAGGACATCTTCCGTCGTTGGACCGCCCGTTCGGCTTCATCGTCTCGGGCATTGCGCGGGCGCAGCCCCCGGCCTGCGCATGCCGGTGGTGCGCCGAACGGGGCCGTGGTCGCAGGCCGGCCCCGGCCGCCGTCCCGGACCGCGGAACCTCGCCGCTCGGTCAGCGTCGAACGATGATTGACTGGCTCCGCAACCGCAACACCCACCCGGCAGGAGAACCCCGCAGTCATGAGCCAGCCCTACACGTACGAGTACAAGGTCGTCACCTTCCGAGAGTCGCTGATCGGCGATGCCCTGGACGCCGACAAGCTGGAGAAAGTCCTCAACAAGCATGCTGAGGACGGCTGGGGGCTGAAGGCGATAACGGCGGCAGACGTCAAGGGCCGCATCGGGCCCGGCGCGGTCGAGGGCCTGCTGCTCACCTTCGAGCGGCCCCGCCAGTAGCAGCTGCGGTCTTCGGTCGTCCCGAAGGACGGCCGCCACCGCTGGAAGGCTGATCTTCCGGAGGAGAGGCTGACCTCCGTCAGCACGTGGGGGCAGCGGGAAACCTCGACAGGTTGCCCGCTGCCCCCGGCGCGAGAGGACTTGTTGATCGAATCGCTGCCACTCGATCAGGGCGGCGGGCATACTCGGTTTTCGGGTGTGAAGGGGTCCGCGCGACTGTGTGTGGGCGAGTCCGCGGTGGGGTGGCCATGTCGTTTCGTTACTACCTCTACATCAGTGACAGCAAGGTGGACATGCTGCTGTCACAGATCGACCCAGGCTTCGCGGCGAGGCGCACGACCGAGTTAGGTGTGAACCTGCAAATGGTCGCGGCCAAGCGGACCGTCGAGCCGTCGGCGGCCGACCGTTTCTCGCGCCTTGAACGGGTCGTCCGCCACCTGAAGGATCACGGCGATCTCGGGTCGGTCGACGAACCGGGCCGCTTCTTCGCGGGTGTGCTGCCGATGAGGTGGGGAGCGATGCCCGGCGACGCGGATCCCTCGTTGGTGTTTCTCGGTGGCTGGGACGACCGTAACGTGGTGGGGCTCGGAGGCTCCGCCCGGCACCTGCTGGGCGCGGTCCCGGGCGTAGCGGAGTCCCGTGCCTCGTCGTCCTTGATGCCGACCATGCTCAGCCAGTTGGGCACGGCGTCCGAGTTGGAGGACGAACTGGTCGTCGACGCGGTCAATGACGGCTTCGCCCGCGCCGATCGTACGGCGCTCACCACCGTGCACCGGGCGGTCCGGCGCCTCGACGCCCCCGCGCAGAAGGTCGAGTTCATCGCCAAGCGGCTGCTGCACGGGACCAGCCCCGGCGGGGACTTCGATCCACGTGAGGGCATGTCCGTACTGCTCGGCTCGCCCATCTACGTGGCTCAGGCCGACCAGGCACGCTCACACATCACGGAGGCCGACATGGGTGTGCCGCAGGAGCACGCTGGGACGCTGTCCACGTGGAGGGTCGGTGACGTGGTCGACGGCCTCTATGAGGTGGCCGACGTGATCGGGCGTGGTGGGATGGGGGTGGTCTATCGGGTGCGGCACCTTATGTGGGGTGTCGCAAAGGGTGACTTCGCGGTCTCGGGCGGCTTCCGGACCTCGCCCGTCGTCTGGGATGTCACCACGGGGCGTCGCCTATGTGCGCTGGACGGCCATGAGACCGGCGTCACCTGCCTGGCGATGACACCCGACGGCCGCTTCGTGCTCTCGGGAAGCGTCGCCGGAAGCATACGTGTGTGGGAGCTCGACTGGGAGTTGGCGGTTCACGAGACGGCCGACTGAGACCACGACGGCGGCGACCCTTCCGCTCGGGCGGGGCCCGGGCGAAGGCCGGGCGGACCTCGGTCGTGGGGTTCCCGGAGAGGCGCGGCACCTGTTCGCTGGAGGTGTACGGCGATACGGGGGTGAGGGCGATGGACGTCGATGGTGCGGGTGCGCCGATCGTGGCGGTCGTCGGAGTGGTCGGGACCTTGCTGTCGGCCCTGCTCACCCAGCGTGCGGCCGAGCGCAGCCGACGGCGCGAGCAGGAGCGGGGCCGAGCGCGCACAGACGCGGGCAAGGGAGGCCGAGGAGCGGCGTGCCTGTTACGTCGCCCTCAACACCGCCTCCCGGCAGTGTCTGACCGCCCTCACCGATCAGTTGCACGCCCTGAGCCGCACGGAGGAGTCGACCGCCAACCAGCGGGTGCTGAACGAGGTCCTGGAGATCACGGTCACACCCGCCCCACCCAGAAGGCGCTGCCCCGGGCCCACTCGCTCGTGTTCGGCAGCGGCCGCGCGGAGCGCCTCGTGCACATTTTCGACACGGCCGGCGAGGGTTTCGTCAACCGGGAGGAGACCGACGCGCTGCGCTATGTCCGGGAGGCTCGTACCTTCCTCTTCGTTCTCGACCCGATGGCCGTGGACGCGTTCTGGACCCGCCTCGATCCGACGAGTCCGAAGGTGGACCGCACGCTGGCCTCGACTTCGACCCGGAGGACGTGTTCTCGCGCTCGGTGCAGACCGTACGCACCATGGGCACCCGCCTCGACAGAGCCCGGCTCGCCGTCGCCGTAAGCAAGAGGGACCTGTTGGCCGGGCAGCCCGCCCTGCTGCCCGACAGTCCGGACGACAGCGATACGGCTCGGGAGTGGCTGTGCGAGCGACTCGGGTTGCGGAACCTGGTGAAGACGATGGACCTGGAGTTCGGTGAGGTCCGGTATTTCTGTACGGCGGCGGTGGCGGACGAGGCGGGGCGGGTGGACCCCAGCATCGGGGCTTTCGTCGAGTGGTGTCTGCGGGAGTGAGAGTGCCGTGAGGACTCAGACCGGCTTGCGCCACACGGAGATGTGTTTCCTGGAGTCCTGGGCGAACGGTGTCCCGTCCCAGTCCGCCACGCGGCGTTCCAGCTCGAGCCCCGCGATCCGGGCCATCAGGTCGAGCTCCGCGGGCCAGGCGTACCGGTGCTGGGAGCTGCCGCGGCGGTAGCGGCCGGCCTCGCCGTCGCGGGTGAGGTGGTGCGAGACCAGAATCTGCTGGACGAGGTCGAAGGTGTCGAAGCCGAGGTGCCGTTCGGAGACGTCGAACGGCACCGCCACCTGGCCGGGCGGGAGGAACCGCAGCGGCGGCACGCCCAGCTCGATGACGAACCGGCCGCCGGGCGCCAGATGACGTGCGGCGTTGCGGAAGCACTCGACCTGCTCGTCCTGTGTGAGCAGGTTCGAGATGGTGTTGTAGACGAGATAGACCAAGGTGAACTCGCCCGGGACGACCGTCGTGGCCATGTCCCCGATGGCGACCGGCAGAGTGTTCTCGTCGAGCTTGCGCCGCAGTACCGCCGCCATGTGCTCGGACAGCTCGATGCCCACCACCGGCACGCCGCGCTCCCGGAGGGGGACGCCCACGCGTCCGGTTCCGATGGCGAACTCCAGTGCCCGGCCGTCTCCGGCGAGTTCGGTGAGGAAGTCGAGAGTCGGTCCGAGAACGGCGGCCGAGGACATCTCGGTCTCCTCGGCGTCATAGCGGTCGGCGGTCGCACGGGTCCACAGCTCACTGCTCGTCACGAGCGACCACTGTGAGGGGCGCGACGGAGCGCTGTCCACGCAATTACCGCGCCGTCGGAAACGGGCGCGGTGGCTCTCACCGACCCGGTGCGCCCGTGCGCAGGCCGTCCATGACCAGGTCCAGGAGCCGGGCGGCCCGCGGTTGCCAGTCGCCGCGGGGGTCGATCTGCCAGAGGCCGGCGATGGCCAGGAGGAAGTCGTCCGCGGTGACGCCGGGGCGGATCGTGCCCGCCTCCTCGTTGGCGCGGAGCAGGAGTTCGGCGGCGGAGGCCACCGGGGCGTGGCCCGGCTTCGCCTGGCTGCCCGGGGCGCTGGTGGCCAGGCGGATCGCGTCCGCCAGTCCGGCCTTGGCCATGGCGAACTCGGCGAGGCGGTCCATCCACTCACGCAGTGCCCGCTCGGGTTCCCGGCTGCAGAGCAACTGGGCCGCGCTGTCGGCGACCTGTTGCATCTCGTAGCGGTAGATCTCGAGGACGAGCGCCTCACGGTTGGGGAAGTTGCGGTAGAACGTGCCCTGCCCGACACCCGCCTTCTTGGCGATCACGCTCAGCGGGGCGTCCGCGCAGCGCGTCAGCTCGACCAGTGCCACTTCCAGGATGCGCTCGCGATTGCGCTGTGCGTCCGAGCGCTGGGGTGCGTCCTTCTTGTGCTGCACTCGTCCTCCTTCCAGGCCCCTGGCCGAAACCCGGTCTTGCTAAGCGGACAGCTGTCCGTTAAGTTCTTGCAATAGCGGACAGCCGTCCGGTTAGCTCCACCATAGCGGCGGACGCCGTCGATGCGAACGGCGGGGTCCGTGACGGTCGGCACTCCTGCCGCGTATCACCTATGTCTCCGAAGTGCCTCGCCCTCAAAAGGGCCGAATCATCGTCTCCTGAAGCGTCTGACTGCCGGACCCCCCACCTCGAACGCCTTCCGATCCCGGATATGCGAAAGAAGGCTGATCATGGCCCCAGCCCCCTCGTCGACGTACAGCGCCATCACTTTGAACATCAACGGCGAGAAGCACCAGCTGACCGCCGACCACCGCACCACCCTGCTCGACGCCCTGCGTGAGCGACTCGATCTGACCGGTACGAAAAAGGGCTGTGACCAGGGGCAATGCGGTGCGTGCACGGTTCTGATCGACGGGCGCCGGGCGGTCTCCTGTCTGCAACTGGCGGTGGCCGCCGAGGGCCGTGAGATCACCACCATCGAAGGGGTGGCCGAGGGTGAGCGGCTGCATCCGGTGCAGCAGGCGTTCCTCGACTTCGACGGCTACCAGTGCGGCTACTGCACCCCGGGCCAGATCTGCTCGGCCGTCGCGGTGATCGAGGAACACGCGGCGGGCTGGCCCAGCGCCGTCACCGACGACGTACGCCCCGAAGCGGGCCCACCGCCGCTGACGGCCGACGAGATCCGGGAGCGGATGAGCGGCAACCTGTGCCGCTGCGGCGCGTATGTGTCGATCGTCCAGGCCGTCGCTCGGGCGGCCGCCGTCCAGGCCGAGACCGACGAGGTCACGGAGGCGGTGGCATGAGGGAGTTCGGCTATCAGAGGGCGTCCGACGTCGCCGGCGCGGTCGCGCTGCTCGGGGCCGACCCGGAGGCGCGCTTCCTCGCGGGCGGCACCAATCTCGTCGATCTGATGAAGATCGGGATCGAGCGGCCCGCCCGGCTCATCGACGTACGCGAACTCCCCCTGGACCGGGTTGAGTCGACACCGGAGGGCGGACTGCGCATCGGCGCGACCGTCACCAACAGCGACCTCGCGGTCCACCCCGAAGTCCGCAGGCGCTACCCGGCGTTGACGCAGGCCGTGCTGGCCGGTGCCTCCGGGCAACTGCGCAACATGGCCACCGTCGGCGGCAATCTGCTCCAGCGCACCCGCTGCGGCTACTTCACCGATGTGTCCCGCCCCTGCAACAAGCGCCGTCCCGGCAGCGGTTGCCCCGCCGTCGAGGGCGAGCATCACAATCACGCCATCCTGGGTGCTTCCGACCACTGTGTAGCCGTCCACCCCTCGGACATGGGCGTGGCGCTGACCGCCTTCGACGCCGCGGTCTCGTACGAAACCGCCGACGGGCCGGGCGAGTTGCCGCTCGGCGAGTTCTATCTGCCCGTCGGCGACACCCCGCATCGGGAGACCGCGCTGCCGGCGGGCGCGCTGATCACCGGTGTCACGCTGCCGCCCGCCCCGGTCGCCGCCCGCTCCCGCTATCGCAAGGTGCGCGAACGCGCCTCCTACGCGTTCGCGATCGGCTCGATCGCCGCCGCGCTCGACGTGCGCGACGACCTGGTGCACGAGGCGCGCCTGGCCTTCGGCGCGGTCGCGTCCCGGCCCTGGCGGGCCCACGCGGCCGAGCGGGTGCTGACCGGAGCACCGGCCGACGCCGAGACGTTCGCCGCCGCGGCGGACGCCGAACTGGCGGCGGCGAAGCCGCTGCCCCACAACGGATACAAGGTCACGCTCATGCGCAATCTCGTGGTGGCCGTGCTGACCGAACTCGCCGAGGAGGCCGACCGATGACCACCGCCACGACCGGCACCCCGACGACGCGGGGCTCCGTCGGCACGCCGCACACCCGTGTGGAGGGCAGGGACAAGGTCACCGGCGCGGCCCGCTACGCGGGCGAGATCCCCTTCGCCGGGCTCGCCCACGGCTGGCTGGTCCTGTCCACCGTCGCCCGCGGCCGCGTCCGCGCGATCGAGACCGCCCCCGTCCTCGCCATGCCCGGCGTCCTCACCGTGCTGCACCACGAGAACGCGCCACGCGTCGACAGCGACTTCGTCGGCATGCTCGGATCCCGGCCGGACCCGAGCCTGGCCCTGTTCCAGAACGACCGGGTGCCGCACCTGGGCTGGCCCGTCGCGCTGGTCGTCGCCGAGACGCCCGAGCAGGCCAGGGAGGCCGCCGAGGCACTCGTGGTGCACTACGAGCAGGAGCCGCACGACGTCGCCTTCTTCGCCGGACACCCGGACGCGTACCCGGTGGAGGGCCACACGCCGGGGGTGGCGGAGAAGGGCGACCTCACGGCCGAGCTCGCCGCCTCCGCCGTCGTCGTGGACGCCGAGTACACCACCCCGGAAGAGCACCACAACCCGATGGAGCCGCACGCCGCGGCGGCCCGCTGGGACGGTGGCCGGCTGGAGGTCGTCGACTCCAACCAGGGCACCACCTGGGTCGCGGGCGAACTCGCGAAGCTGTTCTCGCTCGATCCGGACTCGGTGCGGGTGCGGTCCGAGCACATCGGCGGAGGCTTCGGCAGCAAGGGCGTCCGCGCCCACCAGGTGGGTGCCGTGATGGCCGCGACCGTCCTCCAGCGCCCGGTCCGCGTCGTCATGACCCGCCGTCAGATGTTCACCCTGGCCGGTTACCGCAGTCCCACGACACAGCGGCTCAGGCTCGGCGCCGACGCCGACGGGCGGCTGCGCGCGCTGGAACACAGCTGCCTGAACCTCACCTCCACCGTGCACGAGTTCGTCGAGCCGGGCGCCGCACCGGCCCGGGTGATGTACGACGCCGACGCCCATCACACGGCCAACCGGGTCGTACGGCTCGACGTGCCGACCCCGACCTGGATGCGGGCGCCGGGCGAGGCACCCGGGTCGTTCGCGCTGGAGGCCGCGCTCGACGAACTCGCCGAGAAGTGCGGGATCGACCCGATCGAGCTGCGCGTACGCAACGAGCCCGAGCGGGGACCCCTGTCCGGACTGCCGTTCAGCAGCCGCAATCTGCTCGCCTGTTTCCGCGAGGGCGCCCGGCGGTTCGGCTGGCCGGACCGGGATCCGCGGCCCGGCCTGCGCCGCGACGGGCGCTGGCTGCTCGGCACCGGCACCGCGGCCGCCTCCTTCCCGTCGGGAGCCGGACCGTCCACGGCGGCCCTCACGGCGGAGCCGGACGGCACCTTCACCGTGCGGATCGCCGCCTCGGACATCGGAACGGGCGCGCGGACCGCGCTCACCCTGATCGCCGCCGACGCGCTCGACGTGGCGCCGGAGCGGGTCCGGGTGCGGATCGGGGACAGCGACTTCGGTCCGGCGATGATCGCCGGCGGCTCGATGGGCACCCGGTCCTGGGCCTGGGCCGTCCAGATCGCGGTCGGTGAGCTGCGGGAACGGCTCGCTCTCGGGTCGAGCGTCCCCCCGGAGGGGATCACGGTGCGGTCCGACACCTCCGCGGCCATCGGGGCCCTCGCGAGGAAGGAACGGCACTCCTTCGGGGCGCAGTTCGCCGAGGTCGCGGTGGACGTCACCACCGGCGAGGTACGGGTGCGGCGCATGCTCGGCGTCTTCGCGGCGGGCCGGGTGGTCAACCCGCTCACCGCGCGCAGCCAGTTCGTCGGAGGCATGATCTGGGGCATCTCCATGGCGCTGCACGAGGAGGCGGTACGGGACGGGGCCACGGGCGGCCACGTCGGAGCCGACCTCGCCGGCTATCACGTCGCCACGCACGCGGACGTGCCGCTCATCGAGGCGGACTGGATCGACGACCCGGACCCGGACGACCCGGTCGGGATCAAGGGCGTCGGCGAGATCGGCATCGTGGGCGCCGCGGCGGCGATCGCCAACGCGGTCTGGCACGCGACCGGCGTCCGTCACCGGAACCTGCCCATCCGGCCCGACCGCGTGCTGTCGGCCGCCGACGGAGCGACGCATGCTTGACATCGCCGAGGAGCTGAACCGCTGGAGTGATGAGGGCCGGTCCTTCGCCGTGGCGACCGTCGTCGGCGTCGGCGGCAGCGCACCGCGCGATCCCGGCGCCGCGCTCGCCGTCGACAGCGACGGAACGATCATCGGCTCGGTCTCCGGCGGCTGTGTCGAGGGGGCGGTGTACGAGCTGTGCCGCCAGGCGCTGAGCGACGG
Organism: Streptomyces sp. NPDC002573; assembly: GCF_042889625.1. Taxonomy (NCBI): domain Bacteria; kingdom Bacillati; phylum Actinomycetota; class Actinomycetes; order Kitasatosporales; family Streptomycetaceae; genus Streptomyces; species Streptomyces sp. NPDC002573. The sequence continues at coordinate 246,609 of NZ_JBIARC010000003.1, read as the reverse complement.
CGAGAGCGTTCTCGAACGGTTCGGCTACAGCGACGAGGACGCCTTCGCCGTCGGCCTGACCTGCGGCGGCGTCATCGACGTCCTGGTCACCCCGGTCGAGGCGCAGGCGCCCGCCGCGGGGGTGTTCCGCGCGGCGCTGGCGGCGGCCGTGCAGGGTGAGCCGGTGGCGCTCGCGCGGATCGTCCGGGGCCCGGCCGAACTTCTCGGCGGGGCCCTGCTGGTCCGCTCCGACGGATCCGGCGAGGGCGGCCTCGGAGGCCATCCCGAGCTGGACCGGACGGCGGCGGCCGAGGCCCGGGCGCTGCTGGACACCGGCCGCACCGGCACGGTCGACCTCCCCGAGGACGGATCGCACTGCCCCGGCGGTCTCACCCTGTTCGTCGAGTCGCGAGTGCCACAGCCCCGCCTGATCGTCTTCGGCGCGATCGACTTCGCGGCGGCGCTCGTGCGGGTGGGCAAGTTCCTCGGCTATCACGTGACCGTGTGCGACGCCCGCCCCGTCTTCGCCACGCGAGCCCGCTTCCCCGAGGCCGACGACATCGTGGTGGACTGGCCGCACCGCTATCTCCAGCGCACGGCGACCGACGAACGCACGGTCCTGTGCGTGCTCACCCACGACGCCAAGTTCGACGTGCCGGTGCTGAAGGCCGCCCTGCGGATGCCGGTCGCCTACGTCGGCGCCATGGGCTCGCGCCGCACGCACGAGGACCGCACCCGGCGACTGCGCGAAGTGGGCCTGAGCGGGCGGGAGCTGGCCCGGCTGCGGTCCCCGATCGGCCTCGATCTCGGCGCGCGTACGCCCGAGGAGACCGCACTGTCCATCGCGGCGGAGATCGTGGCGGCCCGGCGAGGCGGCACCGGCGTCCCGCTGACCGGCTCGGGGACGCCGATCCACCGTGACAGCGGTACGCGCGGCAGCGCCGTGGCCGCCTGAGGGGCCGGGGCGCTGCCGCGCGAACGTCGAGGGCGAGGAGAGCGAAGGGACTGGCATCAAAGGGAATTGAGAAGGAAGCCCCCTCATGGCCTCGCCGTGATCAACGGTAGCAGTCAGTCCGGGACCAGGTCGCGCAGATTTCCCGGGGTGATGATCCGGGAGCCGGGAGGCAGTCCCTCGGGCTGCTCCAGGCCGATATAGGTGACGGGACCGTCCGGGACCGTTGCGCCGTCCCAGACCGTCACCCGCGTGGCACCCTCGGCCATCAGGTCGGTGAGGTACCGGACCGTCAGGGGAGCACGCTCCATGATGCCTTGCAGCAGCGTCGCGACCGACACCCGGTGCTCCTCGACCCGGTTGGCCGACGGCTCGCCCTTGAGGTAGAGGTGCAGCCACCTGGCGTGCCACCGGCCGTCGCGGTCGCGGTGGAACGCCAGCGGCAGCGCGACCCGGCCGGGGCCGCGCAGTTCGGACTTCATGCGCACGGTGCGCGGCTCGAACGGCCGGCCCTGCTGTTCGGCGTCGCGCAGCATGAAGCCGAAGAACGACTCCTCCGTCTCGTCGAAGCCCTCGCCGGCGAAGATGTGGACCTGTGGGACGATGAAGGTGCCGCGCACGGCGCCCAGCCGCAGGTTGATGAACTCCGAGGCGCCGTCGGGGGCGTCGGTGATGTCGCCCGAGTGCTCGCCGTCGACGGCGGTGAGATGCGTGTAGGACAGCCAGGAGCGGGTCGAGTAGTCGGAGTTCAGGGTCAGTGCCGACAGGTCGTAGTCGGTGCGGTGGGCCGTCTGCTTCCAGTAGACGAAGAAGCGCAGCAGTTCGCCGTCGACGGGAGACTCGGAACCCCGGGGCAGCACGCCGAGGCCGGACGTGGTCGCCCGGCCGCTGAGCGGGAGCGCGACGTCCAGGACATCGGGGTCGACCACGAGGTGGCCGGTGGCCGGGAGGCGCCGGCCTATCTCGGCGTCGAGAGCGGCGATCAGACGAGTGCGTTCCGGGGCCCGCACCGCCGACCGGGTGTCGGGGACGACCCGGGCGCGGCCGAGACGGTTGACGAAGACGCGCCGCTTGCCGGACTGCGCGGCGCGGTTGTGGAGGTGCTCACGGACCGACAGCACCACGCGGCCGGAGACCAGGGGAGCGACCTGCTCCGCGGCGGCCACGACCGCGTCGCGCTCGGCCTGGGTGCCGGCCGTGCGCAGCAGGCGGTCCAGGGCGCGGAACAGCTTGCCCGGCGCGGACTTGAGCAACTCCGTCGCCGCGAGGACGTCGTACCGGGCGAGCAGTTCCTCGACCCGGCTGTCGAAGGACCGCACGATCCTGTCACCCCGGGCGACGGCGAACACCTCGGCGGCATGCGGCCGGTCCGGGTACTCGTGCGGGTGGAGGCGTTCGCCGAGGCGCTTCCACGCCTCGCGGTGCGCCACCACGTCGGCGAGCTTGGCCGGGGAGGCGGCGACGACGGCGTCGAGTCCGGCGAGCAGGGTGCGGCGGACCGGGCGGGGCAGTGTGCGGAACCGGCTCGGTTCCCGCAGGGTCACATCACCGTCCGAGAGCGCACAGGCCAGCCGGAGCACATCGGTGACGGTGTCGAGCAGGAGGTCCGCGCCCACCTGGAGCCGGGCCCGGTTGACGACAGCGCGGATCTCCCGGACCGGTATCGCCTCCGGCTGGGGACCCTCGGCGCAGTGCCCGGCGAGGATGCGCAGGTCCTCCAGCTCGTCGTCGCCGAGCGGGGTGGGGCTGCCGGCCAGCGACAGATACAGGGCGGTGACCTCGTCCGCGAGACCCTTGCCGAGCCGCAGCACCGTCATACGGTCGCCCGCCGCTGCGATCAGCTCGTCATGGGCGGCGAGCATCTCGGCATAGGTGTGGCGGTAGTTGCCGTAGGACGGAAGGGTGAGCAGGTCCAGCACACCGCTCTCCAGCTGGGCCTGTGTGCGCTCGCGCGTGGTGTCGTCGTCGAGCGCCTCGGCGATGCAGCCCATCCAGAAGTCGAAGGTGTCGGGCACGTTGGCCGGGAAGTCGATGAAGTAGACGTTGTGGCGCACATGGTCCCCGACCATCTCCCGGACGGTGGCCAGGGTGCGTACGGCGGTGTCGACGACCGCGCCCTCGGACAGCGCCGACAGATGCTCCAGCAGGCCCGCCGAGAGTTTGAAGCCCACGGACATCAGCGCGGCGTCGAACTGCCGCGCTGCGATGTCGCCCTTCCCCGAGGGTCCCGTGGGGGAGGGCAGGCGGTGGGTGTGCCGGACGACCAGCGGTTCGAGACGGTGGATCACCGTCGCATGATTCCACGGTCGCGCGAGGCGGTGCATTCGGGTTTTTCGCCCCGGCCGCCCACACGCCCTCGGGAGTTGACTGTTCGTCAGACCTCCGTCCCGCGTGCTCAGGATGTCGCCCGTGTGTCAGGGCGTGCCGGACGCGCGCCGAGGCGCTCGGCGATGTGGTCGCCGACGCGCAGCGCGTTGGCGATCGCGGTCAGGGACGGGTTCACGGCTCCGATACTGGGGAAGAAGCTCGTGTCCACGACATAGAGGTTGTCGAGGTTGTGGGCCTTGCAGTGGAGGTCCAGGGCCGAACTGCGCGGATCGTCGCCGAAGCGGACGGTGCCGGCCTGATGGGCGGTGGCGCCGATGGGCATGCCCTTGTGCAGATAGAGGCTGTGGGGCAGCAGATGGTTACGGTGCATGCCCAGACTGCTGAGCATCCCCTGCAGCTTGTGCCGCAGCCGGGTGACTCCGGCGATGTTGTTCCGCTCGTCCAGGGCCAGATGGATACCGCCCTCGTGGTCCAGGGTCACCCGGTTGTCGGGCCGGGGCAGGTCCTCTCCGCAGAGCCAGAAGTCGACCGCATGGTGGGCCAGCGTCTCGAAGGGCAGGTCCGGCGCGGCGAGAGCGGCCCATGCGGAGCCTCGGCGCGGATCTGCTCGGCGTCCGACTTGCCGAGCATCTGGATGCCGCCGAGCGGATGGTCCCAGTCGTCGGCGCCCAGGTACCAGTCGTTCAGCGCCAGGGTCTTCTGGAAGCGGGTGTCGTTGGGGTCGAGCGACACCGCCATCAGCGCCAGGTTGTTGTGGCGCAGGTAGTGGCGGCCGACGACACCCGAGCTGTTGGCCAGTCCGTCCGGATGCCGGTCGTCGGCGGAACGCAGCAGCAGGGCTGCGGAGTTCACCGCCCCGCAGGCGACCACCACGATGTCCCCCCGGTAGTGCACGGGTCCCTGGCCGGCGAGTTCGGTGACGACGCCGGTGACGGTCCGTCCGCTGTCGTCGGTCTCCAGGCGTCGCACGGTGGCGCCCGTGACGAGGGTGACGTTGTCGTACCGCAGCGCGGGGTCGACACAGATGACCTGTGCGTCGGACTTGGCCAGCAGCAGACACGGAAAGCCGTCCACGCGGTCACAGCGGATGCACGGTGCGGCCATCGACACGGTGCGTCCGGTGCGGACTTCGCCCGCCGCGCGCCGAACCAGCTCCGGCGTGATCCGGTCCAGCGCCCCTCTGGGCGTGGGACCGGTGTCGGCCGCGCCGCGCAGGCGCCGGTACAGCGCCTCGAAGTCGTCCGGGCCGAGTGCGAGGGGATCGGTCATACCGGGGCGATGCGCCATGGCGGTGCCTTCTCGTCGTCCGACGGGAGGTAGGACCGGTCGGCGGCCTCGTCGAGGGCGTCATCGAGCGAGGAGGCGGCCATGATGAGCGAGAGATGCGTGAAGGCCTGGGGGAAGTTGCCCAACTGCTCGCCGCCGGGGCCGATCTCCTCGGCGAACAGTCCGACGTGGTTGGCGTAGGTCTGCATCTTCTCGAACGTGTAGCGCGCCTTGGCCAGTTGGCCCGAGCGGGCCAGGGCGTCGACGTAGAGGAACGTACAGAGGCTGAAGGTGCCTTCCGAGCCGCGCAGTCCGTCGGGGGAGGCGGCCGGGTCGTAGCGGTAGACCAGGCTGTCGGAGACCAGTTTGCGGTCGATGGCGTCCAGTGTGTTCAGCCAGCCCGGGCTCAAGGGGGCGAGGAAACCCAGCCGGGGGAGCAGGAGCAGCGACGCGTCCAGGACGTTGCTGTCGTAGTGCTGGACCAGTGCCTGTTGCTCCTTGCTCCAGCCGCGCTCCATGACCTGGTCGAGGATGGCGTCGCGGGCGCCGGTCCAGAGCGCGGTGTCCGCCGGCCGGCGCCACTCCTCGGCCAGCCGCAGACCGCAGTCGAACGCCACCCAGCACATCACCCGGCTGTAGGTGAAGTCCTTGCGGCCGCCGCGGGTCTCCCAGATGCCCTCGTCGGGCCGGTCCCAGTGGCCGGCGAGCCAGTCCAGGGTCCGGCTGAGTCCCTTCCAGCCGTGGTAGCCCACATGTGTGCCGATCTTGCGGCTCTCGGAGAGCGCGAACAGGGCCTCGCCGTAGATGTCCAGCTGGAGCTGGTCGGTCGCGGCGTTGCCGGCCCGGACCGGTGCGGAGCCCTGATAGCCCTCCAGGTGCGGCAGGATCTCCTCGGGCAGATGAGGGTCCCCGTCCACCCGGTACATGATCTGCAGCGGTTCTCCGTCGGGCCCCGCCTGGTCGTGCAGCCGGTCGCCCAGCCAGCCGACGAAGGCGTTCGCCTCCTCGACGAAGCCGAGGTCGAGCAGGGCGCGCACGGACAGCGAACCGTCCCGGATCCAGGTGTAGCGGTAGTCCCAGTTGCGTTCCCCGCCGATCTGTTCCGGCAGGCCCATGGTGGCGGCGGCGATCGGGGCTCCGGTGGGGGCGTAGGTGAGCAGTTTCAGGGTGATGGCGGAGCGGTGCACCATGTCCGGCCACCGCCCCCGGTAGCGGCAGGTGCGGACCCATCGCTGCCAGAAGCCGACGGTCGCCCAGATCTCCCCGGACAGCTGCTCCTCGGTGGGCGGCGGGGGCGCGGCCCCGCCCGGCTCGCAGACGATGAAGACCGTGGCGGCGACCTGGCCTTCCCGCAGGGTCACCTCGCCGATGACGTCCTGGCCGTCGTGCCGCAGCGGAAAGGTGCTCTGCAGATGGGCGGTGAGGCCCGGAGAGTGGAAGGACGCGGTGTCCTCCCGCAGTTCAAGGGTGTGTGCGGCGCGCGCGTAGTCGAACCGGGGACGGCACTCCAGGGCGAAGCGGACCGTGCCGCGCACGGTCCGCACGGCCCGGACCAGGGTGTGCCGGTCGGTGGCCCGGTGGGGGCGGTCGACGGGCATGCAGTCGATCACTTCGCCCACGCCGTCGGCCGACATGAACCGGGTCACCAGCACGGCGCTGTCCGGGTAGTAGAGCTGCCGCCAGGTTCCGCCGTCCCCGCCCACCGGTGCCAGCCGGAAGTAGCCTCCGCGGTCGTGGTCGAGCAGGGATGCGAAGACACTGGGCGAGTCGAACCGCGGCGCGGCGAACCAGTCCACGACACCCTGAGCGGAGACCAGGGCGGCGGTCTGCAGATCACCCACCAGTCCGTGATCGGCGATCGGCGGATAGCGAACCATGGTCCCAATGTGGCCCATGAGGTGAGCGTGCGCGCGGCGAGTACGGGCGGTCGCGAGCCCGGACGGCCGCCCGCTCCACCGCCCTGTCGGACGGCTTCCTTCCGCAACGCCCGAGGAGTGAACGCCGAGGCGGAGACCTCGAAGCAGCGGACGCCGAAGGAGTGAAGGCGCGCCCGAGTCGGGTTTCGCGGCGCGCGGAGGGCGGCCCGAGGTGGTGTGGTCATGGATGGTCGAGTGGTGCGGTCGGGGGCGACCGGCCGGAGAACCGAGGTGGTCCCGGCCGTGTTCCGGGGCGGTACCGACTGGAGGCGAGCGTGGGCACCAGCGTGGACGAGGCTCAGCGGATCGGCAGCATTCCGCTTCTGAAGGGGCAGAAGGCGTTGGTCACCGGCGCCAACTCCGGGATCGGCAAGGCCACCGCCGTCGGTCTGGGCCGGATGGGCGCCGACGTCGTCGTCAACTTCGTCTCCGACGCCGACTCCGCGGATCAGGTGGTGCGGGAGATCGAGGCCGTCGGGGTGCGCGCCTACGCCCACCAGGCGGACGTCTCCCAGGAGGACCAGGTCGTCGGCATGGTGTCCCGCATGGTGGAGGAGCTGGGCACGGTCGACATCCTGGTCGCCAACGCCGGTCTGCAGCGGGACGCCCGCCTCACGGACATGACCCTCGCACAGTGGCAGAAGGTCCTGGACGTCAATCTCACCGGGCAGTTCCTGTGCGCGCGGGAGGTGACCAAGGAGTTCCTGCGCAGGGGAGTGGTCCCTGAGGTGTCGTCGTCCGCCGGGAAGATCATCTGCATGAGCTCGGTGCACCAGGTGATCCCCTGGGCCGGTCATGTGAACTACGCGGCCTCCAAGGGCGGCGTCCAGATGCTGATGGAGACCATGGCCCAGGAACTGGCACCGCAGCGGATCCGGGTCAACGCAGTCGCGCCCGGAGCGATCCGCACCCCCATCAACCGCAGCGCCTGGGACACCCCCCAGGCCGAGACGAGCCTGCTGGAGCTGATCCCGTACGGCAGGGTGGGCGAGCCGGAGGACATCGCGCGGGTGGTCGGCGTGCTGGCCTCCGACCTGCTCGACTACGTCGTCGGCGCCACCCTCTATGTCGACGGCGGTATGACCCTCTTCCCGGGCTTCGCCACGGGAGGCTGAACCCGCCGGTGACCGGATCCTCCTCCGGCGCCCTGTGCCGATCGGACACGCACGTGTCGATCAGACACAGCTGGGGACTCGGGGCTGCGTGTCGTCCAGGGAGACACGGAGGAACCGATGACCGTCGAAACCCGCTGCCCGACCCCGCGGTCTCCCGCGTGGGTCCCACCGGGGGTGTACGAGCCCCAGGACGACACCCGGCTGCTCACCCGGGCCCTGTGCCGGGAGCGGCTCGCCCCGGAGGCGGAGGTCCTGGACCTGGGCACCGGTACCGGGGCTCTCGCGCTGACGGCCGCACGGCTCGGTGCGCAGGTCACCGCGGTCGACATCTCCTGGCGGGCGGTGTTCGCGACCCGGGTGAACGCGTTGCTCAGCCGGCAGAACATCAGCGTGCGCCATGGTGACCTCACCTCGGCGGTGCCCGGACGGAGCTTCGACCTCGTGGTCAGCAACCCGCCGTACGTCCCGTCCCCCTGCCGTGCGGCTCCCCGGGGTGCCGCGCGTGCCTGGGACGCCGGATGGGACGGCCGCATGGTGCTCGACCGCATCTGCGACGCCGCGACCACGCTGCTGCGCCCGCAGGGTGCCCTGCTCATGGTGCAGTCCGCGCTGTGCGGGGTCGAGGACACGGTCGCCCGGCTGACCGGGGCGGGACTGAGCGCCACCGTCACGGACCGTATGAGGGTGCCCTACGGGCGGGTCTTGCTCTCCCGGCTGACCTGGCTGCGCCGGCGCGGTCTGACGGCCGACGACATGGTGGAAGAGCTGGTGGTCATCCGTGCCGTACGAACATGACGCCGTGCCGGGCGAGCGCGAGGCCGTGCCGGGCGGGCGGGAGCGGGTCTGCCGTATCCGCGCCGATCGGGACGGTCCGCTGCTGGTCGAGGGGCCGGTGGAGATCATCGGCCCGGACGGGCGGCAAGCGGTGAGCAGGCGGTTCCTGGTGGCCGTCTGTACCTGCCGGCGCAGCCGTACCTATCCCTGGTGCGACACCAGCCACCGCCGCCGGGGCAGGCCCGCGGACGAGCCCGGACTCGCGGGAGACGATCCCGGCTGCGCAGGAGGGGAGACGCAGGAGTGACGATCACCCGGTCCGAACCACGCCGGTGCAGCCCGTCCCTGCCGCAGGCCAGGGGTCCGCTCTCGCACGCGGTGGCGACCGCCCTGCGCGAGGGGAGTGCCCCTGCCGCCCCGCCGGAGGGCGGCGATCCCTACGGGGAGGATCTCCAGCTCGCGCTCTATGTGCTGTACGAACTGCACTACCAGGGCTTCGACGGCGTCGACGACGACCGTGAATGGGATCCCGCGCTGCTCGCCTTCCGCCGCGCCCTCGAAGAGCGGTTCCACACCGCTCTGCGGGTCGATGTCCCCGTCGTCGGCATCGGCTCCCGGCAGGCCCTCGACGACCTCCAGGTCGAGCCGGTCGGAGACGACGCCACCGGCGTCTCCCACTTCCTCAGGAACGAGGGCCGGCTGGAGCACCTCCGGGAGTACGCGACGCTGCGGTCGCTGTACCACCTCAAGGAGGCCGATCCACACGCCTGGGTGATCCCCCGGCTGCACGGCCGGGCCAAGGCGGGCATGGCGGCCGTGGAATTCGACGAGTTCGGGGCGGGACGGGCCGAGGAGATCCACGCGGGACTCTACGCGGACCTGATGCAGGACCTGAGGCTCAGCACGGACTACGGGTACTACCTGGAGGCCGCCCCCGCCGAGCTGCTCGCCACGGTCAACCTGATGTCGCTGTTCGGTCTGCACCGCAGTCTCAGGGGCGCCCTGACCGGCCATTTCGCGGTCGTGGAAGTGACCTCGTCCCCGGGGTCGCGCCGACTGGCCGAGGCCCTGCGCCGGGTCGGCGCGGGGGCGGCGGCCAGACGCTTCTACGAGGAGCACGTGGTGGCGGACGCGGTCCATGAGCAGGTCGTGCGCCACGATGTGGTCGGCGGGCTGCTGGAGAGCGAGCCCGGCCTGGAGACGGACGTCGTGTTCGGCATCCGGGCCACCGGCTTCCTCGAGGACCGCCTCGCCGCCTACCTGCTCACCGCGTGGCGCGGTGGGGGCTCCGCCCTGCGGACGGGACCCCTGCCGCCGCTACGGGAGGCCCCCCGGGACAGCGGCGGGGAAACGGGCCTCAGCACGATCTGACCTGCGGGACCGGGGGCGCGGTCCCGCGACGGTCGCAGCGCTAGCGGTCCTGCTCGGCGCGCTCGGCGTCCCGCTTCTTGATCCGGGCGGCTTCCTTGCGGACCTCGGCCTGGGTGGCGCGTTCCTTCTCCAGCCACTCGGGCCGGTCCTCCTTGAGCGCGTCGATCTGCTCGGTGGTGAGGGCTTCCGTGACCCCGCCACGCGCCAGACCCGCGATGGACACGCCCAGCTTCGCCGCCACCACCGGGCGGGGGTGCGGTCCGTTCAGCCGCAGCTCCCGCAGCCACTCCGGCGGATTCGCCTGGAGCTCGTTCAGCTCGGTGCGCGAGACGACACCCTCCTGGAACTCGGCGGGGGTGGCGGGGAGGTACACACCCAGCTTCTTCGCCGCGGTCGCGGGCTTCATCGTCTGGGCGGTCTGGTGCGACTTCATGGTGTCCAGACTATCCGCCGGGTAAGGGCCCGCCGACCACGCCCGGTAACCTGGCGGGGTGACAGGCTCGGAAGTACCCCCCTCGTTCCGGCTCGCGTACGTCCCCGGGGTGACACCCGCCAAGTGGGTGCGGATCTGGAACGAACGCCTGCCAGACGTCCCGCTGACGCTGCTCCAGGTGCCGGCGACCCAGGCCCCTGAGGCGCTGCGCGACCGTGAGGCCGACGCGGCACTCCTGCGGCTGCCGGTGGACCGCACCTTCTTCAGCGCGATCCCCCTCTACACCGAGACGACGGTCGTCGTCGTCCCCAAGGACCACCTGGTGAGCGCCGTGGAAGAGGTGTCCCTGGCGGACCTCGCCGAGGAGGTCGTGTTCCACCCCCTCGACGACGTCCTGGACTGGGAGCAGCCGCCGGGGCTGCCCGCGTTCGAGCGGCCCGCCACGACGGAGGACGCGATCGAGCTGGTGGCGGCGGGGGTGGGGCTTCTCGTCGTCCCGCAGTCGCTGGCGCGGCTGTACCACCGCCGCGACCTCACCTACCGGACGGTCGTGGACGCCCCCCAGTCGGGCGTCGCCCTGTCCTGGCCCGAGGACGCGACCACGGACCTGGTCGAGGACTTCATCGGGATCGTGCGCGGACGGACGGTGAACAGCACGCGGGGGCGCAGCACGGCTCAGACCGCCGCGCAGCCGAAGCAGACACGCTCCGACGGTGCGGGCGCCCGGCGCCAGCCTGCGGGCGGAAAGACGGCGGGGAAGACGGGACGGGCGGGCAAGCCCACGGGCACCACGGGCAGGAGTGCGCGGAGCGGTTCGGGCGGATCCCAGGGCAACCGGCGCGGCAAGCCCCGCCGCCGGTCGTAGACGTACGACACCGACTCCGGCGGACGCGACACCGACCCCGGCGCCACGAGGCGCCCGATGATGCCCGGCCGCCGCGCGCCGGCGCCGCGCCCCGCCTCACCACGTGTCCACGAAACCGCGCCCCCGTTCGTCCTCCCGTCCCTCCCATCCCTCCAGCGCCGCGCGGATCCACTCCCGTGACCTGGCCGGATCGATCACCGCGTCGATCTCCAGCGCTGCTGCCGCATTGACGGCCTTGCCGCGCTCGTACAGCTCCGCGACCCGCGCCTCGAACACCCGGGCCCGCTCCTCCGGGTCCTCGACGGCGGCCAGTTCCCTGCGGTAGCCGAGGCGGACCGCGCCCTCCAGGCCCATGCCGCCGAACTCGCCCGTGGGCCAGGCCGCGGTGGCCAGCGGCGCGTGGGTGGAACCGCCCATCATCGCCATCGCGCCCAGGCCGTACGCCTTGCGCAGGACCAGGCTCACCAGCGGCACCCGCAGGTTCGCGCCGGTGACGAAGAGCCGGGCGAAGTGGCGTACCGTCGCCGTCCGTTCGGCGTCCGGACCCACCATGAAGCCCGGCGTGTCGCACAGCGAGACGACCGGCAGCCCGAACGCGTCACAGAGCTGGAGGAAGCGGGCGGCCTTGTCGGCGGCGTCACGGTCGACGGCCCCGCCGAGATGCGCCGGATTGTTCGCGATCAAGCCCAACGGGTGGCCCTCGATCCGGACCAGACAGGTCAGGACGCCTACCCCGAAGGCGCGCCGCAGCTCCAGCACCGTACCGGTGTCCGCGAGCGCCTCGATCACCGTACGCACGTCGTACGCCCGGCGGCGGTTCTCCGGGACGGCGTGCCGCAGCAACCGGGCGTCGGACGCCTCCCAACTCGCCTGGGGCCCCCGGAAGTACGAGAGGTACCGCCGGGCCACATCGACCGCCTCCGCCTCGTCGGCGGCCTCGACGTCCACGACCCCGCCCGCGGCCTGGACCGCGCGCGGCCCCACCTCCTCGGGGCGGTACACGCCGAGCCCACCGCCCTCGATCATCGCCGGTCCGCCCATGCCGATCGTGGCGTCGGGCGTGGCGATCACGACGTCGCAGCAGCCGAGGAGGGCCGCGTTGCCCGCGAAGCAGCGCCCCGAGGCGATGCCGATCAACGGGACACTTCCGCTGAGGCGGCCCATCCGCTGGAACGTGGTCACGTCCAGGCCCGCCACGGCGGTGGTGTCCGTGTCCCCGGGCCGTCCCCCGCCGCCCTCCGCGAACAGCACCACGGGCAGCCCGCGTTCCCCGGCGATCTGGAGCATCCGGTCGGTCTTGCGGTGGTTCTGCAGTCCCTGGGTGCCCGCGAGGACCGTGTAGTCGTACGACATCACCACGCACGCAGCGCCGTCGACCCGCCCGGTGCCGGTGACCATGCCGTCCGCGGGCGTCGAGCGAATGAGGTCCTCCAGCGAACGCCGGCTCCGCTGCGCGGCGATCGCGAGCGCGCCGAACTCGGTGAACGACCCCTCGTCGCACAGGTCGGCGATGTTCTCGCGCGCCGTACGACGGCCGAGCGCATGGCGCTGCGCCACGGCCTCCGGCCGGTTCTCGTCCAGGCCGAACGCATGCCGCCGGACGGCCTCGGCGAGATCGGGCCGCACGGCGTCCGGGTCCAGAAGCTGCGCACCGTCGTCCTCATGGGGCCCGTCGTCCGTGACGTCCAGCTCCAGCAGGGGGCGGCCCTCGCCGACGATTTCGCCCACGCGCGCGTGCAGGGCGCGTACAACTCCCGAGCCCGGAGCACGCACGACGTGCTCCATCTTCATCGCCTCCAGCACCAGCAGCTGCCCGCCCGCGCGCACCGTCTCGCCCGGCGCGACGTCGACGGAGACCACCGTGCCGCTCAGCGGTGCGATCACGGTGCCGCCCGTCGCCTCGCCGTCGGCCGGGGCCGGCTCGCCGGGCACCAACTCGGGCAGACGCTGCTCGACGAAGCCCGTGTGCGCCCAGAAGTCCGGCCGCTCCAGCACCGCCCGCAGCAGCGGGATCGACGTCCGCACGCCGTCGACCGCGAACTCGCCGAGCGCCCGTCGCGCCCGGGCACAGGCCGCCTCCCAGCCGCCCTGCGGAACGAGCGCCACCACCTTCGCGAGCAACGAGTCGTAGCGCACGCCCACCTCGGCGCCCGTCCGCAGCGCCGTGTCGACGCGCACCCCCGGTCCCGTCGGTACCTCGAAGCGGGTCAGCCGCCCGGCCGAGGGCCGGACGGCGCCGTCGGCCGAGGTCACCTCGGCGTTGACCCGGGCCTGCACCGCGAACCCGCGCGGCGGCGGGGGAGGGCCCGCGAGGCCCAGCGCCGCGAGCGGCTCGCCCGCCGCCAGGCGCAGTTGCACGGTCACCAGATCGACGCCGGTCACCTCCTCGGTGACCGTGTGCTCCACCTGGAGCCGCGGGTTGGCCTCGATGAAGTGGAACTCCTCGTCCCGCACCAGGAATTCGAAGGTGCCGAGCCCTGTGTAGCCGGTGGCGCGGGCCAGGCGCAGCGCGGCCGCCAGGAGCTTCTCGCGCACGGAGACGGGGAGTTCGGGCGCCGGTGCGATCTCGATGAGCTTCTGGTGGCGGCGCTGTGCGCTGCAGTCCCGCTCCCACAGATGGGTGACGGCGCCGCTCGTGTCGCCGACGATCTGCACCTCGATGTGCCGGGCGCCTTCCAGCAGTCGCTCGACGTACAGCGTGTCGCGACCGAACCCGGTCCGCGCCTCGGAGCGGCAGCGCTCCCAGGCCTCGTCCAGCTCACCGGCCGTGCGCACCACCCGCATCCCGCGTCCGCCGCCCCCGCCGACCGCCTTGATCATCAGGGGTCCGCCGCGCAGGAACTCCCGGGCCTCCGCCAAGGTCGTGCCGCCGCCCGGCAGTACGGGCACGCCGCAGTCCGCGGCGAGCGCACGCGCGCGTGCCTTGTCGCCGAAGAGCGCCAGGACGTCCGGTGCGGGGCCGACGAAGGCGATGTCCTCGGCGGCGCAGAGCCGGGCCAGCTGAGGATCCTCGCTGAGGAATCCGTAGCCAGGGTGCAGAAAGCCGCAGTCGGCCGAGCGCGCGGCCGCCACCAGCGCCTGCGCGTCCAGATAGTCGCCGACCGGCACGGCCTCGTCGGCGTGCCGGATGTGCGGATCGTCGCCGTCCGCGTACACCGCCACCGTCCGCAGGCCCAGTTCGGCGGCGGCGCGCAGCACCCGGACGGCGATCTCACCCCGGTTCGCGACGAGTACGGCGGCAGAGCCCATGAATCCCTCCCCGATCAAGTTCTCGACAGTCAGCTCACGGCCGTGCGGCCGATCGACTCCACCAGCGGCAGCAGCCGGTGCGGCACACGCTCGCGCAGTGCCACCTCCGTGCGGGTGCGTACGACCCCCGGCAGGCTGATCAGAGCCTGGATGACGTCCTCCAGGTGTGCGTTGTCCCGTGCCACGACCCGGGTCATCAGATCACCGCCCCCGGTGATCGAGAACGCCTCGACGATCTCCGGCACGGCCGCGAGCGCGTCGCCCACATCGTCCAGGTGCCCCTGGGTGACCTCGATGTGCACGAACGCGAGCACCGGATGGCCGAGCGCGGCGGGGGACAGGAAGGGGCCCGTGCCGGTGATCACCCCGTCGCGCTCCAGGCGGTCCAGCCGGGCCTGCAGCGTGCCGCGGGCGATGCCCAGGATCCGCGCGTACTCCCGCACGCTGGTGCGCGGCTGCTGGATGAGCAGCCGCAGGATGCGGGTGTCGAGTTCGTCCACGGCCATGGTCCGTTGGCCTCCCTGGTGCCGGACGGGATCACGCATGACTGTACCAATGGCTCAGTGGACGAGCAGCCGCTTGAGCCAGTGCCTTACTGATGCTTTCCTGATGCGTATCAATGGCGCCGCGCAGCGCAGGACCGGTGACGAAGCCGGAAACCGTGCCCGCGGCGCCATTCCCATGTCCGGGCGGCACACAGACATGCAGGGGCGGGTCTCCCACGGTGAAGAAGATGTTCATGGCTCCGGATCCGGGGCTGTGCAGGCTGCGGGTCTCGCTGCGTGCGGTGCTCGGCATCGGCTTGGGCGTGGCGGTGTGCGAGGGGGCCGGGCTGTCCCTGACCGCGTCGATCACCGGTGGGCTCGCCGCGCTCCTCGCGCTGTTCACGGTCGCGGACTCCACGGTGCGCGGCCAGGCGGTCACCACCGCGCTGCTGCCCGTCGTCGGACTGCCCGTCCTCACGCTCGCGACCGCCCTGCACGGGGCGCCGGCGATGCGGGACGCGGCGTGGCTCGCGGTGGTCTTCGCCGGCGTGTACGCCCGCCGCTGGGGGCCGCGCGGCAACGCGCTCGGCATCTTCGCCTTCATGACGTTCTTCGTCGCGCAGTTCCTGCACGCCGTCCCGGATCTGCTGCCGGAGCTGTTCGCGGCCGTGGCGCTGTCGCTGGCCGCCGCGGCGGCGGTCCGGTTCGGCCTGTGGTGTGTCGAACGCCGTAGGCCGCTGCCCGCCGTGCCCGTGCCGCTGGGCGGGCGGGGACTGGCCCGGCCCGCCACCCGGCAGGCCTTCCAGGCGACGGCCGCATGCGCCTTCGCGATCGCCGCGGGCCAGATGCTGTCGCACGACCGCTGGTACTGGGCCGTCGGCGCCACCTGGTGGATCTTCGTGAACACCGCCTCGCGCGGCGAGACGCTGATCCGTGGCTTCCGGCGCGTCGTCGGCACGGTGACCGGCATCGTCGTCGGGCTGCTGGTCGCCGTACCGCTGCACGGCGCCCCCGCCCCCACGGCCGTGCTCATCGCCGCCTGTGTGTTCGGGATCTTCTACACGGCTGCGTTGTCCTACAGCTGGATGATGTTCTTCGTCACCGTCATGGCCGGCCTGCTGTACGGCCTGCTCGGCGTCCTGCACCCCGGTCTGCTCGGTCTGCGCCTCGCGGAGACGGGCGTCGGGGCGCTCGGTGCCGCGCTCGCCGTCGCGTTCGTCCTGCCGATCACCACCCACGAGGTCACCGACCGATGGGTGCGCCGGGCCGTGCACGCCGTGCACGGCTGCACCGCCGAGGCGGCGCGCCGGCTCGCGGGCGACACGGAGGCGGACCCCGTGTCCCGCGCCGCCGAGCTGGAAGCGCTGCTCGCGCGGGTGCGGGGGGCGCTCGCGCCGCTGGTGCACCCGCTGAATCCGCTGCGGGCCCGCAAGGCGCGGGCCCTGCGGGTGCTCGCCCTGCTCGACGTGTGCGCCCGGGAGACGCGCGGCCTGGTGGCCGTGGCCGCCGACCCCGACGCTTCGCACGACGCCCGCCTCACCGCCGCGTGCCGACGGGTCGAGGCGGCGGTGGAGGCACTGTTCGGCGCGGTGCCCGAGCGCGTCCTCGCGGCACATGCGGGTGTCCCCGGCCACCACCCGGGCGCCGAGCAGGCCCTCGGCCACCTCCATGACCTGGAACGCGCCCTGCTCGCGCTGGCCGCACCGCTGAGCGGCTCGTCGCCCGGCCGGGCCTGACTTCCCCGCCTCCCGCCCTTTGGTCTAGACCTGCTGCTACCGTCGTCCCGGCGCAGCGTCGACGAGAGGGGACGGCATGGCGGGCGGCGGCGGACGGCGGGCGTACATCGGCTCGTTCACGACGGCGGGAGGGCGCGGCATCCTCACGGCCGCCGTCGATCCGGACGGCGGAGCGCTGACCGTCCTCGGTGCGCACGACGGGCTGCCCGACCCGTCCTGGCTGGCTGTGTCGGGGGACATGCTGTACGCGGTCAGCGAGCGGCCCGACGGCGCGGTCGCCGCGTACCGCCGTGACGGTGACCGGCTCGAACCCGCCGGTCCGCCGGTCCCCGTCGGCGACGGACCGACGCATCTGAGCCTGCACGCAGGCCACCTCCTGACCGCCGACTACGGCTCCGGCAGCGTCACCGCCGTCCCCCTGCGCGCCGAGGGCGCCCCGGCGGAGAACGCCTCCGACGTGCTCCGGCATCGGGGCTCCGGGCCCGATCCGGAGCGGCAGGAGGGTCCCCACGCTCATCAGGTGCAGCCCGACCCCAGCGGCCGCTGGGTCGTCAGCGTCGACCTGGGCACGGACTCCGTCCGCGTCTGCGCAGTTCAGGACGGCAGCGTGCGGCTGCATCGGGAGACGCCGCTGTCCGCCGGGTCAGGACCGCGCCATCTGGCCTTCCACCCGGACGGCGACCGCGCCTACGTCCTGAACGAACTGACGCCGACCGTCACCGTCTGCCGCTGGAACGCCGGGGCCGGGATCCTCGAACCGGTCACCGAGACACCGGTGCTGCCTCAGGCGCCCACGGGCGACGCCTACCCGTCGGGGATCGTCGCCTCACCCGACGGGCGCTTCGTGTGGACCGCGACCCGGGGACACGACCTGCTGTCCGTGCTGGCCGTCGAGGGCGACGGACTGCGGTTGACGGCTACGGTGCCATGCGGGGGCGTCTGGCCGCGTGCGATCGCCCTGTCGGAGGGCTTTCTCTACGTCGCCAACGAGCGGTCCGGGGACGTGACCTGGTTCGCGCTGGACCAGGAGACCGGCCTGCCGCGGCGCGGCGGCTCGGTGGAGGCCCCGGCGGCCTCCTGCGTCGTCTTCGGCTGATCCGGCCCCGCCTCCGACCCTGTCCGTCCTCATGTGCCACCGGCAGCCGTGCTGAGGGCCTGGTCAGGCAAAAGGGCCCGCTCCCGGGAGGGAAGCGGGCCCTGGTCGTACAGGTGCTCTTGTGCGGGGCTCAGCGGGTCGGCGCGCCCTGCGGCTGCTGCGGGGCGATACCGAGCGCCGTCGTGTACTTGGCGAGCGCCAGCTTGCCGATCGCCGGGTACGCGCCCAGGGCCTCGGCGGCGGGGCAGCCCGCCTCCTCGGCGGCCGCGTTCAGCAGGCCGGCCTCCAGCTCCGGGCCGATCAGGTACGGCGCCAGCGCGAGCTGCTGCGAGCCCGAGGAACGCAGCTGCTCCGCGATCGCCGCGATCGAGCCCTCCTGGTCCAGCGCGGCCGCCATCACCGGCACGGCGAGCCGTGCGGCCAGCAGCATGCCCGTGATCCCGGCCGCCTGCACGGCCTCGTCGCCACCCACGGACGCGAGGATGATGCCGTCCGCGGCCGTCGCCACCGTGAACAGACGGGCCCGGTCGGCGCGGGCGAGGCCGGCCTCCGACAGGCGCACGTGCAGTGCCTCGGCGAGCAGCGGGTGCGGGCCGAGGGCGTCGGTGAGGTCGGCCGCGACACGGCTGTCCATCACGGCCTGACGGACCCGGCGCAGCAGCGCGCTGTCCGGACCGGCCAGCAGGGGCACCACGACGGCGACGGGGCCCTCGGGAGCCATGGCCTCCGCGCCGGCCGCGATCGCCTGCTCGTAGCGGGCGGTGCGCTCCTCGGCGGTGCGGCTGAGGACGGACTGCAGCGTGGGGAACTCGGACTCGTCCCCGTCCACGTAACCGATCCGCGCGTCGAGACCGGGCAGCTCGGAACGCGCGATGCTCACAACCTCCTCGGCGAGGCTGCGCGTGGCGGCGCTGGGCGTGCCCGGCACCGCGAGGACGAGCGCGGGCGCGCCCTCGGGAGCCGCCAGCGGTTCGGGCCGGCGGTGCCGTCCGGGCTGGCGGGGTCGCGGCATTCGTACAGGCAGGCCGGATGCTGGCCCAGTGGGGGAGCTCATGGCGCCGCATGCTACTAACTTTGTGGGCTCCCCTGTTCGGGGAGGGTGCAGGTGAGCGGTATCCGTCCTGTTTTGTCTGATGAGTTACGTACGGATGAGAAGTGATCGATACCGTGTGACTCACCCGTCACGCATCCGGAACATCGGTCCACTCCCGGCAAGAGGGACCACTCGCCCTTTTCGGTCGCGAGGTGCAGCGGTCGTTCGCCGTACGGCAGTTTGAGCACGTCGTCCGCCGGTGCGCGTACGATCCGCGCGGCGCCGTACGGCGAGTCGCCCTGGGCGGGGACCCGCCGAGCGCGCGGAGGCCGGGGTGCCAACTCCTCCCCGGGCGGCGTGAGGAGCGCTTCCTTCATACGGAACGGGTCGCCGTTCAGGGCGACTCCGAGCCGCCGGAGGAAGGACCGGTGCGGCCGCCGATCACGGCCGCCCGCAAGCCCCCAGGCGTTACGGCAGGCGCCAGTCCACCGGCTGTGCGCCCTGCCTGAGCAGCAGGTCGTTGGCGCGGCTGAACGGGCGCGAGCCGAAGAAGCCGCGGTCCGCCGACATCGGGGACGGGTGCGCCGACTCGACCGACGGCAACTCGCCGAGCAGGGGCCGCAAATTGCGGGCGTCGCGGCCCCACAGGATGGACACCAGCGGCTTTCCGCGTGCCGCCAGCGCCCGGATCGCCTGCTCGGTGACCTCTTCCCAGCCCTTGCCCCGGTGTGCCGCGGGACTGCGCGGGGCCGTGGTCAGCGCCCTGTTGAGCAGCAGCACGCCCTGCTGGGTCCACGGTGTGAGATCGCCGTTGGACGGCTGGGGCAGGCCCAGATCCGTGTTCAGCTCCCGGAAGATGTTGATCAGGCTCCCCGGCAGCGGACGGACGTCCGGGGCGACCGAGAACGACAGCCCCACCGCGTGTCCCGGGGTCGGATACGGATCCTGTCCGACGATCAGGACGCGGACGTCGTCGAAGGGCTGCTGGAAGGCCCGTAGGACGTTCGGCCCCGCGGGGAGGTAGGTACGCCCCGCGCCGATCTCCGCGCGCAGGAAGTCGCCCATCTCGGCGATCCTTCCGGCCACGGGTTCCAGGGCCTTCGCCCAGCCGGGTTCGACGATCTCATGCAACGGTCGTGGTGCCACGGGCGTCACCCTACTGCCGGGCGCACGCCGACGATCAACCGGTGGCCCAAGGGCGACCGAGAATGTTCGCGAGAGTCGCGAACGGGGCACGGGACGGGCGTATGTGACCGAGCGCAAGTCCTTCCTCTCAGCGGTGGATTGGGCGGCTGTCTCCGGCCCCGCGGTCCTGCCTGTGCCGGATCAGGCGATCACCGCCGCCCGTACGCACAGCACGTCCGGCAGATGGGACGCGAGCTGCTGCCAGCTGTCCCCGTCGTCCGCCGACGCGTACAACTCGCCGTTGCGGTTGCCGAAGTACACGCCCGCGGGGTCGTCGTCGTCCGTGCACAGGGCGTCGCGCAGCACCGTGCCGTAGTGGTCCTCGTCGGGCAGGCCGGCCGTGAGCGGTTCCCAGCTCCTGCCCGCGTCCGCCGTCCGGAAGACACGGCAGCGGTGGCCCGCCGGGACCCGGTCGGCGTCCGCGTTGATCGGGAAGACGTACGCCGTGTCCCCACGATGCGGGTGGGAGGCCACGGCGAAGCCGAACGTGGAGGGCAGGCCGCCGCCGATGTCCGTCCAGTGCGCGCCGCCGTCGTCGCTTCTGTAGACCCCCCAGTGGTTCTGCAGATACAGCCGGTCCGGGACCGCCGCGTCCTGTGCGATCTTGTGGACGCACTGGCCGAACTCCGGGTTCGGGTCGGGCAGGAAGGCCGCGGACACACCCGAGTTGGACGGCTCCCAGCTCACGCCGCTGTCCCGGGTCCGGAACACCCCGGCAGTCGACACGGCGACCGTCACGGACTTGGGGTCCCGCTTGTCGGTCACCACCGTGTGCAGACCCTCGCCCCCGCCGCCCGGTACCCATCTGCCGCGCGTCGGGTGCTCCCACAGAGGGCGCACCAGCTCGAAGCTCTCGCCGCGGTCCTCCGAGCGGTACAGCGCGGCCGGTTCCGTGCCCGCGTACACGACGTCCGGCTCCGCGGCCGCCGGGTGCAACTGCCACACACGCTCCAGTGAAGTACCGGTGTCCTGGGGGAACTTGACGGCGGGCCGGGCCGGCTCGGCCCAGGTGCGGCCCAGGTCGTCGGAGTGGAAGACGGACGGTCCCCAGTGCGAGCTGTCGCCTCCTGCCAGCAGGCGCGGGGTCGGACCACGGGTGTCGATGGCGACCGAGTAGATCGCCTGCGCGTTGAAGTACGGACTGTCGTCGAACTCCCATGCGCCGCCACGTCGCCGCGCGATGAACAGTCCCTTGCGTGTGCCCACGGTGAGCAGTACCTCGGCCATGCCGGCCACCTCCGAAACGTCGTTGTTCCAGACACGGGCCAGTCTGCACCCAGGCACTGACAGTCACCCCGAGACGTCTTGTTCGCGCAGGTCATATGCCGTGTTGCCGAACGACGGAGCGGGTTCCGCCCGGGGGTTGGCCCGGGGCGCGGCGGACATCACGTGAGCAGCGGCGGCCCGGCTCTCGTATGGGAGGGCGTTCGGGGGTATCCGTGCGTGCGTGAGAAGGAGGGCCTCGATGAGGCGGCTGCCATCGATGACGGCGTTCCGCGGTCCCAGGGTGTGGTGGTGGCGGTGGCGGAGCAATCCGCTGCGGCGCCGCAGCGATGCGCTGGAGGCCTGGGTCGTCCTCACCGTGTGGGTGGTGTCCGTGGTCGGGGGAGTGCTGACAGGGGTGGCGGCGACGCACTCCGTGGAGCACGGGCTGGCCCAGGAGCGGGCCCAGTGGCGTCCGGTCGTGGCCCTGCTCACCGAGGACGCGCCGAAGGCGACGGCCTCGACCGCGTCCGGTGCGGGACGTGTCTGGGCGGATGTGCGCTGGACCGGGACCGACGGCCGCTCCCACGCGGGCGAGGCCCGGGTGGCAGCCGGCAGCCGCACGGGCACGACCGTCACCGTGTGGACGGACGGCAGCGACTCCCTGGTGACCCGGCCCGCCTCCCTGTCCGAGGCGCAGATACGCGCGGCGATGGTCGGGGTGCTGGTCGGCGCGAGCGTCGCGGCCGTTCCGTACCTGGGCGGGCGCATCGTCCGCGAACGCCTGGAACGGCGTCGCATGGCGCAGTGGGACGAGGCCTGGGCGCGGTTCGGCCCGATGTGGGGCCGCACGACGGGCTGATCCGGCCCGGGCCCCGGAACGGGTCCGGTCGAGCAGCCCCCAGGGGCGCAGACGGCTGCGTCCCGCAACAGTGCAACGCCTGCGGCGAGTTGCCTTCCGTTCGGGAGCGCGGGCGCCGTCGCGGAAGCATGTCTGGGTGGAACGTCGCGGCCCGGCCATACCGGCCGCGACGTTCCACCCAGACATGTTCAAGGCAGGCCCGCCCGACACCGCGCGCCTGAGACGGTCCCACCGGCACACCCGGCCCTGAGCGCCCCGCCCGGCACGGCCCGGCGGGGCGCAGCCAGGCGGCACGCCGGCCGCCGACCCGCCTGTCCGACGACGTGACGAGGCGCAGCAGTCCCTGCCGCATCGAAAGCCCCCCGGCCCGTTCTGCGTGGCCCTTCGACCCCTTCCGAGATACCCCCTGGGGTAATCGTGTTAGCCTCCAGATACCCCCGGGGGTAATTCGGTCGGCGAGGGCCGACGAAGGCGAGCGAAGGAGTGCCCGGTGTTCTTCATCGACACGATCGAGCTGTCGGGGCTCGGAAACCGCAGCTATCTCGCGGGCGGCGCGCACACGGCCGTGGCCGTCGACCCGCCCAGGGACGTCGACCAGGTGATCGCCGCGGCCGCGCGGCGCGGCGTGCGGATCTCGCATGTCGTCGAGACGCACCTGCACAACGACTACGTCTCCGGCGGCCTCGAACTGGCTCGCGTCAGCGGCGCCGCGTATCTGGTCCCGTCCGCCGCGAGCGTCTCGTTCGCGCGGACCGCCGTGCACGACGGCGACACCGTGGTGATCGACACCGGCCTGACCCTGCGCGCCCTCGCGACCCCCGGACACACGCCGCACCACACCTCGTACGTCCTGGAGGAATCCGCCGTCCCGAACGCGGCGACCACGCCCGTGGCGGTGTTCACCGGCGGCTCGCTGCTCATCGGCGCGGTCGGCCGCCCCGACCTCGTGGAGCCGCGGCTGACCGAGCGGCTCGCCCGCGCCCAGCACGCCTCCGTCCACCGCCTGGCCACCGAACTCGCCGACGACACCCCCGTGCTGCCCACGCACGGCTTCGGCAGCTTCTGCGCCTCCACCTCCGTACAGGCCGTCGGCGGCGCCACCACCATCGGCAAGGAGAAGGAGACCAACGAGGCCCTGCTGCGCGACGCCGAAGCCTTCGTCGCGGACCTGCTGGCAGGCCTGGCGGACATACCCGCGTACTACGCGCACATGGGCCCCGCCAACGCCGAGGGCCCCGCGCCGGTCGACCTGACCCCGCCCGCGATCGCCGACGCCGAGGAGATCGCCGCACGCCTGGCCGCGGGGGAGTGGGTGGTGGACCTGCGCAGCCGGGTCGCCTTCGCCGAGGGGCACGTCGCGGGCTCGCTGAACTTCGAGGCGGGCGGGCAGCTCGCCACATATCTGGCCTGGCTCGTCCCGTGGGGCAAGCCCGTCACGCTGCTCGCCGAGTCACCGGAGCAACTGGCCGCGGCGCAGCGCGAGCTGACCCGGGTGGGCATCGACCGCCCGGCCGCGGCCGCTGTGGGCGGACCCGCCTCGTGGATACGGGACGGCGAGGCCCCGGCCTCCTTCCGCCGCGCCACCTTCGCCGAACTCGACGCCCGGCGCACCACCGGGTGCACGGATGGGGACATCGTCGTCCTGGACGTCCGCCGCGCCGCCGAACGCGCCGACGGACACGTCGAGGGATCGGTGCACATACCCCTCCACACCCTGTACCGGCGACTCGACGAGGTCCCCGCGGGCGAGGTGTGGGTGCACTGCGCGGGCGGCCTGCGCGCCGCGATCGCCGCGTCCCTGCTCGACGCCGCGGGCCGTTCCGTCGTCGCCGTCGACGACGGCTTCCCGTCGGCCGTGGCGGCCGGACTCACCGTGCGGCGGAGCCGTGGCGCCGGCGGCCCGGCAGCGTGAGCACTCTGATCCTCGCACTCGCCGCCGGAGCCGTGATCGGTCTGGCGCTCGGGGCGCTCGGTGGCGGTGGGAGCGTTCTGGCCGTCCCCGCCCTGATCCATCTGTTCGGCTTCACGCCGGTCGCCGCCACCACCGCAAGCCTGCTCATCGTGGCGACCACCTCCGCCACCGCCCTGGTCGCACACGCCCGCGAGGGCAACGTCCGCTGGCTCGCGGGAAGCCTGTTCGCCGCGGCCGGCATCCTCCCCGCGATGCTCACGGCGGTCCTGGCGGCCAGGGTGCCCGAACCCCTGCTGGCCGGTGCCTTCGCCGTCGTAGCGGCGGCGGCCGCACTGCGCATGCTGTGGCCGCGGCAGGCGGCCGACGAACAGCGCGAGCCACGGGCGGCGCCCGCCGCCGCGGCAGGCGCGGGGCTCGGCGCGGTCACCGGGTTCCTCGGGGTCGGCGGCGGCTTCCTCGCCGTACCGGCGCTGGTGAACGTCCTCGGACTGCGGATGCGGCTCGCGGTGGGCACCAGCCTGCTGGTCATCACGATCAACTCGCTGGCGGCACTCGCGGCCCGCACCAGCACGGCAGCCGGTCTGAACTGGTCCGTCGTCGCGCCCTTCGCCGGGGCGGCGGTCCTCGGCGCGTGGGACGGGAAACGGCTCGCCGCCCGCATCCCGGGCGGCCGGCTCCAGCGGTACTTCGCGGTCGTGCTGCTCGCGGTGGCCGTGTTCATGCTGGCCGACGCGATCCTGTGAACGCCCGTCGCGTCACGCCAGCGACAGGAAGAGCTTCTCCAGACGGGCGCGCATCGCCTCGCGGTCCTCGGTCGGCGTGGATCCGTCCTCGCTGTCGGTGAGGCACTGCTGCAGACCGGTCGCGATGATCGCGAAACCCGCCCGGTCGAGGGCGCGGGAGGCGGCGGCGAGCTGGGTGACCACGTCCTCGCAGTCGCGGCCCTCCTCGATCATCCGGATCACACCGGCGATCTGGCCCTGCGCGCGACGCAGTCGGTTCAGTACGGCGCGCAGCTCGGCGCCCGCAAGATCCAGGTCCACGATCCCTCCTCAGGAATACCCCTGGGGGTAATCTACCCCGCTTCGGGGCAACAGCGACAACCAAGGATGACATTCATGTCCGACCCGCAGACCACCGCTCCGTACGCCCCGCCCGCCCTCGACGCCGCCACGGCGCGGGCCCGGCTGGCCGATCTGACCGTCGTCGACGTGCGGACGCCCGCCGAGTACGCCTCGGGGCATCTCCCCGGGGCGCTCAACATCCCCCTCGACGCCCTCCGTGACGCCCTGCCCGATCTTCGTGAGGCCGCCTCCCGCAGCGATGTGCTCCTGGTCTGCGCCTCCGGCAACCGCTCGGCGACGGCGTGCGGGTTCCTCGCCGGGCACGGGGTCGACGCGGCCACCCTTGTCGGGGGCACGAAGGCGTGGGCCGGCGCCGGGTACGAGGTGCAGCGCCCGGAGTCCGGCGCGCGTGAGGTGTGGGGGATGGAGCGTCAGGTGAGGTTCGCCGCGGGCTCGTTGGTGCTGGTCGGCCTCGGGCTCGGCCGACTGGCTCACCCGGCGCTCCGGCTGCTGTCGGCGGGCGTCGCGAGCGGCCTCGTCTACTCGGCCGTCACCGACACCTGCGGGATGGCCCTCCTGCTGGGCAAGCTCCCGCACAACCGGCCGCGCGGCGCGGGCCTGGACGCCACTCTCACCCGGCTGCGCGAGCGCTGACGGGCACGGCCGTGGACACGGTCGCGGCCCGGGGGGGTCGCGACCGCCGTCGGGGGGAGAGACGGCAAGAGGCTCAGACGGGCTGCTGATCCCGAGGCGGTTGCCGCTGTGCGGTGTGTCGCGTGACGGTCATGGGCGCGTCGCACCGCGCGGCGGCCATGAGGGACTGCCAGTCCGGAAGCTTCACCACCGTCCGGCCGAGCGACAGCCCGAGTTCGGCCTCCGCCCGCTCGATCGCCAGCCACCCCGGCCACTCGACCGGAGCGAGTCCGTCCGCCCGCAGCAGCGGAAGTGCGTCCTCGGGCACCTCCCGCCCCCTGAGCCCGGAGGCGTCCTCCAGCAGGGAGGTCACCGTCTCCTTGGCACAGGGCCGGTTGGTGCCGATCACACCGGTCGGACCCCGCTTGATCCACCCGGCCACGTACTCGCCCGGTGAGGCGGCCCCGTCCCGCAGCACCCGCCCCGAACTGTGCGGCACGGTGCCGCTCTTCGCGTCGAACGGCAGCCCCTCCAGGGGTACCCCGCGATAGCCGACCGAGCGCAGTACGAGCTGGGCCTCCACGTCCTCGTAGCGCCCGGTGCCCTTGACCCCGCCGGCCCCGTCGGGGACCGTCCGCTCGAAGCGCACCGCGCCCACGCGGCCTTCCCCGGGCTCCGGGCCTGGTTCGAGCGGAGAGGTTCCCTCGGCGGGGAGCAGTTCCGCCGGCCGTAGAAAGAACCGCAGGTGGATCCGGCGGGTAGCTTCGCGCGGGGGTGTCGCGGCCCAGGTGCGCAGCACCTCGACGTTGCGGCGCTGGGCGGCCGGCAGCCCGGACGGGTCGAGGTACGCCGGGTCGAGCGCCAGCTCCTCCTCGTCCACGATCACCTCGGTGTCCGGCAGGGTGCCCAGTTCGCGCAGCTCCTTGGTGGTGAACCGGGCCTGTGAGGGGCCGCGCCGGCCCACCATGTGGATCTCCGTGACCTGGCTGGCAGCGAGCGCCGTGAGCGCCGCCTGCGGCATGTCGGTGGGGCTCAGCTCCGTCACCCCGCGGGCGAGGATCCGGGTCACGTCCACCGCCACGTTCCCGACGCCGATCACCACGGCCGACCGCGCGCCGAGGACGAACCCGTCGGCCATGGAGTCCGGATGCGCGCTGTACCAGGACACGAACTCCGTCGCCGACCAACTGCCGGGCAGCTCCTCGCCCGGGATGCCCAGATGCCGGTCGGTCGCGGCGCCCACGCAGTAGACCACCGCGTGGTAGAGCTCGCGCAGCCGGGCGGGCGGCACCCCGCCCTCGCCCACCTCGACACCGCCGAGGAACCGGATCCGCTCGTGCTCCAGAACCGTGCGCAGGTTGTTCTGCAGCGACTTGATCTTCTCGTGGTCGGGCGCCACTCCGTAGCGCACCAGCCCGTACGGGCAGGGCAGCCGGTCGAGGACGTCGACACGTACCTCCGGGTCCTGCTGGACAAGGCTCTGGGCGGTGTAGACCCCGCTCGGCCCGGAGCCGACGACGGCGACATTCAGCACGGCGGAACTCCCTCGCTCAGGAGATCGCTGGTGGCTCCAGCATTGCACCGCGCATGACGGGAGGGGAGAGCGGTCGTGGCACTGGGCCGACGGAGTGCGGAGCGGGTTCCTGCCGTGCGTGGCTCTTCGCATGGTATGTGATCGCTCGCTTACGTTGCGTATATGTTGGAAGCGTCCTTTGGGGATTTTTCCGATCACTTCCGATCCGACTTCCCTTCGGACGGGCCGGTGTCCGTGTGGCCCGCCTGGGAAGTGCAGGAGTGCGGGAGTGTCACGTCGTGGTTCGCGGTCCGGCTCGATCTGCCCGACGGGGGACGGGTGGACGTGCTCGCGGTGGCGGCCGGCGGATGCGTGGAGATCGAGGAGGTCAGGGCGCAGCCGCCACTGTCCCTCGACGATCTGACGGCGCTCGCCGACTGGATCGAGGAACCTCTGCTGGAGGCGTGCGCCGCGCAGTCCGCCTCGTCGCACGAGTCCGCCCGGCCGCCAGAGTCCGCCCCGCCGCCCGAGTCCGCCGAGGCGCTCGCGACCGGCGACCGTCCCGTCTGGCCGTCCGGCGCCGAGGGGATGCGCCTCGTCGCCGAGGAGTACCTCGCGGCCCAGGGGCAGGGGGCCGACCCGGTGCTCGCGGTGATGTCCGCGACGGGCCGAAGCCGCCGTGGCTCGCTCAGACTGATCGGCGGTGCACGCGACGCCGGCTTCCTGACGCCACGTCACACACGGCGCTGAGCGGGACGCGCACGACGGCAGAGGCGTGCACGAGGGCAGGGGTGTGGCCGGGCCACGCCTCAGCCAGCCGCGTCACCAACCTGTCCGCTCAGCACACCTAGCCGTCCTGCCCGGTCTCCTCCGGAGGGCAGCTGTCCTGGCCGGTTCTCTCGGGTTCGCGGCTCTCCGTCGCGAAGAACCGCGACAGGTCCTTGTCGTGCGGCTCGGGCGTGCCCTCGGCGTCCGGCGGCGTCCCCAACCGCCACTCCAGTCCGTACCGTTGGAACAGCTCGGCCCGCAGCACCGGCAGCGGCATCGGCGCGCCGGGCACGAGCGCCGCGTAGACCGCGCCCATCAACAGGGCCCGCAGTCTCGGGTAGTCGGCGCCGGGGTCCTGCGATCCGTTGCCGGCGACCGTGCTGCGCAACAGCTCCGCCAGCCGCTGCTGTTCGGGGCACTGCACGAACCCCTCCGCCTGCAGGATGCCCGCCATGTGCTGGCGCATCAGCACCGGATGATGAACCGTCAGCCCCAGGATCGCGTCGATGGCCCGTGCCATCCGTTCGCGGCCGTCCTCGGTGCGGGGCTCGCGCTCCAGGGCCTCCTCCAGGGTGCGGTGCATCAGGCGGTGCACGGCGGACTGGAGGAGTTGGCGTTTGCCGGGGAAGTAGTACGACACCAGACCGCGCGCGGAACCGGCGCGGTCCGCGATGTCGCCGAGGGTCGTCGCGTCGTAGCCGCGCTCGCTGACCAGTTCGACCGCGGCCTGCAGCAGCCGCTCGCGGGAACGCCGCCGCAATTCTTCATTGACCGAGGCGCTGCGCGGGGACATCCTGGACTCCTGCGTTGACTGGCTGCCAGCCAACTATACTCAGCGCATCCGGACCGTGCCCGGCGGGCCGGTTCCGGGGACGCCTGCCCTGGGTCACGCGGGGGATGATCCAGGGCAGGCACCGGTCATGCCTCCGTGCCGAGCGTCGGCCGTACCCGCCCGCGCCGGACCTGCCCCGAGAACTCGCACCCCACCCCCGCCCTCCTCGCGTGTCGCGGTCTCGGTCAGGTCTCGCAGTGGCGCTCAACGGTCCCTAGAGTGGGCACGAGTCCCAGAGGAGGCATACGCACATGGACCAAGAGCAGATCCTGACCCGGATCTCGGCGATGGTGGACGAGGAGCGCGGCCTGCGTGACGCGTTGCAGTCCGGTCGGATCGACAGTGTGACGGAGCACGAGCGGCTCACCGAACTGGAACACGCGCTCGATCAGTGCTGGGACCTGCTGCGCCAGCGCCGAGCCAAGGCCGAGTTCGGCGAGAACCCTGACGACGCCCGCGTCCGCCCGGCGTCGCAGGTCGAGGACTACGAGAGCTGAGCGCGGCCGGACGGCCGGCTCAGTCGATCAGGTCCAGCACGGGACGGAGCCCGTCCGGGCGTTCGGTCACCGGGCGATGATCGACGAAGTGCACCGCGCAGCCCAGGTCCGCCGCGCCGCCGTCGGCGCGGCGGTCGTCCCCCACCATCAGCGTGTGCTGCGGAGCCACCCCGAGCGCGTCGCAGGCGAGGGCGAACAGCCGGGTGTCCGGCTTCTGGATCTCGTGCTCGTACGACAGCACGTATGCGTCCACGTAGGGGGCGACCCCGTGCTCGCGGAAGATCGGTCGCAGGTCCCAGCCGATGTTGCTGACCACGCCGACGGCCACGCCCCGCTCCCGCAGTGCGCCGAGAACCTCGGTCGTGTCCGGGTAGGGCCGCCAGGCGGCAGGCGTCATATGGCGGTCGTAGAGGGCGTCATGCAGCCGCGGGTCCGGCAGCGGCACCTGACGGGAGAGGCCGGTGAACGCGGCCCGGTGCGCCTCGGCGCTGCGGTCCCGCACCGCCCACAGCGCGGCCAGGTCGTCCGGCAGGGGAGCGGTGGGAGCGGCGCCGCCGGCCAGCGCGCCCGCCGACTCCAGCCGCTTGGCCGCGTGGATCAACTCCGCCTCGGGCAGGGCAAGTCCGGCCTCCGTCGTCGTGGCGCGCAGCCATGACTCGGTCGACTCGATACGGAAAAGCGTCCCGGAGAAGTCGAAGAGCACAGCTTTGATCGTCATGGGCCGATCCTTCGGGACCGGTCCGCACGGGTCAAGGACCGCTTCTCGCCGGAGCGCGGCGCCCGACGGGCCACCCCGGCCGCGTGCGACCGATGGCTATCCCAGGGCCCGCAGTCCCGGTACGAACGCCACCAGCACCGGAATCACCGGAACCAGCGCCGCCGTCGCCGTGAGCCTGAGCCGGTGCGCCGCCGGCAGCCGGTCCGGCGGAGTCAGAAGACGGTGGACACGCTGCGGCACATGGGAGTGCGGGGTGGCGCAGGGCCCGAACACGCCCCGGTCCTCGTTGAGTTCCACCAGCGCGAGCGCGGTGGTGAGGCGGCCGTGACGGCGCGACGCCATGTCGTCGGCCGCGAGCTCGACCAGCCGGTGCATCTCGTCGCGGAACGCGGCGAAGACCGGCACCTGCGGGAACCCGTTGGCCAGGGCGGCCGAGGAGTGCAGCAGCCAGTCGTGCCGCGCCCGTGCGTGGCCCTGCTCATGAGCGAGCACCGCGTCCAGCTGGCTGCCCTTGAGCCGGCGCAACGCGGCCGTGGTGATGACCAGCCGGGGCGGCGCTCCGGGCAGCCACCAGGCGTCCGGGCGCTCCCCCTCCAGCACCACCAGCCGGTCGCTGCCGGGCTCCTCGCCGGGCAACTGCGGGGCGCGCACGAGCAGTTCGGCCCGGCTGCGCCGACGGCGCGCCTGCGCTCGTACGACCTCCCGCACCAGCATCGCCGCCGTCCACACCCCGCCGCACGCCAGCGCCACGGCGGTCGTCGCGGCCCAGGTGTTTCCGGTGCCCAGCGCATAGGCGTCCACGACGCCGTGCGGTGCGGTGGCGAACACATGGCCCCGTACGGCGGTCCAGGCCGCGGCAGCGCTGATGGTCATCGACAGCGCGCAGCACACCAGTACGGCCGCCACCACGCACTGCCACACCCACAACGCGACCACCGGTTCCCGGTCCGGCCAGTCCGCCCGGGCGAGCAGCCGCGGAGCGAGCACGGCGGTCAGGGCGCCGAGCAGCAACAGTGCCGCGGGGACCATCATGGGCCGAAGCCTATGAGCCGGGCGGCGCCACGGGATACGTGCTGTCGCGCCAAAGTGACGTACACCACGGTTTCGTTGGGCCGTCTCGTACGTGGCCGGTGTGCCCGCGCGATCGCCCGTTCCGGAGTACTTCGGAGCGCTTCAGAGGGTCAGAAGCATCGCCAGCATCCCGATCGCCATGGACAGCCTGCACACCCGTGCGAGCTCAGGACGGTCGCCCCAGCCCACGGGCCGCGCACCCCCGGCCGTGGCCACCGCGGTCACCGGCACCAGCCGCACCCCCGACCACAGCACATAGACCGTGAAGTAGAGCAGGAGTGCCCCGGTCAGGGGCACAACGCCCCCGTGCTCGTGGTGCCCGGGCGAGGAAGCCATCGCCGCCGCCATGTAGACCATCGCCACGGCACCCACCAGGTGGTGCAGATGGTGGGTGCTCGTCCGGGCCGCCCAAAGGGCCCGCAACGCGGCCCCGCCGAAGACGACGGCGTAGGCGACCCAGACCCAGTGCGGCGGCACCACGACCGCTGTGGGCACCGCCATGACCGCCATGCCGAACCCCATCAGCGCCTCACCTCCCGCCGCCCGGCGCTGCTCCTCGACGGCGCTGCGCATGCGCAGCAGACAGTAGGCACCGGTCGCCGCGCACAGCGCGACGAGCAGCCAGCCGGGCGAAGCCGGTCCGTGCACCGCGCACCTCCCGCTCGACACTGAGACGGACTCAGGGGGCATGCCCGTCACCGACGGTGCGCAAGCGAGCGCACAGGGGTACGCCGGGGGAGCGTGGGGGACGCGGCGCAGGTCGTGGGGTGCGGCATGAGAATCATTTACGAGTAAAACACCTGCTAAACTTCTGGGTATGAGCAGTGCGCCCCCCAGAACCTCCCGTGTCCTGCCGCTTCCCGTGTCCGGCCTTCTGCGTCTCGGCAGGCCGTCGGAGATCTGGTTCAAGCCCGCGCTGAGCGTGGTCGCCGCGGTCGCCCCACCGAACCTGACCCTGCTCGCCCTCGGCCGCCTCGACCTCGCGGCCTACACCATGGCGGGCGCCCTCTGCGCCCTCTACGGGCACAGCCGCCCGTACGCCGCCCGTGCCCGCACGCTCGCCCTGGTCGTCCTCGGCATGCTCGGCGGCCTCGCCGTCGCCCTGCTCGCCGCCTCGCTCACCACGGACGCGGTGGTGCTGGTGACCGTCGGCGCCCTGCTCGCGGCCGTGCAGAAGGTGCTTTGCGACGCGACCCGGATCGGCCCGCCCGGGAACGTGATCTTCACCTTCATCAGCTCGGCATCGCTGTTCGTCCCGCAGACACTCGGCCAGGTGCCCGGCCATCTGGCCCTCGCCGCCGCAGGGGGTGCCTGGTCCTGGATCGTCGGCATGGCCCCCGGCCTGCTGCGGCCCCACGGACCCGAGCGCCGGGCCACCGCCCACGCGCTGACCGCGACCGCAGCGTTCACCGAGACCGGTACGGACGCCGCCCGGGCCGGTGCGGCGGCCGCGGTGCACACCGCCTGGCAGTCGCTGCTGTCCACCGGGGCCCGTTCGGCGCCGCGGCGCGCCCTGGAGCGGCTCGTCGTCCGGGCCGAGGTCGCACTCGCGGCACCCGCCGACAGCGACCCCGAGCGACTGCGGGTCTGGGCCCGAGCCCTGCGCGGCACCGGGCCGGTGCCGCAGCCGGACGACCTCGGCGAGGCCGCCGACGAACTCCTCGGTGTCGAGGCCGAACTCGACAGCCTGGCGCCCCCGCTGCATCGCAGGCTCGGCCCGCTCGGTCCCCTCGCCCTGCGCACCGCGATCGGCTGCGCGCTGGCCGGATACGCCTCGCTCGCGTTCGGCGTCGGTCGCCCTTACTGGGCGCTGGTGACCGCCGCCTCGCTCTACCAGGCCAACGTCACCCTCACCTGGAGCCGCGGCGTCCAGCGCGTCGTAGGCAATCTGGTCGGCGTTCTGCTGTTCGCTGCCATCGCACCGCTCGCCCACCAGAGCCGGCTGTCCCTCGTGCTGTGCGGCCTCGCGCTCAACTTCGGCGCCGAGGCGCTGATCGGCCGCAACTACTGGCTCGGCAGCGTCTGCGTGACCCCGATGGCCCTGCTCATCACCGAGTTCGCCCACTACCAGGAGCCCGGCACGCTGATGGCCGACCGCGTCCTGGACACGCTCGTCGGAGCGCTCCTCGGCTTCGTCGCTGCCGTCGCCGTCACCAACCGGCGCGCCGGTGACCGTATCGAGAACGCCCTCGCCGACCTGGAGCGGGCCCGGGTGCACGCCAGCGGTGCGGTGGCCGCGGAGCACCCCGAACCGGGCTCCCTGGAGACCGCGCGCCGTGGTCTCGCCGCCGCGGTGGTGGACCTGCGCGCCGTGGCCGACGCGGCGGCCGGCGAGTGGTGGCAGCGCGCCCTGCCGCAGGAGCGGGTGCTGCGCGCCGAACAGGCCGGACACCGTACGCTCGCCGCGACGGTACGACGGCAGGGACTGCACACCGCGGAAGGCGCACGGGCATGACGGCAGGGAACGGACGGGCTGCGGCCGCGGGCGGCGAGGACGCGGACGGACGAGAGGCTGTCGGGCCGGGGGCACCTGGCCCTGCCGCTGCGGCCGCCGGTGCCGTGGTCGGGCGTGGCCGCGTCAGCGACACCGTCGCCGGCGTGGTGCGCCAGTGGCAGGCCGTCCGCCCCGACATCGACACCGGTCCCATGGAGATCATCGGGCGGGTCAACCGCTGCGCCGCCCTGCTCCAGCAGGCCGAGGACGCACCGCTGCGCCGCGCGGGGCTCACCCGGCCCGAGTTCGACGTCCTCGGCACGCTGCGGCGTACCGGCCACGAGCTGACGCCTGGTGAGATCGCCCGTGAGACGTTCTCCTCCGGCGCCGCGGTCACCAAGCGCCTCAAGCAGCTCACCGAACGCGGACTGGTCGAGCGGCGCGGCGACACCCGGGATCGCCGGGTCGCCCATGTCCGCCTCACCGACGCGGGCCACGACCTGGTCGACGCCGTCCTGCCCGAGCAGCTCACCTACGAGACGGCGGTCCTCTCCGGCCTGGACGGCCAGGAACAGTCGCAGCTCGCGTCGCTGCTCGGGGAGTTGCTGTTCCAGCTGGAGGGACGGCTCGGCGCACCGCGCGGCTGAGCGCCCACCGCCGACCCGACCGTGGCGCGCGGACCGGCCGCACCGGGCCGCGCAGCACCGACAGGGCCTAAGCGCCCACACCCAGAGGCGGGCGGCCCCTCGTCCATATCGGCCGGACCGTCACATGGCTGAAGCGCCAGCCCCCGGAGGTCCGGCGCAGCTCTGCGTCGAAACGGCCGCCGACGGTGAAGAGCGGATCGGTGCCGGCCCCGTACTCCCGGAGTGTGGCGTCGTCGTGCACATGGGTCATCAGAGCGTTCCAGGAGGCGCCTGCGCGGTCGGCCCCGGCGGCCGCGTCGACGACGACCCCGGACACGAGGTGCTGCGTGCGGTCGTAGCGGCCGAGCGCCTCCTCCGTGGCGCGGACGGCAACGGCCCCGTGGAAGGTGCCCAAGGGCGTTTCCATGCCGGAGTCCTCGGTGAGGAAGTCGTCGGTCCAGCCACTTGCGAACGTCCGCTCGTCCAGCGCCCGGAAGAACCGGTCGACGAGCAGGGTGATCTCTGCGTGATCGTCCTGTGCGGTCATGAGCAGAGCCTTCTGCCTCAAGCGCACTTGAGGTCAAGCCCCCGCCTGCCCGGTCGGCCGCACTGTCCGAGGCGCGCCGTAGGGTTCGCGGAACCTCGCCGTCCCTGGGAGATTCGCGTGCCTGCTCGTGCCCGGCTCCATGCCACCGTCCCCGCTCTCATGCCCTCGGCGCAGAGCGACACCCCGGCCCTGCTCGGTCCGCCCGGGCGCCGGATGCTCGTCCAGCGGGACGACGACGCGATCGTGGCCCAGCCCCTGGACGACACCGCGCTCACACCGTCCGACGCCGAGGTCCGCTTTCCCGCGCCCTGGCCACGCCGGCGCGGGCCCTGGGCGGTCGCGCCGGACGCGAGCCTGGCGGTCTTGGCGGGTGTCCACGCGGTGCGGGCGGTGGAGCCGTCCGGCGCGACGCGCTGGGAGGTCCGGCACGGCTGCTGGTACGGCGCCTGCCTGGAGATGCACCAGTCGTACGACGACTACGCGGACCGCGAGGACCATCGGTACCCGGAGCGCGGCTCGGCCGGGTTCTCGGCCGACGGGAAGCTCGTCTGGGCGCACATACGCGGTCCGCTGCCCGAAGGCGAGCTGAGCCCGGACACGTCGACGAGTGGCTGGTCCTGGACGTGGCGGACGGGCGCGTGCTCGCCCGGGCGGACGCCGAGGCCGCGGCGTCCGGCAGCTTCCACCTGCCCGACCCGGCCGATCCGCAGCAGATGGGGCTGAGCATCGGCGAAGGGCAGGACGGGGCGCCCCTGCGCTGGGGCCGCTGGGACGGACAAGAGCTCGGCGTCGATCACTTCGAGGGCGACCTCGCCCTGCTGAGCGTGAGCCCCTCGGGCGAGCGGCTCATGACCGTGACCCACTGTCAGGAAGCACTCGCCGTGCGTGACACCCGTGGGCTTGTCCTGGAGGGCGCCGAGTGGGACGCCGCTCCCAGGCATCCCGACGCCGAGCCGGACAACGACGAGGCGCTGCCCTGACCGTCGAGGGCGACGAGGAGTGGTGCGAGGGCCGGCACTGGCTCATCGACCCCTCGGGGACGCGTGAACTCGTGCAGATCACCTACCCGTTCCCGGTCACCTGCCCGCCCACCGCGGTGGGTGACGGCACCTGGTTCACCCTGTCCGCGTCCCGCGACGCCGTGCATGTGTGGACCCTGGAGACACCGCCGGAGGACCGGCCCGGGGACTGACCCCGTGGGGCGTCATGCCCGGCTCTCCTCGGGGGCCGTGTAGATACCGAAGATCGCGCCCTCCGGGTCTTTCAGGAGGGCGATACGACGCCCGCCCGGGAGCGATGTAGGTTCCATGAGGATGCTCCCGCCCGCGCCCGTGGCGACGGACGCCATGGCGTCCACGTCCTCGACCGCGAAGTACGGCAGCCAGTGCGACGGCACCTCGGGCGGGAACCGGTCGCCCATGGTCATCATGCCGCCGAAGTCGGCGCCGGCGACGCCCCATTGCGTGTAGTACTCGGAGGGGTTCACGCTCCAGCCGAAGACCGTCGTGTAGAAGTCGGTGACCCGGTCCGGGGCGCGGGTCAGCAGTTCCACCCAGCCGAGCGTGCCCGGCGCGTTGAACAGCCCCGCACCCGGGAAGCCCCTCGGCTGCCACATCTGGAAGGCCGCGCCGCCCGGATCGACGGCGACCGTGAAGCGGCCCGCGTCGTGGATGTCCAGCGGCCCCAGGATCAGCGTGCCGCCCGCCGCCCGCACCGCCTCGGCCGCCGCGTCGGCGTCGTTCACCGAGAACGCCACGTTCCAGGCGACCGGCTGCCCCTCCTGGTGCAGCGGGGCAAGGGCCGCGACCGCCGCGTCACCGAGGTGGGCGACCGTGTAACCGCCCGACTCCTGCCGGGGATCCGTCTCCGGACGCCAGCCGAACAGCTCGGTGTAGAACCGCTCGGCCGCCGCCAGATCGCTGGTCCCCAGTTCGGCCCAGCACGGTCCGCCGGTCACCGGTTTCTCGAGCTTCATGGGGTCCTCCCGTGACGCGCACCCCTCCAGCAGGCTATGCCCCCCGCCCCGGCGACGGCATCAGATGCCGGGACGGTGGCGCAGGGGATGATCGGCCGGGATCTCCACCAGCACGATCCGGGTGCCGTCCGGGTCCGCGATCCACATCTCGATCAGTCCCCACGGCTCCTTGACCGGGGGTCGCACGATCTCGACGCCGGCACCGGCCAGCTCCTTGTGCGCGGCCGTGACGTCCTGCACCTGGAGCCAGAGCCTCAGCGCAGGGGAGGGCGGTGTCTCACCGCGGCCGGAGACCTCGAGGAAGCCACCGCCGAGGAAGTACACGACCCCGCGTTCCGGGCCCGCACCGAACTCC
Source organism: Streptomyces sp. NPDC002573 (assembly GCF_042889625.1). Classification (NCBI taxonomy): domain Bacteria; kingdom Bacillati; phylum Actinomycetota; class Actinomycetes; order Kitasatosporales; family Streptomycetaceae; genus Streptomyces; species Streptomyces sp. NPDC002573. The sequence goes on along the minus strand of NZ_JBIARC010000003.1, from coordinate 209,816 downwards.
CGGTAGACCGCCAGCCCGAGTTTCTCGCCGTAGAACGCCCGGGAACGCTCGGGGTCGGTGGGACGCAGGAGAACGCGGCTGTTCAGTACGTGGACCATGCAAACGGAGCCTAGCGGGAGCGTTACGCTCAACGGTGCCCGCGCCGCGCCACTGATCGGAGGAACAAACCCATGGAGAGCGCCGCCACCGCCACCACAGGCCTGATCTTCCGCGACGCCACCCAAGGTGACGTCGACGCGCTGGTCGCGCTGATCGAGTCGGCCTACCGCGGCGACGCCAGCCGGGCCGGATGGACGACCGAGGCGGACATCCTGGAGGGACAGCGGACCGACCCGGCGGGCGTGCTCCAGGTCATCGAGTCGCCCGGCAGCCGGTTGCTCACGGTCGAGCGCGACGGCGTGGTCGTCGCCTGCTGCCAGCTCGAACACCGCGGGGAGGCCGCCTACTTCGGCATGTTCGCGGTGAGCCCCACGCTCCAGGGCGAGGGCCTGGGCAAGACGGTGATCGCCGAGGCGGAGCGCATGGCCCGTGCGACCTGGGGCGTCACGGAGATGCACATGACGGTGATCTCCGTCCGCGACGACCTCATCGCCTGGTACGAGCGGCGCGGCTACCGCCGTACGGGACGGATGACCCCCTTCCCGTACGGCGACGAGCGCTTCGGCATCCCGCAGCGCGACGACCTCCAGTTCGAACTGCTGGTCAAGCCGCTGGTCTGACCTCCTGCGCGATGCACGGCGCGACGTGCACGCCGGGCCTGCGGCGGTGCGGGAAACCGTTCGAGCGGGGCCGTACGTACGTTCGCGGCGACCTCAGGCGGTGAAGCGGCCGGTGCGCCTGATCTCCGGGTAGTCCGTGGTCGCGCCGTCCAGTTCCAGGGCGCGGACGAGCCGCAGATGGTCCAGGGTGTTCACGACCCAGGCGATGATCCTCAGGTCCGCCTTGCGCGCGTGCTCGACGACCTCCAGGGTCAGCCGGCGGATGTTGAGGCAGACGGTCCCCGCCCCCGCCGCGACGGCTTCGTCCACCACGTCGGTGCCGTAGCGGCCGGCGATCAGCGCGGTGCGCACGCCGGGGACCAGCCGGGCGATCTCGGTGATCGCCTCTGCTTGGAACGACGACACCTCGACCCGGCCGACGAGGTCCCGGCGGTGCATCACCTCGGCCAGTGCCCGCGCCGCGGCCACGTCCTTGATCTCCGCCTGGAGCGGTGTCCGCACCGCGTCCAGGACCTCCTCGAAGACGGGGACCCGCTCACCGAGGCCCGCGTCGAGCGCGCGCAGCTCGGCGACGGTCTTCTCGGCGATCGGCCCGGTGCCGTCGGTCGTCCGGTCCACTTCGGCGTCGTGCATGATCACGAGGGCGCCGTCCTTGCTCAGATGCAGATCGAGCTCGATCAGATCGAGGCCCGCACGCTCCGCGGCGACAAACGACCGGAGGGTGTTCTCGGGTTCGACACCCATGACTCCGCGGTGACCGATGGTGAGGAAGTTCAAGGTTCAACTCGCTTCCGTCGACGGCGGCTCGGCTGCCGCGAGGCGTTCCCGCACCGTCGCGGCAGGGCGCAGCCTAGTGGTCCCGGTGTGAGCTGAACCCGCTCCTGTACGGGGCAACGGGCGCATGGCGCGGCGCGAAACCGGATGGACAGAGCCGGGCGGGTGTCACTCCAGGGTGGGCGCGTCATACCGCCGTTGACCGTCGCCCCGATCGCCCGCCGCCTCCTGGGATGGCCGAAAACGTACGACTGCCCATGCGCCGTCGCGGCCTCTTCGCGCCCCGCCGATGTGTCGCGGATGTCACGCACGCTTCGGTTCCCGGCAGGAAAAAGAGCGGTGTGGATGGGAGCGGGCAGGATAATTTCCCGATCGTCCTCTTGCTGGGAGAAACACTCGCCGCATACGGTGTCCCTACTTGAGGTTCTTCCGCGGAGGATGGGTCATGACGGAAATTCTTGTGCAGGTGGGTACGGAGGGGAAGGTTCCTCCGCAGGACAAGGTGGTGGACCACCCGGCCTGGCCCGTGCTCAAGGGTGCCGTGGAGCGGATCCGGCCATGGCAGTCCAAGGACGGCTCGATCGACTTCGACGCCGAGGGCGCCCCCGAGCGTACGGCCGTCGAGGAGGCCGTGAGCGATGTGGTGCGGGCCGTCGAGGAGCTCGCGCTGCTGCTGCCGCACGACGCCGCCTACCACGAGGCGCTCGTCAAGGACCTGCGCCGGTGGGCCGACGGGGGCTTCCAGGTCCCCGACTTCCTGGACTCGTTGCTGGCCTTCCAGCCCGCCGCCGACCGCCAGGACGGCCTCCAGCACCTGGTCGTCTTCCCGATGTACACGCAGAACGGCAACCCCGACCGCAACCTCGAGGCGGTCGTCCTGCGCATGGTGTGGCCGGAGTGGCTCGCCGAGCTGGAGGCCACCCGCTACGACAACCCGCTGTTCTGCGGCATCACCTTCGAGGACTTCACGGCCGGCTACGACACCAACTCGGCCGTCCTCTTCCCGGAGACCATCGCCGTGCGTGAGGCGCCGGAACGTTTCTCCTGGGGCGGCATCTTCTGCGACCGTGAGGCCGCGCGCTTCCGCCGGGTCACCGCGGCGGCCGTCGACCTCCTGGGCCTCGAGCTGCCCGAGGACATCGCCGCCATGGTGCACGACCAGGAGCGCTGCCAGCAGGCGTTCGTCCTCTGGGACATGGTCCACGACCGCACCCACAGCCACGGCGACCTGCCGTTCGACCCGTTCATGATCAAGCAGCGCCAGCCGTTCTGGATGTACGGCCTGGAGGAGCTGCGCTGCGACCTCACCGCCTTCAAGGAGGCCGTGCGGCTGGATGCCGATGGCTTCCCGCAGGGCCGTGACGTGCAGTACGCGGTGCTCTTCGACCGTATGTTCCGCTTCCCCGTCACCGGTGAGCGCGTCCGCAACTACGACGGCCTCGGCGGCCAGCTGCTCTTCGCCTACCTGCACAAGCACGACGTGGTGCGCTGGACCGACAACAAGCTCTCCATCGACTGGCAGCGTGCGCCGGAGATCACCAACCAGCTGTGCGCCGAGATCGAGACGCTGTACCGGGACGGCATCGACCGCCCGAAGCTCGTGCACTGGTTCGCCGCCTACGAGCTGGTCTCCACCTACCTGGCCCCGCACCCGGGCTCCAAGTGGGCCAAGGGCCCCGAGGCCCTCGACCTGAGCCAGCCGCCGCGCAAGCTCGTGGACGACGTGCTTGCGGACGAGTTTCCCCTGAGCATGTTCTATGAGGCGCTCCAGAAGAAGCTGAAGAACGTGATCGCCTCCACCAAGGGCATCACCGCGGAGACCGCCGAGCGAGTCGCCGCGTGAGCGCCCGCGCCGTGGGTACGGCTGATGCAGCGGACGCTGTTCGGGAGGCGAGGACCATGCGGAACGGGAACGGACCACTGAGTGGCGCGGTGATCGCGGTGGCCGGCGCGGGCGGAGCGGCCGGCCGGGCGACGCTGCTGAGGCTGGCCGAGGCGGGCGCGACCGTCGTGGCCTCGGACAACGACCCCGAGCGGCTCGCGGAGGCCGTCGACGCGGCTCGCTACGCGCTCGGCGGCTCGACGGTCACCGGGGACACGGTGGACCTGCTCGACCTGCAGTCCACCCGTGACTGGGCCACCCATGTCGAGAAGGACTTCGGGCGGGTCGACGGGCTGGTGCACCTGGTCGGCGGCTGGCGCGGCAGCGAGACCTTCACCAAGACCAGCCTCGACGACTGGGACTTCCTCGAACTGCTGCTCGTGCGCACCGTGCAGCACACCTCCCTCGCGTTCCACGAGGCGCTGCAGCGCAGCGAGCGCGGCCGCTACGTCCTGATCAGCGCATCGGGTGCGAGCAAGCCCACCGCGGGCAACGCCGCCTACGCCGCCGCCAAGGCCGCCGCCGAGGCCTGGACGCTGGCGATGGCCGACTACTTCCGCAAGGCCGGGGGCGAGCAGGGGCCGACGTCGGCAGCTGTGATCCTGGTGGTGAAGGCGTTGGTGCACGACGCGATGCGCGCGGAGCGCCCCAATGCGAAGTTCGCGGGCTTCACGGACGTCAAGGACCTGGCCGAGGCCATCACCGGCGTCTGGAGCGAGCCCGCCGCGGAAGTGAACGGAAAACGCCTGTGGCTGACCGAGAAGCCGTGAACCCCCCCAAGACCGACGCGCGCCGCCGTCACGACCCGGAGGTCCGCGGTTTCGCCAGCGACAACTACGCCGGGGCCCACCCGGAGGTGCTCGCCGCCCTGGCCGTGGCCAACGGCGGGCACCAGGTCGCGTATGGCGAGGACGTCTACACCGAGAACCTCCAGCAGATTATCCGCGGTCACTTCGGCTCCACAGCCGAGGCGTTCCCGGTGTTCAACGGCACCGGCGCGAACGTCGTCGCGCTCCAGGCCGTCACCGACCGCTGGGGAGCGGTGATCTGCGCGGAGAGCGCGCACATCAACGTCGACGAGGGCGGCGCCCCCGAGCGCATGGGCGGCCTCAAGCTGCTCACCGTGCCCACGCCCGACGGCAAGCTCACCCCCGAGCTGATCGACCGGCAGGCGTACGGCTGGGACGACGAGCACCGCGCCATGCCACAGGTCGTCTCGATCACCCAGAGCACCGAGCTGGGCACCCTCTACACGCCCGACGAGATCCGCGCGATCTGCGAGCACGCCCACGCCCACGGGATGAAGGTGCACCTGGACGGCTCCCGGATAGCCAACGCGGCCGCCTCCCTGAACGTGCCGATGCGGGCGTTCACCAACGCGGTCGGCGTCGACATCCTCTCGCTGGGCGGCACGAAGAACGGCGCGCTGTTCGGCGAGGCCGTCGTCGTGATCAACCAGGACGCCGTCAGCCATATGAAGCACCTGCGCAAGCTGTCGATGCAGCTCGCGTCGAAGATGCGCTTCGTGTCGGTGCAGCTGGAGGCCCTGCTGGCCAAGGATCTGTGGCTGCGCAACGCGCGTCACGCCAACGAGATGGCACAGCGGCTCGCGGAGGGCGTGCGGTCCGTGCACGGGGTGGAGATCCTTTACCCGGTGCAGGCCAACGGCATCTTCGCCAAGCTCCCGAACGAGGTGAGCGAGCGGCTGCAGCAGCGGTTCCGGTTCTACTTCTGGGACGAGGCCGCCGGCGTCGTCCGCTGGATGTGCGCCTACGACACCACCGAGGACGACGTGGACCGGTTCCTGGCGGCGCTGAAGGAGGAGATGGCGCGCTAGGCGTCCTTCGGCCGTTGGCTCGCCTCCCGCATAAATATGCGGCCGATCGAAAGGTCATTGACCTTCGATCGGCCGCATTCCTATGCTCTGAAACCATGGAGATGATCCAGCAAACGCCGGACCTGTCCGACTATTTGGCCGCGGACGACGTCATCGACCATCATCATCCGGTGGTGCGCGCAACGGCCATGCGTCTGGCCGGGCAGGTGGCGGACTCGTATGCCTATGCGCAAGCCGCCTATGAGTTCGTACGCGACACCATCCCGCACTCCGCCGACAGCGGTGACCTGCGCGTCACCTGGCGCGCCTCCGACGTCCTCCGGGAGCGCACCGGTGTCTGCTACGCCAAGGCGCACGCCCTGGCCGCGCTGCTGCGCGCGGAGGACATCCCGGTGGCCTTGTGCTACCAGCGGCTGCTGCACGACGACGGCAGCGGCCATGCCGTGCACGGACTGGTCGCCGTCCGGTTCCACGGTGCCTGGCACCGGCAGGATCCCCGCGGGAACAAGCCCGGGGTGGACGCCCGGTTCTCCCTGGACGGGGAGCGGCTGGCCTGGGTCCCCGACGAGAAGTCCGGCGAGGTGGACTACCCGGACCTGTATGCCGAACCTCATCCCGCCGTACTGGACGCCCTCAGAGCCGCACCCGACCGGCCGGCCCTCTGGAAGGCGCTCCCCGCCGCGCTCTGAGGCGGGCGACGACGCTCGTGAACGGGCCCGGCGCCGAGGGAGCACGGGCGGTGAGTGACCGGGGCCGGTGCCGAACTTGCCGAAATGCCGGAGAAGTTGAGCCCCGGGGCGCGAGTCGCGGTGCGCGCCCCGCCTGATCCGGCTCAGTGCGCCTCGGCGGCGCGCAGTTCCTCCATGGTCGGAGCGGTGCCGCCGAGGTGGGCCGGCAGCCACCACGCGTCCTCGGGCCCCTTCGGGCGTCCGGGGTAGGCGCGCTGGGCGGTCTCCAGCAGCTCCTGGACGCGCCCGCGCAGCTGGCGGGTGAGCGCGCCCGCGTACGAGTCCCGCGGGGCTTCGATCGGCTCACCGACCCGGATGGTGACCGGAGTGTGGCTGCGCTTGAGGTTGCGTGGGTGGCCCTTGGTCCACAGCCGCTGGGTGCCCCAGACCGCCATCGGGACCACCGGGACGCCCGCTTCCTGGGCCAGCCGTACCGCGCCCGACTTGAAGCTCTTCAGGGTGAACGACTGGGAGATCGTGGCCTCGGGGAAGACGCCGATGACCTCGCCCGACCGCAGCGAGTCCAGCGCGTGCGCATAGGCGGCCTCGCCCTGCTTGCGATCCACCGGGATGTGCTTCATGGCGCGCATCAGCGGGCCGGAGATCCGGTGCCGGAAGACGGACTCCTTGGCCATGAAGCGGACCAGGCGCTTCTGCGGCAGGGCCGCCAGGCCATTGAAGATGAAGTCCAGATAGCTGATGTGATTGCTCACCAGCACCGCACCGCCCGAGCGCGGGATGTTCTCCGAGCCCTTGCAGTCGATCTTCAGGTCCCATGCCTTGAACATCGTGAGGGCGAGACCGATGACGGGGCGGTAGACGAGCTCAGCCATGGACGCGGTGGACCCTTCTCTCTGCCTGGGAAGGGACTCCCGGCGGAAGTTACGCAGCCGTAGGTTTACGGCGTCTCGCAGATCGTGCCCCAAGAACGGACGAGGGGCCAGTTCTGGCGCCCGTGTGCGGCGAGATCCTCATCACGTCAGCGGTATGACCCATCGTGAGCTTTTCGTCTGGTCATATTCCTTGTGTCGGGGTCACGTGTCCTACGGGCGGATACCGCCCGCGGGAATCATTGCGGACCCATGGACGCTGCAACGGAGAATGACCGGATGTGTGACATGTGGCCGTGCTTGCCCCGGGCGGGCGTCGGCGATGTGCCGCGGTGGCGGCGGAGCGGGAGAGTGAGCGTGCGCGGGCGGGACGAGGAAACGCGGCTCGGGGCGACCGAGTTGGGTCAGGGGCTCGGCGAGCGGGCGACGCTGGTCCAGTTCTCCAGCGCCTTCTGCGCGCCCTGCCGGGCCACGCGGCGCGTCCTCGCACAGGTCGCCGGGATGGTGCCCGGGGTCGCTCATGTGGAGATCGACGCCGAGCAGCGGCTCGAACTCGTCCGCGCGCTCGGCATCCTCAAGACGCCGACCGTGCTCGTCCTGGACGCGGACGGGCGCATCGTACGGCGGGCGACGGGGCAGCCCCGCAGGGCGGACGTCATCGCCGCCCTGGGCGAGGCCGTGTGAGGCCCCCGGCGAGCGCCGCCGGGTATTTTGACACCATATGAGGTGAACCGTGAGGCAGCCGGTGACTCATCTCCCGGATCCCGGTGCGCACTTGACTGCGCGCACCACCTATCGTCAGTCTGACCGTATGCCCCCGGAACTCCTTCTCTTCGAGCGTGTCCATGTGGACCTGGCCCGCACCTCGAGTGCCTGCTGTCCGGCCCGGTGACCGGCCACGGTTCCTCCTCCACGCCTCTCTCGCAGAAGGACAGCTCCATGACGGCAACGCCCGGCCTCGACGCCACCCGGCTCGCTTCCCCGGACCTGCTGCGCGCGGTCTTCCGCCGGCATGCCGCGGGAGTCGCGGTGATCACCGCCCGGGGGGACGACGGCCCGGTCGGCTTCACCGCCACCTCCCTCACCTCCGTCTCCGCCGAGCCTCCGCTCGTCTCCTTCGGTATCGGCCTCGGCGCCTCCAGCTGGCCCGCCGTCTCCCAAGCCGGCCATGTCGGCGTGCACATACTCGGCGAGCATCAGGAGGCGCTGGCCGGCACCTTCGCCCGTAGCGGGGCCGACCGCTTCGGTGCGCCCACCGGCTGGCGCGAGGGGCCGCACGGTGTCCCCGTGCTGGACGACGTGCTGGCCTGGCTCGTCTGCCGTGTGGTGGCACGGGTGCCCGCAGGCGACCATCGCCTGGTGGTCGCCGAGGTCGTCCACGGCGACCCGTCCGGCACCGGCCGCCCGCTGCTCTACCACCAGGGGCGCTTCAACGGGCTGCGTGACTGAACCTACTCGCCGGTTACGCAGCGTTGCCAAGGTCACAGTTCAAAGCGCTTGCTTAGCGGGCATGGAGTAGGTGTACTGGCGAGTAATATTTCGTTCGGAGCGCGGGGTCGCCCCGACCGGGATCGGCCGCTTCAGGCGCCTATGCTGCCTGCAAGAAGGCAGCCCAGAAATGACGATGCAGTAGGAGAGCCGGCGTGAGCTTGAGGATCGTTGTCACTGTGAAGTACGTGCCCGACGCCACTGGCGACCGGCACTTCGCCGATGACCTGACCGTCGACCGGGACGACGTGGACGGTCTGCTCTCCGAGCTGGACGAGTACGCTGTCGAGCAGGCGCTGCAGATCGCGGAGGACGCCGACGACGCCGAGGTCACCGTGCTGACCGTGGGTCCGGAGGACGCCAAGGACGCGCTGCGCAAGGCCCTGTCGATGGGTGCCGACAAGGCGATCCACGTCGAGGACGACGACCTGCACGGCACCGACGCCATCGGCACCTCGCTGGTGCTGGCCAAGGCCATCGAGAAGGCCGGCTACGACCTGGTGATCTCCGGCATGGCCTCCACCGACGGCACCATGGGTGTCGTGCCGGCGCTGCTGGCCGAGCGCCTGGGCGTGCCGCAGGTGACGCTGCTGTCCCAGGTGTCCGTCGAGGACGGCACCGTGAAGGGCCGCCGCGACGGCGACGCCGCCTCGGAGCAGCTGGAGGCGTCCCTGCCGGCCGTCGTGTCGGTCACCGACCAGTCGGGCGAGGCGCGCTACCCGTCCTTCAAGGGCATCATGGCGGCCAAGAAGAAGCCGGTGGAGTCCTGGGACCTCTCGGACCTGGACATCGAGGCCGACGAGGTCGGTCTCGAGAACGCCTGGACCGCGGTCGAGGCCGTCGCCGAGCGCCCGGCGCGCACCGCGGGCACCATCGTCAAGGACGAGGGCGAGGGCGGCAAGCAGCTCGCTGAGTTCCTCGCGAGCCAGAAGTTCATCTAAGGCTCCTCAGCCTGACCGCCCCTGAAGACTTCGTAATCCGCAAGGAGATCCATTCCCATGGCTGAAGTTCTCGTCTACGTCGACCACGTGGACGGCGCCGTCCGTAAGCCCACCCTGGAGCTGCTGACGCTGGCCCGGCGCATCGGCGAGCCGGTCGCCGTCGCCCTCGGCAACGGTGCCGCCGGCACGGCCGCCGCGCTCGCCGAGCACGGCGCGGTGAAGGTGCTCACCCACGACGCGTCCGAGTACGCCGACTACCTGGTCGTGCCGAAGGTGGAGGCGCTGCAGGCCGCCTACGAGCAGGTGTCCCCGGCCGCCGTCCTGGTCCCGTCCTCCGCGGAGGGCAAGGAGATCGCCGCCCGTCTCGCGCTGCGCATCGGCTCCGGCATCATCACCGACGCCGTCGACCTGGAGGCCGGCGACGAGGGCCCGGTGGCCACCCAGTCGGTGTTCGCCGCCTCCTTCACCACCAAGTCCCGTGTCTCCAAGGGCACCCCGGTCATCACGGTCAAGCCGAACTCGGCCGCCGTGGAGGCCGCTCCGGCCGCCGGCAGCGTCGAGGAGCTGGCGGTGACGTTCTCCGACAAGGCGACCGGCACCAAGGTCACCGGCCGTACGCCGCGTGAGTCGACGGGCCGCCCCGAGCTGACCGAGGCCGCGATCGTGGTCTCCGGCGGCCGTGGTGTCAACGGCGCGGAGAACTTCGCGATCATCGAGGCGCTCGCCGACTCCCTCGGTGCGGCCGTCGGTGCCTCGCGTGCCGCCGTCGACGCCGGCTGGTACCCGCACACCAACCAGGTGGGCCAGACCGGTAAGAGCGTGTCGCCGCAGCTGTACATCGCCTCCGGTATCTCCGGTGCGATCCAGCACCGCGCCGGTATGCAGACCTCGAAGACGATCGTGGCGATCAACAAGGACTCCGAGGCCCCGATCTTCGACCTGGTCGACTACGGCGTGGTCGGCGACCTGTTCGAGGTCGTCCCGCAGCTGACCGAAGAGGTCAAGGCCCGCAAGGGCTGAGCGACTTCGCGGCTGTGAGGCCCCCGGGACCGTGACGACGGTCCCGGGGGCCTCGTTCATCCAAGGGTCAGCGACGCCTGCACCGGCAGGTGGTCGCTCGGGAACCGCCCGTCCGGGGCCAAGGTGTTGACACAGGCCCAGTGCGCGGTCACGCCGGGGGTGGTCAGGATCCAGTCGATGCGATCGCCGTACGGCTTCGGGGGGCGGTAGCCGTGGAACGTGCCGTAGGGCGCGGTGCGTTCGGCCGCCATCTCCCAGGTGTCCACGAGACCGGCGCCGAGCAGGGTGCCGTACACGGGGTTCTTGTGGGCGGCCACGTTGAAGTCGCCCGTCACCACGAGCGGCACGGCACGGTCGAGCCAGGCGATGCGATCGGCGATGAGGGACGCGGCACGCGTGCGTGCGTACTGGCTCTTGTTGTCCAGGTGGGTGTTGAGGACGTAGAACTCCCGCCCGGGCGGCTGCGCGTCGCGGAAGCGGACCCAGGTGACCATGCGGATACAGGAACCGCCCCAGGTGTTCGAGCCGATCACGTCGGGCGTGTCGGAGAGCCAGAAGTGGTCGTACTCCATCGGGGTCAGCCGGCGCGTGTCGTAGAAGACGGCCACGAACTCGTCACGGCTGCCGCCCGCACGGCCGGTGCCGAGCCACGCGTACTCCGCCCCGAGATCGGCCGCGATGTCACGCACCTGGTGGTACAGGCCCTCCTGGGTGCCGATGACATGCGGCCGTTCGCCGCGCAGCAGCGCGCGCATCGCCGGGCGGCGGACCGCCCAGTTGTGGCGTCCCGTGTCGCTCGCGTACCGCAGGTTGAACGACATGACCTCCAGATGGCGCTCGTGCCGGTCCGAGACCGAGGCGCCCTGCGACGACAGTGCCGCACCGGACACGGGCAGGACGGCCGCGGCCGCCACCGCCGTCTTGAGGCCCAGACGGCGCGTGACGCTGTTGAGATGGGGCACGGGAGGCTCCTTCTGTGGCGGGTGCCGGACGAGCCCTGCGCCCGTAGTGTGACAGAGCCGGATGAGATGGGCGTGAACTGCGCGAGGGCGGGGAGTGTCCGCCCCGGAGCGGGAGCCGCCGCACGGGTTCCGAGGGTGTTGACCCATGGCGACAGCCGCGGATAGCTTCGTTCAACGAATTGTTGATTCCGTGCAGGGGAAAGCAGGAGGGTGCCGGATGGGTCAGGGCCAGCAGGAGCGGGCGGCGACGACCCTGCCGGGTGCCGTGTGCGAGGCGATCGGCGCCTCCCTCACCCCGGTCGACGCCGAGTTGGAGCGCCGCTATCCCGGTGACCCGGGCACGCGCCAGCCCGTCCACACGGTCTACGTCCCCGGGGACGTCTTCGCCGCCGACACCATGCGCTCCTGGGGTGCGGCGGCCCTGGCCGCCCTCGACGAACACGCCCCGGACGCCGCGTCCTTGGCCGCCGTGCTCGGCCTCCCGGACGAGCTCGCCGGGCCCGTCCACGACCGCGTCCGCGCGAAGCTGGAGCGTGAACCGGTCGAAGACCTGCGCGTCGACTTCGAGGACGGCTACGGATCGCGGCCGGACCCGGAGGAGGACCAGGCGGCCGCCCGTGCGGCGCGACTGATCGCCGAGGCCTTCCGCGACGGCACGGCGGCCCCGTACATGGGCATCCGTATGAAGTGCATGGAGGCGCCCGTACGGGACCGGGGCATCCGCACGCTCGACATCTTCCTCACCGGCCTGATGGAGGCCGGTGGCCTCCCGCGGGGCCTCGTGCTCACCCTGCCCAAGGTCACCTACCCCGAGCAGGTCACCGCCCTGGTGCGGCTGCTGGAGGAGTTCGAGGAGGCGCACGGGCTGGAGCCCGGCCGGATCGGGTTCGAGATCCAGATCGAGACCAGCCAGGCCATCCTCGCCGCCGACGGCACGGCGACCGTCGCGCGCATGATCCAGGCCGCCGAGGGACGCGCCACCGGACTGCACTACGGCACCTTCGACTACAGCGCCTGTCTCGGCGTGTCCGCCGCGTACCAGTCCAGCGACCACCCGGCGGCCGACCACGCCAAGGCCGTCATGCAGGTCGCGGCCGCCGGCACCGGAGTGCGCGTCTGCGACGGCTCCACCAACGTGCTGCCGGTCGGCCCGACCGAGAAGGTCCACGAGGCATGGCGGCTGCACTACGGGCTCACCCGGCGGGCCCTGGCCCGCGCCTACTACCAGGGCTGGGACATGCATCCCGGGCATCTGCCCACCCGGTACGCGGCCGTCTTCGCCTTCTATCGCGAGGGCTTCGAGCAGGCCGCGGCGCGCCTGGTCCGGTACGCGGGCCGGACCGGTGGCGATGTCATGGACGAACCGGCGACCGCCAAGGCGCTGAGCGGCTATCTGCTGCGCGGACTGGACTGCGGCGCGCTCGAGATGGCCGAGGTCGCCCGGGCGACCGGCCTGACCCGGGCGGACCTGGAGGGCTTCGCGAGGCCGCGCCGGGGCGGCCTGACGGCGTCGGCCCAGTAGGCGCACGCCGGGACGGAGGCCGGCCGGGCCGACGGCGCGCTGCCTGCCGCCCGCGCACCGATCGTCAGTCCGCGGGCGGCAGTTCGCCCGAGCCGCGGGTGATCAGACGGGTCGGGAGCTCGATGCGCTCCGGAGTGACGAGCGAGCCGTCGAGCTGGCGGAATAGCCGCTCGGCGGCCGTGCGCCCGAGGGCGGCGGCGTCCTGGGCGACGACCGTGACGCCGGGCTTGAGCAGATCCGCGAGTTCGAAGTCGTCGAAGCCGACGAGGGCGACCTGACGGCCTTGCTCCGCCAGGACACGCACCACGGTGACGGTCACCCGGTTGTTGCCGGCGAAGATCGCGGTCACGGGGACGGGGCCGGAGAGCATCTCCTCGGCGGCCCGACGCACCCGCTCGGGGTCGGTGACGCCGAGGGACATCCAGGAGGGCTCGACCTCTATGCCCGCGTCCTCCATGGCCGCCCGGTAGCCGCGCAGTCGCTCGGCCGCGGTGTGGATGCGGGGCATGTCACCGATGAAGCCGATCCTCCGGTGGCCGTGCGCGATGAGATGGGCCACCCCGTCACGGGCGCCGCCGAAGCTGTCGGACAGCACCACGTCCGCGTCGATCCGGCCCGCCGGGCGGTCCACGAACACCGTGGCGACGCCCGCCTTGAGCTCGGGCTCCAGATAACGGTGGTCGTCACCGGCCGGGATGACCACCAGTCCGTCCACCCGGCGCGCGCACAACGCCAGCACCAACTCCTGCTCGCGCTCCGGGTCCTCGGCGCTCGACCCGTTGATCAGCAGGGCGCCGTGGGCCCGGGCGACCTCCTCTACCGCGCGGCTGAGCGGGCCGTAGAACGGGTCCGCCAGATCCTCCAGGACCAGGCCGATGCTCGCCGTACGTCCCTTGCGCAGGACCCGCGCGCTGTCGTTGCGACGGAATCCCAGTGCCTCGATGGCCTCTTGGACCCGGCGCTCGGTGTCCGGGGTGACTCCGGGTTCGCCGTTGACGACACGCGAGACCGTCTTCAGGCCTACTCCGGCTCGTGCTGCCACGTCCTTCATCGTCGGACGATTGCCGTAGCGGCTTCCGGAGACGCGGTCTCCTCGGCGGGCGGTCTCGGGCACGATGCGCTGTCCTGTCCTGTCGTCCACGGGGGGTGCGGCGGTCCATGGGGTTGTATGAGGATGTGGCGTCGAGCATAGAGCCTGGACAACGTTGTCAGATGCGGGAGAGACTGTCCACCGCAATCTCCGGCCTGCGCCTTCCTTCAGAGGCGCCTTCTGCCCGTACCCGGCCGGGGGCCCGGACCCCGCGGCGCCCGCCGCAGTGCGTCCGGTCCGGCATGACTCCGGTACGACTCAAGCCTTGGGAGATCTGACACTGATGCACAACGACCTCGTGGCCGCGCTCGACATCGGCGGCACCAAGATCGCCGGGGCGCTGGTGGACGGCCACGGCCGGATCCTGGTGCGCGCGCAGCGCGCGACGCCCGCGAAGGAGGACGGCGACACCGTGATGGGCGCGGTGGCGGACGTCGTCGCGGAGCTGGCGCTCTCCCCGCTCTGGTGCAGGGCGAGTGCCGTGGGCATCGGCAGTGCGGGCCCCGTGGACGCCTCCGCGGGCACGGTGAGCCCCGTCAACGTACCGGGCTGGCGCGGCTATCCGCTGGTCGAGCGGGTCCGTGCGGCGACGGGCGGCCTGCCCGTCGCGCTGATCGGCGACGGCGTGGCGATCACGGCCGCCGAGCACTGGCAGGGCGCCGCCCGCGGCCATGACAACGCGCTCTGCATGGTGGTGTCGACGGGCGTCGGCGGCGGTCTCGTGCTGGGCGGGCGGCTGCACCCGGGTCCGACCGGCAACGCGGGCCACATCGGGCACATCAGCGTCGACCTGGACGGTGATCCGTGCCCCTGCGGTTCGCGCGGCTGTGTGGAACGCATCGCGAGCGGACCGAACATCGCGCGCCGTGCGCTGGAGGGCGGCTGGCAGCCGGGCCCGGACGGCGACACCTCGGCCGCCGCGGTGGCCGCCGCCGCACGTCAGGGCGATCCGGTGGCCGTGGCCTCCTTCGAGCGGGCCGCGCAGGCGCTGGCGGCGGGGATCGCCGCGACCGCGACTCTGGTGGAGATCGACATCGCGGTCGTCGGCGGCGGAGTGGGCAACGCGGGCGACGTACTCTTCACGCCCCTGCGCCGGGCCCTTTCCGACTACGCCACGCTGTCCTTCGTGCAGGGCCTGACCGTGACGCCCGCGGTGATGGGCACGGACGCGGGCCTCGTGGGCGCGGCCGCGGCGGCCCTGGGAGGCCGGGACAGCATGCCGACGGCGGGCATCGCGACCTGACCGGCCCCAAGGGGCGGGGTCGCGGCGCGCACCTGGCCGGTTGTCGCGAGGTCACCGGGATCCGTACGGGCCCGGTCGCGGCCGCCCCGCCCTCGAGGACGGCGCCGGCCGCGAGGCGACGCGGGAACGGGTGCCGCGCCCGAGTCGGTGGCGGGGCCCTGCCGCACGGTGGGGCACGGGGAGCGGGACGTGAGCGGTAGGGTGCCTGGCCATGACGCGTACCGAACCGTCCGACGCGCCAAGGGTGTTCATCTCCTACGCGCACGAGGACGACGGCGGGGCCCACGCCGACCAGGTGCGGGAGCTGTACCGCCTGCTGCGGGCCAACCACGTGGACGCGCAGCTGGACCGGATCGCCGCCGAGCAGCGGCAGAACTGGCCCAGTTGGATGCGCGGGGAGGCCAAGGAGGGGGACTTCGCCCTCGTGATCGCCTCACCCGCCTACAAGCGGCGGGCCGAGGGCACCGAGGCCCCGGGGGTCGGCCGAGGGGTCGCCTGGGAGACGGGCCTCCTTCAGGAGTATGTGTACCGGCACCCCCTGACATGGCACCGCCACGTCATCACCGTCGTGCTGCCAGGAGGTTCGCCGGACGAGTTGCCCGATTACCTCCTGCCCGCCTCCGTACCGCCCTTCGTGGTCGATCCCATCACTCTTGAGGGCGCCGAGAGACTCCTCCGCTATCTTCTCGGGCAGCCCTATGAGATCGAGCCCGAACTCGGACCCCGGCCGGTGCTGCCGCCGCGCGACACCTCGGCGGGCGCCCGACAGGGCGGCGAACCACCGGAGTTGGCGGAGTTATGGCACAACTCGCAGGCCGCTGCCGCCGAGGCCGAGGTCGTCGGCGTACATCCCCTCGGCCACGACCTGCTGCTCTCCCACGGGCTGTATGTCCAGCGCACCATCGAGAAGGATGTCGTCGCGGCCCTGGAGAGCCCGGGCTGCACGGCGGTGGTGGGTGAGGCCGGCTACGGCAAGACGAGCCTCGTCTGGAGCATCCACCGTCGCCTCGCCGGGCAGGGACGGCGGCCCCTGTTCATCCGCGCGAGCAGCCTGCTGTCCGGTCTCCACGAAGCGGGGCAGGGCGACTCGGCCCGGCGCAGGGGCGTCCTCGCGCCCGATACGGTGCTCCGCGCGATCGAGCAGGCGGCCCGACGGGAACCCTCTACGGTTCTCCTGGTCGACACCGTCGACCTGCTCATGCACAGCGACGACGCCTGTGCCCTCGTCGTCGACGTGGTGCGCGCCGCCGACCGCCTGAGCCTGCCCACGCTCCTGACGTGCCGTCCGGTGGAGGCCCAGCGCCTGGCCACCGCCGCGGCGCGAGCGGGAGTGGACCTGAGGACCCGTCTCCTCGGGTCCTACGACGCCGACGAGTGGCCCGCGGCGGTCCGCAGCTATGCCCATGGCTTCTACGACGGACTGGACTGGGCCCCGCCGACCGAAGCGGTCGTCGACCGGGTCACGAACGCCGCCTCGCTGGGCCGCGCGCTCCGGGAGGTATGCGCCAACCCCTTCGCGCTGCGCCTGCTGTTCGAGCTGTACGCGCCCGACATGCCCGACGAGGACGTGGACACGCCACATCTGTACGACCGGTTCTGGAAGCGTCGAGTGGTGACCGACCAGCGGGCCTGGCGGACGTCGTCGACCACGCTGCCCGCGACCGATCTGTCCCCGCACGCCAGGGCCGCCGCGCGACTGATCCTCGCCTCCAGCCGGCTCGATGCCCGGCGGGCCGTGCTGGAGGACAGGATCGAGGCCCAGCTGACGCGCACGCGGGAGCCGGACATGCGGGGCGGCCCCGATGTCCCGGCCGCCCTGGAGGCGCTGCGCTCCCGGGGCGTGCTCTCCATCCGGGAGCAGACCGGATACCTCTGGTTCTTCCATCAGACGTTCTTCGAGCACGCGGCGGCGCGGGGCGTGCTCGCGTGCGGCAGCTCGGCCGTCGACGACCTGATGGCGAGAGTCGCCCGCGATCCGGCGGACCTCTACTTCGGCGAGGTGGCCGGCGAGGTCCTGCTGATGGCCGGACGGCTTCCCGAAGCGGGCGGCGAGACCTTCTCCAAGGACCGGGCCGATGCGGCCCTGGCCGGCTGGCTCGCCTCCGACGACCCCGCTCTGCTGGGCATGGGGCTGCGCGTCTACGCCAAGTTCAAAGAGCCCGGCCCGCTGGTGCGCGCGAACGCGCCGGGCGCGCTGAGACGCGCCGACACCCCGCTGATCGACCGCTTCCTGCGACTGCTGCCGTCCGTGACCCACCAGAACCTGAGCCGGCCGCTGGACGACCTCGCCCTGCTGTGGGCGGGGGAGCGGGACAGCAAGCGGGTCAGGCGGGGCGTGATCGAGGCCCTGGTGCGGCTCGCGACCCAGGACGCCGTGGCCGTCGAGGCGTTCACCCGGACCCACGGCTGCTTCGAGTGGCTGCGGTCGTTGCCCGCCAACGAACTGCACCACAACGAGAAGCTGGCCTTCCGGCTGCTCGACGCCGTGGTGGCGGCCAACCAGGAACGCGCCGTCGATCTCGCCGTCGAGTTCTGGCGGCTGGCCGCGGGCACCGGCAGACTCGCCCTGCTGACCGACCTGTTGGTGCGGATGGCCCGCTGGACCCTTCCGCCACGACTCGTCCGGAAGTCCGTCAAGGCCTTCATGGAGGAACTCGCGGACATTCAGCCGGACAAACAGGACACCGTTCCCTTTGAGCGGGCGTTCGGCAGCCTCTTCCTCAACAGCGCGCCGCGAGCCGAGGAGGTCCTCCCGGAACTGCGCAGACGGCTGGGGCTCGGCCAGGATCGGACGGCTGCCCAAGGGCGTGAGCGCCGCACGAGCGTACTGGCCCTGCGGACGACGCTGCGCATGCACACGGCTGCCGTGCTCGGCGGACTCGCCGTCGATCCCGCCGACTACCTGGACACGGTCCTGTCCACCCGCGAACCGGCGCACCAACTGGCCGTGTGCTACGGCGTCCTGACCGAGTCGCTCGTCGGACGGGCGGCACGCTTCCGGCACGACCCGCGCACCACCACCGGCCCGGCTCACCCTGCCGACGACGACCCGGACGCCGTACCCGAGACCGGCGATCCGCTCACCGTCGAGGCACGCCGACGCTGCGCCCGGGCACTGCGCGACCTGCCGTGCGAGGAGAACTCACCGCAGGGCGGCAAGGACGAGAGGTGGCTGTGGCGCAACGCCCTTCAGGAGGCGCGGCTGCCCGCCGCGGCCCTGCTCACGCTGCTGCCCGAGGCCGGGGCCGGCCCGTTCGACCCGGACCGCTCGCTGTGGCTGAGCAACACGGGTCTGAGCTCGTTCCTCATCTCCGCCGCCACCGCCCGGCACGCCGAGGCCTGCACAGCGCTGACCGCCCTCGTCGGCGACCGTGAGGTCCAGGACGCGCTGCGCGCCACGCGGCAAGGGCGCGCGGCGCTGGAGAACATGGTGGGCCGGCTGCAGTACGCGGTACCCCGCCACCCCGAACTCGTCGACCAACTGATCGTCTACGCGCGGACCGCGGCGAAGCCGGAGGTGCTCCACCAGACGCTGGGGGACATGGCCAAGGCCGTGCGGTCCGACGCGCACGACGCCCCGCCGGTCCGGGGGTGGCTCCCGGCCCCGCACCGGCAGGCGCTGATCGAGTACCGGCGACGGCTCGTCGACGACCGCAGACCGGACATCCGCCGACACGGCTTCATCCTCTGGAAGGTTCATCTCGAACTCGGCTTCGACGACTGCCCGACGATCGACGAGATCGTCGGGGCCTGGGAAGCGGCGGCGGCGCAGGATCTGCGCAACGCCCTCCTGGAACTGGCGACGGTGACGGTCCCCGCCCGGGTGTGGGACTCGACGGCTCCCACGATGCTGCTGCGCGCCCTCAGACCGCTCCTGAAGGCCGGCCGGGCGGCACGCGCCGAACCGCCGAGCCGGACCACCGAGCAGGTGATCAGCCATGAGTCGAAGGCCCGCATGCTGCTCACGCAGGCGCACGCCCATCTCGGGGCGCTGCACCGCGCCGACGGCATCGTCGCCTTCGCGCTCTGCCTGGCCGAGCGCGCAGGCTACGACGTGCGCTCGAACCTCGGCAGCGGGACGGTGAGCGAGATCTTCCGGTCTCTGGGCTTCCTCATGGAGCGGCTCGTCCCCGAGGACCCCGTGGAGGCGGCCCGTCTGACGGCGACGATCGTGGCGGCCATGCACCGGGTCCAGTCCGACAACGTGAAGTGGAAGCGCGACATCGCCCGGCCCTGGGCGGTCTTCCTCGGCGACCTGTGCACCCGGCTCGCGCCGGTCGACCAGGAGCGCTGGACACGGAGCATGCTGTGCGAACCCGCCTTCTGCGCGCCCGTGGTGTCGGCAGCGGCCCAGCTCAAGCCCAAACCGACCTGGCTCGACGCGCTGTTCCGGGAGGAGACCACGCCGGCCTCGCTGCGGGAGAGCATGAGGGGCAGCAACTACCTTCACGCCCGGACGGAGGGCACCCTGGGCGGCTGGCCGGAACTGCTGGAGCGGGCGCCGCTGTACTGAGCGGCCGGGTCGGCGGAGGAGGGGCCGTGACCCGAGGCCGGTGGCGGCAGTTGAACCGGTCATGAAGAAGCGCAGCATGCTCGCCCTCGCCTCCCTCGCCACCGGCTTCGTCGTGGCGGCAGTCACCCCCTCCCACGCCGCCGACCGCGACTCGCTCGGTGATCTGAACGTCAAGGACACCCTGAGCACCGTGGACCACACCATCGACCAGGACGGCCTCGCCACCGAGGACGGCACCCTGGGGCAGAACGGCTGAGGGGGAGCCGAAGACGCGGCGCCGGTGGCCCTGGACGACAGGGGCACCGGCGCCGCGGTATGCGGTCCCCTGACCACCCCGGCGTCCCCGCGATCGGCCCCGGACGCACCCTCATCAGCGCCGGGTTTCCATGGCAGGGTGGAGCGGGCAAGCCACAGGGGGCCAACAGAAGAGGGGGAACTGTGATCGTCGTCTGGATCAACGGCGCGTTCGGTGCGGGGAAGACCACCACCGCACGGGAAGTGATCGAGCTGATCCCGAACAGCACGCTCTTCGACCCTGAGGTCATCGGCGGAGCGCTCACGCACCTGCTGCCGCCCAAACGCCTCGCCGAGGTCGGCGACTTCCAGGACCTTCCGATCTGGCGACGGCTCGTGATCGACACCGCGGCGGCCATGCTCGCCGAACTCGGCGGTGTCCTCGTGGTTCCGATGACCTTGCTGCGCCAGGAGTACCGCGACGAGATCTTCGGCGGCCTCGCCGCCCGGCGCATCTCCGTGTGCCATGTCCTGCTCGCCCCGGCCGAAACGATCCTGCGCGAGCGGATAGCCGGTCGGGAGGTGCCGCCCGACCTCCCCGACGGCGAGATGCGGATCCGCCAGTGGTCGTACGACCACATCGAGCCCTACCGCGCCGCGCTGGCCGGCTGGCTCGCCGCCGACGCCCACCCCGTCGACACCAGCGCGCTCACCCCGTACGAGAGCGCCCTGCGGATCGCCGAGGCCGTACGCACCGGCGACGCGCCCGTCAGCGACATCGTGCAGACCCCCGAGCCGACCTCCGAGACCCTCGCGGCCGGGGTGCTCCTCTTCGACGAGCAGGACCGTGTGCTGCTCGTCGACCCCACCTACAAGGCCGGCTGGGAATTCCCCGGGGGCGTCGTCGAGCCCGGCGAGGCACCTGCCCGCGCCGGCATGCGCGAGGTCGCCGAGGAGACCGGGATCACGCTCCAGGAGGTTCCCCGGCTTCTCGTCGTCGACTGGGAGTCCCCCGCGCCCCCCGGCTACGGCGGACTGCGCCTGCTCTTCGACGGCGGTCGCCTCGACAGCACCGAGGCCGA
Source organism: Streptomyces sp. NPDC002573 (assembly GCF_042889625.1). NCBI lineage: Bacteria > Bacillati > Actinomycetota > Actinomycetes > Kitasatosporales > Streptomycetaceae > Streptomyces > Streptomyces sp. NPDC002573. Next base: position 188,951 of record NZ_JBIARC010000003.1, on the reverse strand, counting down.
GCGCGTCCTGCTGCCCGGACCCGAGCTGCGCGCCTGGCGGTTCGTCACGGAGGCGGAGGCGGCCGATCTGCTGCCGCCGGTGCGCTACGAACGTCTGCGCTGGGCGCTGCGGGCCCGCGAACGCGGTGCGGCGCTCTATCTGGAGGCAGGCGTCCCGCTCGGCTGACGAGCCGTCCTCCTCCGTCTTCAGCGGGGACGTCGTACGTGAACAGCGCTCCCCGCTCCGGGAGGTGGAGCACGATGCCGCCGGGCGGGTGGCCGCGGGCGTGCACGACCGTGGAGAGGGCCCCGCCCGCGGACGGGGCCCTCTACCGTGGGCAGAACCGGTTCAGCCCGCCGCGTAGTTGCGCAGGAACAGGGCCTCGGCGACCGACAGACGCTCCAGTTCCTCCGGGGACACGCTCTCGTCCAGCGCGTGGATCTGCGCCTCCGGCTCGCTCAGGCCGATGAGGAGGATTTCGGCCTGCGGATAGAGCGACGCGAGGGTGTTGCAGAGCGGGATGGAGCCGCCCTGGCCCGCGTACTGCATCTCCTCGCCCGGGTAGGCGACCGCCATCGCCTCGGCCATCGCGGTGTACGCCGGTCCCGAGGAGTCCGCCCGGAACGCCTGCCCCTGTCCGATCTGTTCCGTCCGCACCCGGGCGCCCCACGGCGTGTGGGCCTCCAGATGGGCCTGCAGCAGCTTCGTGGCCTCGGTCGCCTCCACCCCCGGCGGCACCCGCAGGCTGATCAGCGCGCGGGCGCTCGCCTGCACCGACGGGGTCGCGCCCACGACCGGCGGGCAGTCGATGCCGAGGACGGTCACGGCGGGCCGGCCCCACAACCGGTCGGCGACGGAACCGGAACCGATCAGCTCCACCCCGTCGATCACCTTGGCGTCCTTGCGGAACCGCTCCTCGTCGTACCGCAGGCCCTCCCAATCGGAGCCGCCCGTGAGCCCGTCGACGGTCGTCGAGCCGTCCGCCGAGCGCAGCGAGTCCAGGACGCGGATCAGCGCGGCCAGCGCGTCCGGGGCCGCACCGCCGAACTGGCCGGAGTGCAGATTGCCTTCCAGCGTGTCGATCCCGACCCGGACCAGGGTCATCCCGCGCAGCGTGGTGGTGACGGTCGGCAGGCCGACCCGGAAGTTGCCCGCGTCGCCGATGACTATGGCGTCGGCGGCCAGCAGGTCGGGGTGCTGCTCGGCGTACCGCTCCAGGCCGCCCGTGCCCTGCTCCTCCGAGCCCTCCGCGATCACCTTCACATGCACCGGCACACCGCCGTTCGCCCGCAGCGCCCGCAGCGCCAGCAGATGCATGACGACCCCGCCCTTGCAGTCGGCGGCGCCGCGTCCGTACCAGCGGCCGTCACGCTCGGTCAGTTCGAAGGGCGGCGTGGTCCAGCCGGCCTCGTCGAGCGGCGGCTGCACGTCGTAGTGCGCGTAGAGGAGCACGGTCTTCGCGCCCTCGGGGCCGGGCAGATACCCGTACACCGACTGTGTGCCGTCCGGGGTGTCCAGCAGGGCCACGTCCTGGAAGCCCTCGGCGAGCAGCGCGTCGGCGATCCAGCGCGCGGCGCCCTCGCTCTCGCTCTTGGGGAACTGGCCGAAGTCCGCCACCGATTTGAAGGCCACCAGTTCGGTGAGCTCCTCCTTCGCCCTGGGCATCAGCGAGGCGACGGTCTCGGCGACGGGATTCGACGACATGGAAACGCTCCTTGAGGTGCGGTGTGGCACCGATGGGTACTTCTGTGTAGGTGTGTAATTCTGTGTGCGAGTGATCACGCTGGGGTACGCGCACACGGGTGTGCAGTGCACGTACGGTGCCGATCCTCCCACAGCGGCCTGCGACGACGCCGCCGTAGGATGCGGGGGACAGGTGCGGCAGGCGGCTTGATCGGGAGCAGTAGACCATCGTGAGCAGCGAGAACTCTTCGGCGGACGACGTGCAGCGGGTATGGGACGTCGTCGTGGTGGGCGCGGGACCCGCGGGGGCCTCGGCCGCCTATGCGGCGGCCGTCGCGGGACGCAGCGTGCTGCTGCTGGAGAAGGCGGAGCTGCCTCGCTACAAGACCTGCGGCGGCGGCATCATCGGCCCCTCGCGCGACTCACTGCCCCCCGGCTTCGAGTTGCCGCTGCGCGACCGGGTGCATGCGGTCACCTTCTCGAACAACGGCCGCTTCACCCGCACCCGACGCTCCAAGCAGATGCTGTTCGGGCTGATCAACCGTCCCGAGTTCGACCAGCAACTCGTCGAGCACGCGCAGAAGGCGGGCGCGGAACTGCGGACGGGTGTGACCGTCTCGCGGGTCGAGCAGCACGGGTCGGCTGTGCCCGACCGGCGCACGGTCGCCGTCGTCCTGCAGGGCGGCGAGACGGTGCTGGCGCGCGCGGTGGTGGGTGCCGACGGCAGCGCCAGCCGCATAGGGGCCCATGTCGGGGTGAAGCTCGACCAGGTGGACCTGGGCCTGGAGGCCGAGATCCCGGTGCCGGAGACCGTCGCCGAGGACTGGAAGGGGCGGGTCCTCATCGACTGGGGCCCGATGCCCGGAAGCTATGGCTGGGTCTTCCCGAAGGGCGACACACTGACGGTCGGCGTGATCTCCCGGCGCGGTGAAGGTGCCGCCACGAAGCGGTATTTGGAGGACTTCATCGCCCGGCTCGGTCTCGCCGGCTTCGAACCGAGCATTTCCTCCGGGCACTTGACCCGCTGCCGCTCCGACGACTCGCCGCTGTCGCGCGGGCGGGTGCTGGTGTGCGGCGACGCGGCGGGGCTGCTGGAGCCGTGGACGCGGGAGGGCATCTCCTTCGCGCTGCGGTCGGGGCGGCTCGCCGGGGAGTGGGCGGTCCGGATCGCCGAGGCGCACGACGCGGTGGACACGCGGCGCCAGGCCCTGAACTACGCGTTCGCGATCAAGGCCGGCCTGGGCGTCGAGATGAGCGTCGGGAAGCGGCTGCTGGCGGCGTTCGAGCGGCACCCCGGGCTCTTCCACGCGGCGCTGACCGGCTTCCGCCCCGCGTGGAAGGCCTTCAAGGACATCACGCAGGGGGCCGCCTCCCTGGCGGAGATGATTCGCACCCGTCCGATCGCCCAGCGCGCCCTGACCGCGCTGGACCGGCGGCAGGCCGGGGACGAGGTCAGTTCCTGACCGTGACGTGGAAGACCGGGTGGTCGGGGGCGATCCGGCGCAGTTCCTGGTCCGGGGAGTCGGGGCCGACACCGTTGAAGAAGACCCCGACCTCCGCCTTCCAGCGCTTGAGGTAGGCGCGCAGCAGCGGAACCTTGTCGTCGTCGGCGACCTCGGTGGCCGTGAACACGTCCACGTTCCTGCCCAGGCGGAGTTCGCCGCCGCCGGCCGCGCGCATGTTGTGGGTCCACTGCACATGGCCGCGGGGAGCGAGCAGGTACTGCTGTCCGTCCACGGTCAGCAGATTCACGGGGGTGGTGCGCCACTCGCCGCTCTTGCGGCCGCGCACCGCCAGCACCCGGGATCCCCAGATGCTGATGCCGCGGCGGGTCATCCAGGCCACGGCGCGGTTGAAGACGTTGACGGTGAACCAGCCGGGCTTCTGGACGTGTGTGGACATGGGGCCGTCCTCCTGGGGCGGAAAGTGTGAGCGGTGCTCTCGCTGTGGGAACAGTGTGGGGGAGATCGGCGCTCCACCGCAAGAGCAGTGCTCACATTTTGGTGCGACGCTCTTTTTGAGTGCGACGCTCTAGTTTGAGTGCAGCGCTCGCGGTTGTGTGCACTGCTCCGGGAACATGGCACACTGCGGAGATGAGCACCCCCCAAGGAGCCCGCGCCCGAGCCCGGATCGAGGTCACCGCCGCCATCAAGGACGCGGCCCGCAGACAGCTCGCCGAGGAAGGCGCGGCCAAACTCTCCCTGCGCGCCGTTGCCCGGGAGCTGGGCATGGTCTCCTCCGCGCTCTACCGCTACTTCCCCAGCCGGGACGACCTGCTCACAGAGCTGATCATCGACGCCTACGACGCTCTGGGGGAGGCCGCCGAGACCGCGGCCGCGCGGGCCGGCGACCTCGCCCCCGCTCGGCGCTGGGTCGCCGCGTCCGAGGCCGTACGCCGCTGGGCGCTCGCGCACCCGCACGAGTACGCCCTGATCTACGGCACACCGGTGCCCGGATACTCCGCGCCCGAGACGACCGTCCCGTCCGCCTCCCGCGTATGGGTCGTGCTGCTCGACATCGTGCGCGACGCCCACCGGGAGCGCGGCGTGGCCCGAACCCCGGTGCCCCCCGAACTCGAGCCGGAGGCCCGCCGTATGGCCGCCGACCTGGCCCCCGATCTGCCGCCCGAGGTGGTCACGGCCCTGGTCGCCTCCTGCGCGCAGCTGTACGGGCTGGTCGGATTCGAGCTGTTCGGGCAGTTCAACAGGGTCGTGGAGGACCGGGAGACGTTCTTCCGGCACGCGGCGGCCCAACTGGCGCACGGCGTGGGCCTGGTCTTCCCGTAACCACCGCTCACCGGCCCATGGCGTACTCCCCGGGGAGTACGCCTGATCACCTCACCCGGCTGACGCCACCCGTGCCCGGCTGCGTCTAGCGTGAACGTCATGGAGGAGCAGAGCACAGCGGGGCCGGCGCGACGGTCCGCGCCGCCGCGGCCGCCCGGCCCGTCATGGCGGCCCGGACCGCCGTGGTGGAACCGTGAGGGCGACGAGGTCCGCGGCTCCCGTCTGCCCTGGCGCTCCACCCTGCTGCTCACCGTCCTGGTGATCGTCGGTACGCATGCAGCGGCACTCGACCGGCAGCACGGCCGCGCGCCTCTGGATGTCCTCGCCTATGTGTTGCTGCTGGTGGCCTCGGGGGCGCTGCTGTGGCGGCAGCGGCATCCCGTGTCCGTCGCGTTCGTGACATCCGTGGCCGCGACCGTGTATCTGTGCGCCGGATACCCCTACGGCCCGGTGTTCCTCACCGTCGCTGTCGGCTGTTTCGGCGCGCTCGTCGCGGGGCGCCGCACGGCGGCGTGGACGGCCGTCGGGGTTTTCTGGGCCGGACACGTCCTTGTGGCGCACTGGCTGTACCGCTGGCTGCCGCCGCCCGGGGACTCGGCCGCCTCCTGGGGACAGGAACTGGTCGTCACCGCCTGGGTGGTGGCCTTCGTGGCGGTCGCGGAACTGGTGCGGGTCCGGCGCGAGCAGTGGGCCCGCGAGCGGGCCGAACGGGCGCAGGCCGCACGTCGGCGTGCCGACGAGGAGAGGCTGCGCATCGCCCGTGAACTCCACGACGTCCTCGCCCACAGCATCTCCGTGATCAACGTCCAGGCCGGGGTCGGTCTCGCGCTGCTGGACGCCGATCCGGAGCAGGCGCGCACGGCGCTCACCACGATCAAGGCCGCCAGCAAGGAGGCGCTGGGGGAGGTGCGTCAGGTGCTCGACACCCTCCGCACGCCCGGTGACGCGCCCCGCGCGCCCGCGCCCGGGCTCGACCGGCTGCCGGAGCTGGTCGAGCAGGCCGCGAGCGCCGGACTGGCGGTCACCGTCGAGGGCACGGTGCCCCGGCTCGCCCCCGCCGCCGACCTCGCCGCCTTCCGCATCGTCCAGGAGGCGCTCACCAATGTCGTACGGCACTCGGGATCGCGGCACGCGCGCGTACGTGTCGAGACCGGGGCGGGGGCCCTCCGCCTCCGTATCGACGACGACGGACCCGCGACCGGCGCCGACGCGGGCGGCAGCGGCAACGGGCTCGCCGGGATGCGGGAGCGGGCCGCCGCCCTCGGCGGCACGATCGAGGCGGGCGCGCGGGACGACGGCGGCTTCCGGGTGCTCGCCGTGCTGCCGCTGAGGGCGTCGTCCGAGGAGTCCGTCGAGCGCCGGGAGGGCCGATGATCCGTGTACTGCTCGCCGACGACCAGTCGCTGGTCAGGGCCGGGTTCAGGGCGCTGCTGGACGCCCAGCCCGACATCGAGGTGGCGGGGGAGGCGGCCGACGGCGAGGAGGCACTGCGCAGAGTCCGCGAACTGCGGCCCGACGTCGTGTTGATGGACATCCGCATGCCACGGGTCGACGGGCTCGCGGCGACCCGCGGGATCACCGACGACCCGGATCTGCAGACGGTGAAGGTGGTCATGCTCACCACCTTCGAACTCGACGAGTACGTGTTCGAGGCGATCCGTTCCGGAGCCTCCGGCTTCCTGGTCAAGGACACCGAGCCCGAGGAACTGCTGCGCGCCGTCCGGGCCGTGGTCGAGGGCAACGCCCTGCTCTCGCCGGGTGTGACGAGGCGGCTCATCTCCGAGTTCGCCGCCCGGTCCAAACAGCCCGCCGCCGGGGCCTCGCTCTCCGCGCTCACCGAGCGGGAGCGGGAGGTGATGGCCCTGGTCGGGATCGGTCTGTCCAACGACGAGATCGCCCGACGGCTGGTCGTCAGCCCGCTCACGGCGAAGACCCACGTCAGCCGCACCATGGTCAAGCTGGGCGCCCGTGATCGGGCTCAACTGGTGGTCTTGGCCTACGAGTCGGGGCTGGTCCGACCCGGCTGGCTGGGCTGACTCCCGGCGCCGCGCCCGAAGCGCACCAGCACGCTGACGACCCGGACGGCGAAGAGCACCACGGCCCCGACGGCCCCCGAGACGAGGAGGGCGCGCCGCGCGCCGCCGACCAGGTGGAACACGAACACCGGTCCCGCCACGGCACCGAACAGCAGGGCCGCCGCGAACGCGGCAGTGCCCAGCGCGTAGCCGATCTCGACCGTGATCGCGTCCCGCTCGGCCTGGGTGCGCCGTCGCCGGCCGCCAGGTGAACGACCCCCGTGGTTCTCCATGCGCCGATCAAACAGGCGGGCGCCCGGCGGAGCAAGGAAGCCCCGCCGGGCGCACGTGGAGGCGACCCCCTAGTCGCGGACCGCCACGTGCTCCGCGTGCGCCTCCTGGGAGAGGGCCCCGACCTCCTGCGGAAGGGACCCGGCGACGACCAGGGACCGCTGCGACCGGCGGGCGCGCAGTCCTGTGAGGGTCACGAGCAGGCCCGCGAGGGCGATACCGGTGACCACGATCAGTCCGGGGCGGTAGCTGTCGAGCACGGCCTGCGGCGTGGGGTGCGCGGGCGTGTGCGCGGTCACCACCGCCGTCACCACGGCCAGGAAGAGGGCGCCGCCCACTTGGACCGAGGTGTTGAGCAGGCCGGAGACCATGCCCTGCTCGTGGTCCTCGACACCGCTGGTGGCCTGGATGTTGAGCGAGGGGAAGACCAGCGCGCAGGCCGCACCGATCAGCAGCATGCTCGGCAGGATGACGGCCGCGTACACGGGGTCGAGACCGACGCGCAGGAACAGTGCGTAGCCGACGACCATGAATGCGAAGCCCACCGCGATGAGCCGCTGGGTCCCGAAGCGGTCGACGATCGCGCCCACCTTCGTCGACGAGACGGCGACCAGCGCCCCGGCGGGCAGGAAGGCGAGCGCCGTGTGCAGCGCCGACCAGCCGAGCAGCGACTGCATGTACAGCGTGACCAGGAACTGGAAGCCGACGTAGGACCCGAAGAAGGCCATCGCGCCGAGCTGGGCGCGGATCTGGGTGCCGGAGCGCAGGACGCCCAGCCGGATCAGCGGACCGGCCGAGCGCCGCTCGACGGTGACGAACGCGGTCAGGAGCACGGCGACGGCGAGGAAGGACAGCAGCGTCCGGGCGGACGCCCAGCCGGCCTGCGGTGCCTCGACGACGGTGAAGACGAGCAGCAGCATCGACGCGGTGCCGATGACGGCGCCGGGGATGTCGTAGCCGTTGTGGTCCTTCTCCCGTTCGCTGCGGGGCAGCAGCTTGAGGCCCGCGAGCAGGGCGATCAGCGCGATCGGCGCGGGCAGCAGCATGGTCAGGCGCCAGCTGGCCTCGGTGAGCAGACCCGAGAGCACCAGGCCCATGGAGAAGCCGGTGGCGGCGCAGGTGGTGTAGATCGACAGGGCGCGGTTGCGCAGCGGGCCCTCGGCGAAGGTCGTGGTGATGATGGACAGTCCGGCGGGCGCCGTGAACGCGGCGCTCAGGCCCTTGATGAAGCGGCTGGCGATCAGCAGGGGACCCGAGTCGACGAGCCCGCCCAGCAGTGAGGCCACCGCGAAGACGCCCAGGGCCACCAGGAACACCTGGCGCCTGCCGAGCAGGTCCGCGGTGCGTCCGCCGAGCAGGAGCAGGCCGCCGTAGCCGAGGATGTAGCCGCTGACGACCCACTGCAGCGTCGACGTCGTCAGATGGAGGTCGGAACCGATGGACGGCAGGGCGACGCCGACCATCGACACATCCAGGGCGTCCAGGAACATCGCGGCGCAGAGCACCAGCAGGGTGCCCCACAGCCGCGGGGTCCAGCGTCCCTCGGACGCGGTGTTGGGGAGCGGAGAGGTCATGCCTCAGAGACTTACATGCGCATGCATTGAATGCAAGCGCATTTAATTCGGATGCAACAAAGCGGGTTCTTTGCTACGGTGCGGCCATGGCGGAGGTGAACAAGGCCGAGCGGGCGCTCGTGGACCAGTGGCGCGACATCCTGGGGCTGCACGCGCACACCCAGTGCGAACTCGACCGAGCCCTGCACCCGCACGGCCTGTGCGCCAGTGACTTCGAGGTGCTCGACCTGCTGTCCGAGCGCACCGCCCCGGACGACTCGGGTGCCTACCGCGTCCAGGAGATCTCCGAGCGGGTCCATCTGAGCCAGAGCGCGCTGTCGCGGCTCGTCGCCCGCCTGGAGAAGGACGGACTGGTCGAGCGGGCCATGTGCGCGGAGGACCGGCGCGGTGTGCGCGTGGTCCTCACGGCCAAGGGGAGCGATCTGCACCGCGAGGTGCTGCCGATCCACCGAGGGGTGCTGGCGAGGATGCTGGCGGGTTGAGGGCCCGGTCGCTCAGCTCCAGGTGACGGCGGACCTCTCGCGCCACAGGGCGGCGACCGAGGCGTCACCGGTCACCTCCGGGAACGGCAGCCGGTTCCACAGGGACAGGTACAACTGCTCGGCGGGCCCGGCCACTTCACAGTCGGCGTCCCCTGCCCCCACCCGCTCGGCCACGGGCGGCCCCTCCGACAGCCGTACGCTCCACACCGCGTCGTCGGCGTCCGTCGCCCGCACCCGCAGCACCCGAGGCTCCTCGCTGCGGACCCCGCTCCTGGAACGGGCGTGGAAGCCGTGCAGCAACTCGTCGATGCCGTCGAGCGCGAAGTCCGTGCCGACCGCGGTGGGCGTCCCGCCACGCGCCGCCTCCGCGTCGAACCGGTGCACGGCCGTCTCGTGCGCCTGCCGCCGGGCCCAGAAGGCGAGCGGCGAGGGGGCCGGCAGGAAGTGCCAGCACTGCACGTCGGGCGCGGCGCCGGAGAGGGTGTCGACGAGGTGGCAGTGCCCCTCGCGGAACCAGGTCAGGAGCGCCGCGCCGTCGAGATCCGGCAGTCCGCCGCCGGGGTGGTACGCGGTGTGCCCCTCGGTGACGAAGGCCGCCGCCCATCGGTGCACCATGCCCGTGTGCCGCAGCAGATCCCGCACCAGCCAGTCCGGGCAGGTCGGCACCTTCGCGGCGGTACCCGACTCCTCCGCCGCGGCGGCCAGCAACCGCCCCTCCCGGTCCAGGACCTCGATGAACTCGGCATTCTCCATGAGGTCGAGTGTGCCGTACCGGTGATCGGCGCGTGAGCGTTAGGCACATCCCTCAGAACCGCACCGGCAGCCGCAGCAGGTGGAACCCGTCGCCAGGCCAGTGCCCGAACTCCAGCTCGTCCCGCCCCACGGCGAGATCGGTGCCGGGACGGCGGACCAGCACCTGGTCGAGCACGACCGCGGTGACGAGACGACCGAGGGCTGCGCCGAGGCAGTAGTGGGCGCCGTGGCCGAAGGCGAGATGGCCGTCGCCGCGGCCGAACTCCCGGGTGATGTCCAGTCGGTCGGCTGTCTCGCCGTACTCCTCCGCGTCATGGTTGGCGGCGAGCAGTGCCACGGTCACGGTCTCCCCCTTCTTCAGGGCGGTCCCGGCGAACTCGAAGTCCTCGGTGGCGTACGTCGAGGCACCGATGCGCACGAGGCTGACGTGACGGAGCAGTTCGGGCACCGCACGCTCCAGCAGCGCGGGATCGGCCCGCAGCGCGGCGAGCTGCTCCGGGTGGTCGAAGAGGGCGAGGACCGCATGGGCGAGGAACAGGGCGGGCGGGGTGATCCCGGTGCTGATCAGCAGGAAGACCACCGACACCAGCTCGTCCTCGGTCAGCGGCTCCCCGCCGTCGTGGCTCGCCCCGATCAGTGCGGAGACGAGGTCCTCGGTGGGGGCGGCCCGCCGCCGGGCGATCAGCTCCCTGGTGTAGTCCACGATGCCGACGAGCCCGTCCACCGTGCGGCTGCCGTCGCCGTACGCGAAGTCGTGGATCCAGGCGCACACCCGGTCCCGGTCGTCCTCTTCAACACCGACGAGTTCGCAGACGACGACGGTGGCCAGCGGGTACGCGAACTCGCCCAGCAGATCCGCCTCGCCCCGCGCCGCGAGTCCGCGCAGCAGGTCCTCGGCCGTCCGTTCCACGAACGACCGCAGGGCCGCTATGCGCCGAGCGGTGAACGCCCGGGTCAGCGGGGTGCGCAGCCGGGCGTGCTCCGGGCCGTCCAGCAGCGCCAGATGACCGGCGACATAGCGGGCGTACTCCGCCGGGAAGCCGCCGAGCGCGGCCTCCAGCAGCTCGGCCTGCGGGTCGGCGCCGTCGGCCCCGCCGGGGACCCTGGAGCGGTCCCGGACGAGCCGCGGTTCGGTCAGGGCGGCCTTGACCTCGGCATAGCGGGTGACGAGCCGTGCCGGGGTCTGCAGGCCCGGAAGCACCACCTCGGGGAGCTCGGACCGGGTGCGGAAGCCGGCGTAGGCGCCTACGGGGTCCTCGACGAGTTCGGGGGCCAGATGGACGGGGCAGGAGCCTGCGGTCGCGGGGGCGGTGTCGGTGGTGCCGCTGTGTGAGGTCATGCCGTAGAGCATGCGGACGGCTGCCTTCACGGTGGTTTCATCCCGGTTTCACGGCCGTCCGACGGCCGCCTGCTCGACATCAGGGCCGAACGGCCCCCGGTCCACCCCCGGCCAGCCCATGGAATCGCCCCGGAACCGCCGGATGCTCGAAGAGCAGAGGCAAGGTACGTGTCGAGAGGCAGGGGAAGAATCGAGAGGCATCGTGCTCGACGCCCGCGTGCGTACGTCTGCCGCCGCGCGGGCCCCAGGACCCATGTCTGCGCCCACTTCGCCGAGGAGGGAAGGACATGAAGCACAACAAGGTCGGCTCGGTGATGACCACGGATGTCATCCGCGCCGAGTACCGCACTCCGTTCAAGGAGGTCGCGCGGCTCCTCGCAGACCGCCACATCAGCGGACTGCCCGTCGTGGACGACGACGACAAGGTCATCGGCGTCGTCTCCGAGACGGACCTGGTGGCCAGGCAGTCGGAAGCCCTCGACGCGGACGAACCCAGGCGCCGCTTCCGGTTCGCCCCGCTGACGTCCAGGGCGCGCCGACAGGTCGCCAAGTCCACGGCCTTCACCGCCGGCCAGCTCATGACCGTACCGCCCGTCACCGTGCACGCCGAGGAGACCATCGCCGAGGCCGCGCGGACCATGGCGCAGCGGCATGTGGAGCGGCTGCCCGTGCTGGACGAGGAGGACCGGCTCGTCGGCATCGTCACCCGCCGGGACCTGCTCCAGGTCTTTCTGCGGTCCGACGCGGAGATCCGCCACGAAGTGATCGAGGAGGTGCTGATCCGCACCCTGCGGCTGGCACCCCGGAGCATCGATGTCTTCGTGGTCGAGGGCGTGGTCACGCTCACCGGCCAGCTGGTACGCAGGACCGAGACGGCGGTCGCCGTCTCCATGACCAAGCAGATCGACGGAGTGGTCGCGGTGATCGACCAGCTCACCTACCGCTTCGACGACTCCCGTCTGCCGCACCACGAGCGGTCGTCGCACGGCGCCGCCGGTGACTGGCTGCGTGACCCCTGACCGGACGTTTCCCCCTTCCGGCCCGGTGGGGCGAGGACTTCCGGCCGGGGGGGGGCGGCGAAGTCACCTTCAGCCCAGCGCCCGGTCCAGATTGAACGCCGCGCTGATCAGGGCGAAGTGTGTGAACGCCTGCGGGAAGTTGCCCTGTTGCTCACCGGTGCGGCTGATCTCCTCGGCGTACAGGCCCAGATGGTTGGCGTAGGTCAGCATCTTCTCGAAGGCGAGCCGTGCCTCGTCGAGACGGCCGGCCCGCACCAGTGCCTCGACGTACCAGAACGAGCAGATGGAGAACGTGCCCTCGTCGCCGCGCAGGCCGTCCGGCGCCGCCTGCGGGTCGTAGCGGTAGACCAGCGAGTCGGACACCAGGTCCTGGGTGAGGGCGTCCAGGGTGGACAGCCACTTGGGATCGGTGGGCGCGACGAACTTGGCCAGCGGCATCATCAGCAGCGCCGCGTCGAGCACGTCGCCGTCCTCGTACTGTACGAAGGCCCGGCGCTCGGCGGACCAGCCGTGTTCCATGATCCGCCGGTAGATCGCGTCCCGGCACCGCCGCCAGCGCAGCAGGTCGGCGGGCAGGCCCCGACGGTTGGCGAGCCGGATGGCCCGCTCGATCGCCACCCAGCACATCAGCCGCGAGTACAGGAAGTTCTTACGGCCGCCACGGGTCTCCCAGATGCCCTCGTCGGGCTGGTCCCAGTGGTCGCGGACCCAGTCGACCAGGGCGCAGACCTGGTCCCACTGGTCGCTGGAGATGGGCTGCGCCCACTTGTCGTAGAGGTAGATGGAGTCGATGAGGGCCCCGTAGATGTCGAGCTGGAGCTGGGTGGCGGCGCCGTTGCCGATCCGCACCGGCGCGGAGCCCTGGTGGCCCTCCAGATGGTCGAGCTCCCGCTCGGGCAGATCGGTGCGGCCGTCGATCCCGTACATGATCTGCAGCGGGCCGGACGGTCCGCCGTCCCCCGGGATGACGTGCCGGGTCACAAAGCTCATGAACGCCTCGGCCTCGCCGGTGAAGCCCAGCCGCAGCAGGGCGTAGACGCAGAAGGCAGCGTCCCGCACCCAGACATAGCGGTAGTCCCAGTTGCGCTCGCCGCCGAGTTGCTCGGGCAGGCTGGTGGTCGGGGCGGCGACGATCGCGCCGGTCGGGGAGTAGGTGAGCAGCTTCAGGGTGAGGGCGGAGCGGTGCACCATCTCCCGCCACCGGCCGCGGTAGCGCGAGGCGGCCAGCCAGCGGCGCCAGTACGCCACCGTGGTGGCGAACTGCCGTTCCGCCTCCGTGCGCGCGCACATGCGCGGAGGCATCGACTCACAGAGCTGGTCCAGCGCGAACACCGCCGCCTCACCCTCGGCCAGCTTGAAGTCCGTCCACACATCTGAGTCGTCGCCCTCCAGGGGCATGGTGGCGGTCAGGGCCAGCGTCAGGTCGGTGGACTCGAAGACCGCCACGTCGCCGAGCAGCCGGAGGGTGTGCGGTTCCGCGCCGTAGCCGAACCGTGGGGCGACCCGGGCCCGGAACGGGATGGAACCACGTACGCACAGCACCCGACGGATCAGCCGGTGGCGCTCGCTCTCGACGCACCCCTCGCCGATGGGCATGAAGTCCTGCACCTCGCCGACCCCGTCCTCCGTGAAGAACCGCGTGATCAGCACGTTGGTGTCGGGGAAGTAGAACTGTTTGGTACGGGCTGGCACGGTCGCCGTCAGCTCGAAGGACCCGCCCCTGTCGGCGTCCAGGATCGACGCGAACACGCTCGGGCGGTCGAAGGCCGGGCAGCAGTACCAGTCGATGGTGCCATTGGTGCCCACGAGGGCCACGGTGCGGAGGTCACCGATGAGCCCGTGATCCGCGATCGACAGGTACCGGGAGCCTCCGGACACAAACGCATCGCATGGCGTTTCGGCCATCACAGCCTCCCTGAGCACCCGACACGCCCCAGCGCAGTCCCAGCTTAGGCGCGGGCGTGGCCGGGAGCGCGGGGAGCGGGGCGTCGCCGATCACGACAGAGCGGGCCGTCGATCGCGCCTCGCCCGGCATCGGGCCGTGCGAGACCCTGCGAGAAGCCGGGGCCGGCCGCATCGGGCCCGTGCGAGACGCCGGGGCCACCCGCATCGGGGCCGGGTGTCAGACCACGACCACCCGCACACCCGCCTCCTCGAACCGCCGCATCACGTCCGCCCCGGCCGCTGAATCCGTGACCAGTGTGTCCACCGACTCCACCCCGCAGATCCACGCGAACGCGCGCTGCCCCAGCTTGCTGGAGTCCGCCGCGACGACCACACGCTCGGCGCGCTCGCACAGCAGACGGTTGATCGCGGCCTCCGCCTCGTCGTGCGCCGCCGCGCCATGGGTGACATCGAGAGCCACCACACCGAGCACGGCCACATCCAGGGTGATCCGGCCGAGCACCCCGTCCGCGAGCGGGCCGATCAGCTCGTAAGACTGCGGGCGCGCGACGCCGCCCGTCACCACGATCTTGAACTGCGGCCGCACGGCGAGCTCGTTGGCGATGTTCAGCGCGTTGGTGACCACGGTCAGCGCGGGGGAGCCCGTCGCCAGATCGCCGCGCACCGCCAGAGCGCGCGCCACCTCCGTCGTCGTCGTGCCGCCGGTGAGGCCCACCGCCTCCCCGGGGGCGATCAGATCCGCCACCGCCTTGGCGATGCGCTGCTTCTCGGAGGCGTGGCGGGCCGTCTTGTAGCGCAGCGGCAGCTCGTAGGAGACGCCGTGCACCACGGCGCCGCCCCGCGTGCGCACCAGCATCTGCTGCTCCGCGAGCTGGTCGAAGTCGCGGCGGATGGTCGCGGCCGACACCCCCAGCTCGGCCGCCGCCTCCTCGACATCCAGTCGGCCCCGCTCGACGAGCAGTTCCAGCAGCGCCTTCCAGCGGGCGTCCCGCGACATCCGCACGTCTCCGTTCCCCGGCCTGCGTTCCTCGGCCGCTGCGGCGACCCTAACGCACCCCACCTCGGTCCGAATGCTTGATTCTGATTGAAAGTCACCTATATCTTGCAGGAAATCGCACAGTGGGGAGGGTGAAGCATGACCCATGTCGAGGACGAGCTGAGCAGCCAGCCCGAGTGCTGGAGCCGCGCCGCCAAGGACGCGGCGGACCACACACGGGCCCTCCCGGCGGTGGGGGAGCGGGTCGCGATCGTCGGATGCGGTACCTCGTGGTTCATGGCGCAGTCCGCCGCCGCGTTGCGTGAGCGGTCCGGGCAGGGCGAGACGGACGCGTTCGCCGCCTCCGAGTTCCCCTACGGGCGCCCGTACGACCGGGTCGTCGCCCTCACCCGGTCCGGCACCACCACCGAGGTCCTCGAACTCCTCGGCCGGCTGCGGGGGCGGACCCGGACCACCGCGATCACCGCCGACCCCGGCACACCCGTGATGGACCGCGCCGACGAGGTGGTCGTGCTCGACTACGCCGACGAGCAGTCCGTCGTCCAGACCCGCTTCGCCACCACCGCGCTCACCGTGCTGCGGGCCCACCTCGGCCGGCACTCGGACGCCGTGGTCGCCGATGCCCGTACCGCACTGGAGACCCCGCTGCCCGCGGGCCTCGCCGACTGCACACAGTTCACCTTCCTGGGCCGCGGCTGGACGGTCGGACTGGCCAACGAGGCCGGACTCAAGATGCGGGAGGCCGCACGGGCGTGGACGGAGGCCTATCCGGCGATGGAGTACCGGCACGGCCCCGTCAGCATCACCACGCACGGCACCGCCACCTGGATGCTCGGGGAGGCGCCCGAGGGGCTCGCCCGGCAGGTGCGGGACACGGGCGGGCTGTGGGTCGCCGGTGAACTCGACCCGCTCGCCGAACTCGTACGCGTCCAGCGGCTCGCGGTCGCCGTCGCCACCGCCCGGGGGCTCGACCCCGACCGGCCGCGCCATCTGACCCGCTCGGTGATCCTCACTCCGGGCGCGGATCCGGGCCGCGACGGGAACCCCAGCGCGAACCCCGGCCCGAACCCCAGCGCGAACCCCGGCGGGCGCCCCGGTCCCGCCCCGCGTTCCCGTTGAGCGGGAGGACCCATGCCCCTCGCAGCCACCGGCGAGCTGATCGCCGCTGCCGCCGGCGCACGTCATGCCGTGCCCGCGTTCAACGTCATCACCCTCGAACACGTCGAGGCCGTCATCGTGGGCGCGGAGCACGCGGGCGCCCCGGTGGTGCTCCAGGTCAGCGAGAACGCGGTCAAGTACCGCTACGGACGTCTGCTTCCCCTCGCCCGGGCCGCCGCCGAGGCCGCCGAGCGCGCCGCCGTGCCCGTCGCCCTCCACCTGGACCACATCCACAGCGACGGCCTGCTCCGGCAGGCGCCCGGCGCCGGGTTCAGCTCGGTGATGTACGACGCGGCCCGGCTGCCGTACGAGGAGAACCTCGCCGCCACCCGCGCAGCCGCCGACTGGGCGCACGCCCAAGGGCTGTGGATCGAGGCGGAGTTGGGGCAGGTCGGCGGCAAGAACGGCGAGCCGCCGCCCGACCCGCACGCCCCCGGCGCCCGGACCGATCCCCAGGAGGCCGCCGCCTTCGTGTCCGGCACCGGCGTCGACGCCCTCGCCGTAGCCGTCGGCAGCACCCACGCGATGACCACGCGCACGGCCGCACTCGACCACGGTCTGCTCAAGCGGCTGAGTGCCGCGCTCGACATACCCCTCGTCCTGCACGGCTCCTCCGGACTGCCGGACGGAGAGCTGACGGCGGCCGTCGCGGGAGGCATCGCGAAGGTCAACATAGGGACCGCGCTGAACGTCGCGATGACCGGCGCGATCAGGGAGTTCCTCGCCGCGCATCCCGAGGCGGCCGACTCACGGGGCTATCTGGGCGTGGGACGGGAGGCGATGGTCCGGACCGTGGCCCGGCTGATCGCCGTGCTCAGGGACGGCGACGCGCCTTCACCCGCGCCCGAGTTTCCTTAGCCCCGCGTGGTGGGTCCCCGTCGGCGTGGGCCGCGGGGATCCACCGCTAGCTCCCTTTCTTGACGGCCCTAAGGACCACGAACTTCGCGTCGCTCGCGACCACTTCACTGTTGCCGAACAGACGGCGCAGCTTCACGTGGTAGCCCAGATGGCGGTTGCCGATCACCCACAGCTCGCCACCCGGCCGCAGGGCGCGCCGTGCCCCGGTGAACATGCGCCAGGCCGTGGCGTCCGTCGTCGCCTGATGAGAGTGGAACGGCGGGTTGTTGAGGACGAGGTCCACGCTCCCGGCGGGCACCCCGGACAGGCCGTCCCCCACTCGGAACTCGGCCTTCCCCTCCGCGTTGTCCCGGTACGTCGCCTCCGCCGACGCCACCGCCTGGTACGACTCGTCGACGAACAGCACCTCGGCGCCGGGCGCGTTCAGCGCGGCCGCCAGACCGACCACCCCGTTGCCGCAGCCGAGGTCCACGATGCGCTCGGCGTCCCGGCCGCTCGGCAGATGTCCGAGGAAGAACCGGGTGCCGATGTCGAGGCGGTCCGCGCAGAAGACACCGGCGTGGTTCGTGACGGTCCGGCCCGACAACGAGCCGATGCCGTCGGGGAGTCGATACCGGTACGGCCACGGGTTGGCGCCCCGTTCGAGCGCCGGATCGGGGGTGCAGAAGATCAGCCGGGCCTTCTGCTCGGCGAGCGAGGTGCGGGTCGGGCCGAGGATCTGCTCGAACAGCGTCAGGGTCGAGGTGTGGATCTCCTTGACCATCCCGGTGCCCACGACCACCGTGCCCTCGTGCACAGCGGGCGCCAGCCGGTGCAGCTGGTCCTCCAGCAGCGCGAGGCTCTTCGGCACCCGTACGAGCAGGACGTCGATCCGGGACGGCGGGGCGTCCCGCGTGGTCAGGAGGCGTACGGCGTCCGCGTCGACGTCGTTGCGGGCGAGGTTCAGCCGGGTCGCCTCGCGGGCCAGGAACGAGTCGCTGATCTGCGTCGGTCGGTGCGCCGCGAGCGCGGTGGTGAGCGCGCCCCACCGGTCGCCGACGACCACGACCGTACCGTCGAGCGACATACCGCTCGCCGCGAGGTGCCGCAGCAGATACGCGTCGGACGCGTCCCAGGCGCGCAGCCGGTCGCGGGGATCCTCGGGGAAACGGGTCAGCGTGTGGGCGCCCCAGGGCGTGCTCATACGGTCGTTCATCGTGCGTCCAGGCTAGCCGAGGCGCAGCTCAGCCCCTGTCTCCGTCCGTCGGCGAGGAACCCGGGGAAGAGGTGCCGGCCCCGCCCCGAGCCCCGGGTCTGCGCGGCTCCGCCCGACCGGCCGGATACGTGATGATGGGGCCATGGAGGCCGAGCTGTTCCCGCGCAGCCGTGTGCGGATCGCACCCGGCGCCGCCCACGTGCCCGACTGGCTGGACGCGGACCGGCAGCGGTGGTTGCTCGGCGCCTGCCGGGAGTGGGCCCGGCCGCCCGCGGGACTGCGGACCGTGCGCACTCCCGGCGGCGGCACCATGACCGCCCGCCAGGTGTGCCTCGGTCTGCACTGGTACCCCTACGGCTACGCCGGAACGGCCGTCGACGGCGACGGCGCCCCCGTCAAACCCCTCCCGGACTGGCTCGCGACGCTGGCCCGCGAGGCGGTCGCGACCGCCCTCGGCCCGGAAGCCGTCCCGCCGGAGCCGTACGACATCGCCCTGATCAACTACTACGACGCGGACGCCCGCATGGGCATGCACCGCGACAGCGACGAGAGGTCCGCCGCCCCCGTGGTGTCCCTGAGCCTCGGCGACACATGTGTCTTCCGCTTCGGCAACACCGAGAACAGGGCGCGCCCCTACACGGATGTGGAGCTGCGCAGCGGGGATCTGTTCGTCTTCGGCGGTCCCGCGCGGCTCGCCTACCACGGCGTGCCGCGGGTGTGTCCCGGTACGGCGCCGCCCTCGCTCGGGCTGACGGGCCGGCTGAACATCACGCTGAGGGTCGGCGGCTTCCGGCAGGACCCGGAGCGGATCATGGGAGACTCGCCCTCATGACTGGCAAGGAGGCCCCCCGGACGGCAGGGGAAGCGAACACACGGACGCGGCTGGACCGGGGCCGCGGTGCGCTCGGCCCCGCGCTGGAGTTGGTGCACACCGGACGTGCGCCGACGCGTGCCGTGCTCACCGCCGAACTGGGCGTCACCCGGGCCACCGCCGGAGCCGTGGCCGCCGAGCTGGAGGCCCTGGGGCTGATCCGGGTCGACGCGCATCCGGGCGCCGCCGCCGGTGCGCAGGGCCGGCCCTCGCACCGGCTCGAGGTCGCCGAGGACGGGCCTGTTGCGCTCGCCGCCCAGGTGCACGCGGACGGCTTCCGGGCCGCGCTCGTCGGGCTGGGCGGCCGGATCGTCGCGACCGCGCCCGGCTGCGAGACCGTCGACGCCGACCCGGCGAAGGTGCTCGGCTCGGTGGTCGAGGAGGGTGCCCGGCTGCTGCGCGAGACCGGCCGGCGCTGTGTGGGCGCGGGGCTCGCCGTGCCGTCCGCGGTCGCCGAACCCGAGGGTCTCGCGCTCAACCCGCTGCATCTGGCCTGGCCGGCGGGCGCGCCCGTGCGGGAGATCTTCGCCGAACAGGTGCGCGCCGCGGGCATCACCGGACCGGCCTTCGCCGCGAACGACATCAACCTCGCCGCGCTCGCCGAACACCGGCACGGCGCGGGACGCGGCTCCCGGGACCTGCTGTGTGTCGCCACCGGTCACCGGGGTGTAGGCGGTGCGCTGGTGCTCGACGGGCGGCTGCACACCGGAAGTTCGGGGCTCGCGCTGGAGGTGGGACACCTCACCGTCAACCCCGAGGGCCGCCCCTGCCACTGCGGCAGCCGCGGCTGTCTGGACGTGGAGGCGGACCCGCTGGCCTTCCTGACGGCGGCGGGCCGTGACGCGGGCCCCGAGGTGTCACAGCTCCAGCAGGCCAACGACCTGATCCGGGACGGCTTTCCCGCCGACCCCGCCGTGCGCGTCGCCGTCGAGGTCCTGATCGACCGGCTGGGCCTCGGCCTCGCCGGGCTGGTCAACATCCTCAACCCGGACCGGATCATCCTCGGCGGACTGCACCGCACCCTGTTCGACGCCGACCCCGAGCGGCTGCGCGCCGTCGTCGCCGACCGCAGCCTGTGGGGCCGCAGCGGCGGCGTCCCCATCCTCGCGTGCACGCTCGACCACAACAGCCTGGTGGGAGCGGCCGAACTGGCATGGCAGCCGGTGCTCGACGACCCGCCGGCGGCCCTGGCCGAGGTCTAGGAGCGGGAGCGGGGGCCGGGAACGTGGCCCGGTCCCCGGCCCGTACGGCATCCGGCAGCCGCCAGTCCGTGGCTCCTCACCACTGGCGTCCGCGCGGCAGCCGCTCCCTCCCCGGTGCCGACATGCGCAGCACCTGGAACACCTCGCCCGGCGCCTTGGGCGCCTCGTGGTCCCAGAGCGAGAAGCGGACCACCTCCCAGCCGTGGGTGTCGACGGCCGCCGCCGCGAGCACCGCGCCGTCCGCCGCGGCCAACCGCCCGGTCTCGCGAACCACGTCCGCCATGGTCTCGGACAGCTCCGCACCGTCCGGCACCCGCTCGCGACTGCGCACGGCGACCACGGCGGGCGAACCCGCGGCGGCTCCCTCCTCGTACGCCAGCCCCGTCCACTGGCGGACCACCGGTCGCCCGAAGTCGTCGGCGAGCCCTTGGAAGGGGCCCGTCCACAGGAAGGTGTTCATGCCGTCGACGGTGTTCCAGAGGTAGAACGGCGCGTACTGGTTGACGGGCGAGCCGTGCACTCCGCGTTCCCGTATCAGGTACGTCTTGAAGCCGAGGCCGTCCCAGTCGTCCAGCAGGTGGCCGACGCGGGACACACGGCCGCGGATGATGTCCATGTCGTAGTCGGCGGGCAGCGTCAGCTCGTACTGCATGGCGTGCATCGGATGCCTCCTGAGACGGTGTGGGCGCGGACGTCGAGCCTCTTTCAGGAGGCCGGGCGGAGAAGGGTCAGCAGACCCCGGACCGCCGTGTCGAAGGCGGCCGGCGAACCCGAGGCGCGGGCCAGCACATAGCCGCCCTGGACGGTCGCGAGGACGGTCGCGGCGATCTCCTCCGCGTCCAGGGACCGAGCGAACTGCCCCTGCTCCTTGCCCTCTTCGACGAGCTGGGCGAGCTGCTCGCGCAGCCAGTCGATCGTCTCGTCGACGGGGGCCCGCAGAGCGTCGCTGGCGATCACGTCCGGATCCATCGTCAGACGGCCCACGGGGCAGCCGCGCAGCACGTCGCGCTCGCGCCGCAGATACGCCTCGATGCGTTCGTACGGCGTTCCGGGGCCGGAGAGCACGGCCTGCGCCGTGGCGCGCATCTCCTCGGCGGTACGACGGATCGCGGCCAGCGCCAGGTCCGGCTTGCCCTTGAAGTGGTGGTACATGCTGCCCTGGCCGGTGCCGGAGCGCTCCAGAATCGCCTTGGGACTGGTGCCCACGTAGCCGCGGTCCCACAGCAGTTCGCGAGTGGACTCGATCAGTCGCTCCTGGGTGTTCACGGCGACACTATACATACCAGTAGGTACAGAAATCGAGGGAACCGAAGGAGCAGCCGCCGACCACCCCGTACTCCTGACGGGGTACGCGCACTGCCGCCGGCCGTACGACGACCTCGAACCCTTCCTGGAGCGAGTCTTGGGGCATCACCGAGAACTCACCGAGGAGATGACCGAGATGGAGACCCTGGCTCATGGCTACGGCGGGCCCGGCCCCTGGATCCTGTTCTTCCCGCTGGTCTGGGCGGCCGTCGTGTTCGGCGCCGTGACCGTCCTCCGCCGCACCGCCTGGCGCGGCCGCGGTGCCCCGTGGCGCGGAGTGGACAGCCGACCGACGGGTGACTCGCCGATCGCGGTGCTCGGCCGCCGTTTCGCCTCCGGCGAGATCGACGAGGACGAGTACTGGCGTCGACTGTCCGTCCTGGACGAGCAGTTCGGGCGCGTGAGCAAGCAGGGCGCCGCGTGAGCGGTGCGGCCGCAGGCCGTGCCCCGGCCGCCGGAAACGGCGGCCTGCGCGACGGGACAGGTGTCACCGCCCGGTCAGCCGGCAACGGCGGACCGGGCGGGAGCGTGTCGTGTCCGGCGCTCGTCGACCGCGAGCGCGTGGGTCGGTGCCTCCAGGGCCTTCTCGTGCGGCGTGAGGGCGGGGACCGGGGCGACCGGCGCCGGTGACGGCGCGGGCAGCACGAACCAGACGACCTTGCCCGAGTCGCCGTTCGGCCGTACACCCCAGCTGTCGGCCAGCGCGGCGACCATCGCCAGGCCGCGTCCGCTGGTGGCGGTGGGATCCGGCGCGCGCAGTTCCGGCAGGCGCGGATCGTGGTCGTGCACCGAGACGGTGAGCCGGTCGAGCAGCAGTTCCATCTCCACGGTGCACGTCTTGTCGGGCTGTGCGTGCAGGTGGACGTTGGTCAACAGTTCCGTCACACCCAGGGACGCCCGGTCTATCAAAAGATCGAGGTGCCAGTAGCGCAACTGCGCCGATACGATTCTGCGGACCTGGCCGATCCGCGACGGCAGGGCTTGGAGCTCCACCGTGCAGTGCCTGCTTGGCTGGCTGATCACGGCTGCGACTCCCCGAATTGAGGTCCGGAAGAAGACGGAGATCGGATCCAGCAGGAGGGCTGGGTGTACCTGCCGCCTGCTGTGCGGCGGACTACTCCGGCCGCTTGCTGCGGTACGGCTTCGTACGG
This sequence comes from Streptomyces sp. NPDC002573, assembly GCF_042889625.1. NCBI lineage: Bacteria > Bacillati > Actinomycetota > Actinomycetes > Kitasatosporales > Streptomycetaceae > Streptomyces > Streptomyces sp. NPDC002573. The sequence continues at coordinate 166,387 of NZ_JBIARC010000003.1, read as the reverse complement.
GGGCCGCCCGCTGTTCTACCGGCGGGCTGGTTCTTCAGCGTGATCGCCGGTAAACCCAGAGTGATGTGAGACCAGCGTGACCCAAGGGGTGACCTACCGCAACTCGCGCTCCGCTCAGCCGCCCCGCCCGGACGCCCGGCGCACCGCCTCGATGAACCGCCGCGCCGACGGCGGCCCCGGCTGCCCCGGAGCGGGGTCGCGGTCGCCGAGCGTCAGCGAGTAGCGTGTGCCGTTGAGGTCCGCCGACGCCCGGCCCTCCGGCGCGAACCACGGCCTGGACGCCCGCACCGCCTGCACCGGCGCGCTGTCGATCTCGCTGCCGTAGCTGGTCAGCAGCCGCAGCCGGCCGTCACTGATCCGGACCTCTCCGGCCCGAGTGAGCGACCGCAGTCTCTTCCCGATCCGCACACCCGTGGCCGTGAACTCCGGGTCCGCCATGATGCCCCGCCCCCTCACGCGTCCGCCTGTGCCCGTACCGGATCCCGTCCGGATCCGCGTGGCGCGCGATCCGGTGGCGCTGGTCGAGTCCGGTCGTGATCGAGTAACCGATTCCGCGCAGGCCGGTGCCCCGGTGACGCCAGGCTGCACCGACCGGCGTTCCTCGCCGTGCAGTCTGCCCGCACCCGGCGCCTGGCACCAGTGCACACGGTGAGGGCGCGCCGGGCAACCGGCGCACTCGCGTGGATGCGCCCCCACCGTTTTCCGCCGCTGCGCAAGGGACGCCTTTGAGCCGCCCAAAGAAGCGTTTATGCAGGTGGGAACCCCTGTGAAAGGTGTTTATGATGCGGGGCGTCCGAGCGTGTGAAACCGGCCTCGGCACATCCCGGTAAGGAGCCCCGCCGTGAGCATCCCCCAGATCAACCGCCCCGGCGAGACGCTGGACGTCGACCGCAGCGACGCCGAGTACCGCGCGTGGCTCAAAGAGGCCGTCCGCAAGGTGCAGGCCGAGGCGGGCCGCTCGGCCGACACTCATCTGCTGCGCTTCCCGCTGCCCGAGCGCTGGGGCATCGACCTGTATCTCAAGGACGAGTCGACCCACCCCACCGGAAGCCTCAAGCACCGCCTCGCCCGCTCGCTGTTCCTGTACGGACTGTGCAACGGCTGGATCCGTCCGGGCCGCCCGGTGATCGAGGCGTCCAGCGGTTCGACGGCCGTCTCCGAGGCGTACTTCGCGGGGCTCATCGGCGTGCCCTTCATCGCGGTCATGCCCCGCACGACGAGCGCCGAGAAGTGCCGGCTCATCGAGTTCCACGGCGGCCGGTGCCACTTCGTGGACGACCCCCGGAAGATGTACGAGGCCTCGGCCGCCCTCGCGGCGGAGACCGGCGGCCACTACATGGACCAGTTCACCTACGCCGAACGGGCCACCGACTGGCGCGGCAACAACAACATCGCCGAATCCGTCTTCCGCCAGCTGGAGTTGGAGCGGTTCCCGGAGCCCGCGTGGATCGTCGCCACGGCCGGCACCGGCGGCACCTCGGCGACCATCGCGCGGTATGTGCACTACATGGGCTACGACACCCGCATCTGCGTCGCCGACCCGGAGAACTCGTGCTTCTTCGCGGGGTGGACCACGGGCGATCCGGACGTCACCTGTGAGAGCGGCTCGCGGATCGAGGGCATCGGCCGGCCCCGGATGGAACCCAGCTTCGTACCCGGAGCCATCGACCGGATGATGAAGGTCCCGGACGCCGCCGCCGTCGCCGCGGTAAGGGCCCTGGAGGGCGCCATCGGCCGCCGGGCCGGCGGGTCGACCGGCACCGGGCTGTGGAGCGCGCTGAAGATCGTCGCCGAGATGGTGGCGGTGGGGCGCACGGGCAGCGTGGTGTCCCTGCTGTGCGACCCGGGCGACCGCTACCTCGACAAGTACTACTCGGACGCGTGGCTCGCCGAGCAGCGCCTCGACATCGCGCCGTACTCGTCGGCGATCACCTCACTGCTGGCGACCGGGGTGTGGGCGGGCTGATCCGGGCCCCGCGCCCTCGGCCGCGAGTCGCGCCTCCAGGGCCGTCACCGCGCCCCGGAACGCGCGCCCGAGGCCCCCGCGTGCCCGTCTCAGTGCAAACAGCAGAACCCCCGGCCCGCCGGCGGCGAAGGTCCACTGCACACGGGTGCCCGAGCCCGCCGGCGTCAGCCGCCACTCCTCCAGGAGCGCGCGGAGCCCCGGCGCGTTCGTCTCGTCGACCCGGTACGCGTACACCTCGTGGGGTACGGCCGCGACGACCGTCTCCCGGAAGCGGGTGCCGCCGACGAGGCGGACCTCGCGCCCGGCACCCCCGTCGAGCGGGCGGGCGAGGGTCACCGCGGCGAACCACTCGCTCCAGCCGGAGACGTCCTCCGCGAGAGCCCGGAAGACCCGCTCCGGGGGTACCGCGACTTCCCGGACGAACATGAGCCGCACGGGGGCGGTCCGTGTGAAGTCGAGCTCCACCGGGCGCAGACGGCGTGCCATGGACGACGACCTCCTCGGGGACAACGGTGCCCCGGACGCACGCGGTTGGCGCCGGGCCGGCGTCACCCTAGCTGGCGGGCCGTCAGATGTCTGCAGCGTCCTCGGTCTCGCCTGCCACCATCAGCCGCAGATGCTCGGAGATCTCCGCGCGCGCCTCGGGCGGCAGCCCCGCATCGGTCACGAGCGTGTCGACCTGCTCCAGCGCGGCGAACGAACTCAGGCCCACCGTGCCCCACTTGGTGTGGTCGGCGACCACCACGACACGCCGTGCCGACTGCACGAGCCGCCGGTTGGTCTCGGCCTCCGCGAGGTTCGGCGTCGACAGACCCGCCTCCACCGATATGCCGTGCACCCCGAGGAACAGCACATCGAAGTGGAGGGAGACGATCGCCTGATCGGCCACCGGCCCCACCAGCGAGTCGGACGGGGTGCGCACCCCGCCGGTCAGCACGACCGTGGCGGCACCCTGGCGCGGACCCGAGGTGCGCTGCGCCGAGTGGAAGACGTCCGCAACCCGCACCGAGTTGGTGACGACCGTCAACTCCGGTACGTCGACCAGGTGATGCGCCAGCGCGTAGGTCGTCGTGCCTCCGGAGAGGGCGATCGCCGTGCCGGGCGTGACCAGCTCGGCCGCCGCGCGCGCGATGTCCTCCTTGGCCGTCAGCTCCAGGCCCGACTTGGCCTCGAACCCCGGCTCGTGCGTGCTCGCCTCCACCACCGGGACGGCGCCGCCGTGCACCTTCTCCAGGACGCCCTGGCGGGCCAGCGCGTCGAGGTCGCGACGGACCGTCATGTCGGAGACGCCGAGCTTGCGTGTCAGTTCGTTCACGCGGACGCCGCCGCGTCGTCGTACCTCGTCGAGGATCAGGGCACGGCGCTGCTCCGCGAGGAGGTTCTGATTCTCACTCACGTCGGCTCCATTCCCCTTTATCCCCCTTCGTCCCGAATTCACCCGAAATTCTCGCAGGCTGTTCGCACCGGCATCCACGAGGTCATTGTCCCGTCACCAGCACCGAGGAGGTCTCATCCTCGCACGGGTCGTCTCACGCGGCGCCACCGACCGCAGCCCGGGATCTTCCTGTCCGCCGTCCCGCGTCGTCACACATATCGGGGAGATTCCGTGACAACGAGTGTGCACTGGCGCGCCGGAGGCGATCCTTTGCCTGCGACGACACACCGTACGCGGCACGGGGGAAGTGCGAAACAGTGGAGCGTGCACCGAGACACGACAGAGACCACGGCGCCGCCGGGCAGGCGTCCGCGGAAGCCGCGACGGCCCTGGAGCTCCTGGTCCACGGCGTCGGCGGCACCACACCCGAGGAGATGCTCGGCGATCCCCGCACGGTCCGGATCACCGGTGACGACACGGCGGCCGTGTACCGGCGCGCCGACGACGCCGACGCGGAGCGGCACCCGGCGGACCGGCACGGTCGCCCGGTGCCCGAGGCGTACGTCTGGTGCAACCTGACCTCGGGGAACGCCGCGCGCGCCCTGTGGCTGTTGCTGCTGCCGTTCATGGTGGCCAACCTCGCCCATTGGATGCGGCCCCCGACGGCGGGCCGCCGGCAGACCGTCCGTCTCTACGGACTGATCGTGCGGCTCATCGGGCTCACCCTCACCGTGCTGCTGGTCGCCGCCGCCTGCGAGGTGGCCATGGACCTCGCGGCCTGGCAGTGCGCGGGCACCCACGCCTGTGCCCGGCGCCACGCCTGGCTCGGATTTCTCTCCCCGGCGGGCTCCGGCGCAGGCTGGTGGAGCCCACCCGGCCGGCGCCTGGCCGTGGCCGGCGTGGTGCCCACCGCCCTCACCGGCCTGCTCTGGTATCTCTCCCACCGCACCTGGTGCGCCTACGAGTCCCAGGAGCCGATCCCCCGGCCGCCGGAGCCCGAGGAGGAAGCGCACCGCCCCGCGCTCGGCCGTCCCGGGTTCTGGTACGGGCGCCGCCTCGTGGCCCGGCTGCGCGCCGCCCACACCGCCGCCGGCTTCCTCACGGTCGCCGCAGCCCTCACCGGCTCCGCCGTGCACGACGACCACCGCCACGGCGCGACCACGCTGCACGTGATCGGTCTGGTGCTGGAGGCCGCGCTCCTGGCGGTCGCGGTGCTGGTGGTGGCGGTGGTGTGCCGAAGGGGACGCACCGAGAACCTGCTCGACCGGCAGCTCGACCGCACGGTGGTGCGTCTGCTGCCCGCAGGCGCGCTCGCACTCGTCGTCGCGGCCGTGATCTACGCGGGCTGGTCGCGTCCCGGCCGACGGTCCGAGGGGCGGCTGCCGGGTGCCTGGACGTTCAGTGCGCTGACCCTGGCGCAGGGGTTGCTCGTCCTCGCGCTCGCTGTCTTCGCGCACGTCCTGTACCGCGCCCACCCCGAGCCGCGCAGCGCACTGCGCGGACAGGCCGGACCTGCCGTCGCACTGCTCGCCTGTGCGCTCGGCGGGGTGATGTCCGGTGGCGTGGCCCAACGGGTCGCCGACTGGCTGGACGGCACGGGCCACTCGCTGGCCGGCCCGCCGGTCCTGCTCACCTGGCAGGCGTCCACCATCCCGCCGCTGCTGCTCATCCTGCTGGTCCTGGCCGCCCGGTTGGCCAGGCGCACCTGGCTGCTGCGGCGCGCCGAGGCGGTCGAGGTCGAGCGCGAACACCCGGGCGAGCCCACGGACACGGCCCGTACCGCGCGTATCGCGGGCACCCGCGCGATGGCCACCCTCACCGACCGGGCCCCGCTCGTCGTCGGCGTCACATCCGCCACGACCCTGCTGCTCGGGGCGGCCGCCCTGGTGGGGGCCGTCGCCACCGACGACACGCCGACCGGTGCCGCACAGGCCGCACAGCCCGTCGTCCGGGGCGTGGCCGAGACCGTGCAGACGCTCGGCTCCTGGCTGATCGGTGTCGGCTTCCTCGTCTTCGTCACCTGGGGCCGCCGCGCCTACAAGGACGCCTCCGCGCGCCGCACCATCGGCATCCTGTGGGACGTCGGCACCTTCTGGCCGCGTGCCGCCAACCCCTTCGCCCCGCCCTGCTACGCCGAACGTTCCGTACCCGACCTGACCTGGCGCATGGCCACCTGGACGCGCCAGAGCGGCGGACGGATCGTGCTGTCCGGCCACTCCCAGGGAAGCGTGCTCGCGGCCGCCGCAGCCTGGCAGCTGGCGCCCTCCGTGCGCCGACGGGTGGGCCTGCTGACCTACGGCTCACCCCTTGAACGGCTCTACGGGCGCTGGTTCCCGGCGTACTTCGGCCCGGCCGCGCTCACTTCCCTGCACCGCGAGGTCGACTGCTGGCGCAACCTCCACCGTCCGACCGACCCGATCGGCGGGCCGATCCGGCTGCCCGGCGACTGCGGCCCACAGGTGGACCGGGCACCGCTGCGGGACCCGCTCGCCTACGGTCGTACGCCCCGTCATCCGCTGCCCGCGCCGATCCTCGGGCACGGGGACTACCAGGCGGACCCGGCGTTCGCCGAGGAGCGCGCCCGGTTGCTGGCACGACTTCGGCCCGGACTCCCCGGACCGCGTCCCTCGGGCACGCCGCCCGGGTCGGGCGACAAAGGCTCCGGGGGTGCGGCTCAGGGCAGTTCGGGCAGGTCCTCCGGGTAGAGCAGAGTCAGGTCCTCCGTACTCGGCTCCGCCAGCTGGGCGACGCGGCCCGCATGCCGCTCCACCATCGCCTCGAAGGTCTGGCGTGCGGTACGCCCGTTGCCGAACGTCGCGCCCTTGGGGATCTCCGTGAAGTACTTGAGCAGCGCCTCGGCGGTTCCCGGGCTCAGCCGGTACTCGTGGTCCTCCGCCTGCTGCTCCACGATCCGCAGCAGCTCCTCGGGCCCGTAGTCACCGAAGGTGATGGTGCGCGAGAAGCGGGAGGCCACACCGGGGTTGACGGACAGGAACCGCTCCATCTCGGCGGTGTAGCCCGCGACGATCACCACGACCGCCTCCCGGTGGTCCTCCATCAGCTTCACCAGCGTGTCGATCGCCTCACGGCCGAAGTCGCGCCCGGAGTCCTCCGGGGACAGCGCGTACGCCTCGTCGATGAACAGCACTCCGCCGCGCGCCCGGTCGAAGGCTTCCTGGGTGCGGATGGCGGTGGAGCCGATGTGCTCGCCGACCAGGTCGACCCGGGACACCTCGACGAGATGCCCCTTCTCGAGCACACCGAGCGACGCCAGGATCTCGCCGTAGAGCCGCGCGACCGTCGTCTTGCCGGTGCCGGGGGAGCCCGTGAACACCAGATGCCGTCGCACGGAGGCCGCCTTGAGGCCCGCCTGCTGCCGACGGCGCCCCACCTCGATCATGTCGGTGAGCGCGCGCACCTCGCGCTTGACGCTCTCCAGGCCGACCAGCGCGTCGAGTTCCCCGAGCACGGCCGTCGACGTACGCGCCGGCTCCTGCGGCTCCGGGGCGGCGGCGAGGGGCTCCTGCTCGGTGGTGCGCTGGCCGGGGATCGCGCCGAGCAGACCGCCCGACTGGGTCGACGGCTGGACGGCGGCCTCATGGGCCACCACCGGCCGCAGTCCGGCGCTCTCGTCGCTCGTGCAGTCCTCGACGATCGCGGCGCCGCCACCGGGCGCGCCCGGGCCGCCGTCCGCGAACTCGTAGCCCCCTCGGCTGCAGCGCTCCGTGCGGCACTTCCGCAGTGTCGCCCGGCAGCCGTCGATCACATGGAAGCCGTAGCCGCCGCTGTCCGTGACCCGGCAGTTCAGGAAGCTGCCCCGGCCGCCCGCGGAGACGTAGAAGCCGGCCTCCGACGGTGACGTCACCGTGCAGCGCTCGATGGTGGGGTCGGCGCCCTTGGTGACGATCACGCCCGTCTGGGTGCCGTCGACCGTGCAGCCCGACAGCGTGCCGCCGCTGCCGTGGTCCCGGAACCAGGCGCCCGTCGCCGCGTCCCGGATCCGGCAGTCGTCCAGCTGCGCCGTGGCCCCGTCGCTCACCGACACCGCGGTGTTGCGCACCTGGGTGAGGTCGCTGTCCACGACGTCCGCGCGCGAACCGCGATCGAGGACGAACAGGGCGTCGGGCACGTCGTGCACCCGGCACGCCTCGAGGACCACGGTGGCCCCGTCGCTGACCCACACCGCCGGATAGTCGCCGGTGCTGTCGAAGATCTCGCACTGGTTGGCGTCCACGCGGGTGCCCGGGTCCCACACCGACAGGCCGTTGCGCCCGAACTGCCGCACCGTTGTCCGGGTGAGCGTGAGCACCGAACGGGAACGCAGGTCGACCGCGTTCTCCGGGATGTCGTGGATGCGGCAGTCGGCGAGGGTCAGCACCGCGTCGGTGTCCAGGGTGATGCCGTCCGCGGTCGTCCGGTGCACATCGCAGTCCGTCAGATGCGCGGTGCCCCGCCCCGTGACCTGCACCCCGGAGCCCCGGACCTCGTACACCTCGCAACCCACCGCTTCCAGCGCCGAGTTCTCACCGGTCGCCGACAGGCCGGCGCCCGAGGTGTGGTGCACCCGGCAGCGCTCCAGCCGGGGGTGGGCGCCGCCGCGGACCGCGACGCCGGACTGGCCTGCCGCCACGACCTCGCACTCCTCGAACACCCCGCCACCGCCGTCCACGACGGCGATGCCGATGCCGGCCGGGTTGTCGACCGTGCACCGGCGGACCGTGGGGCGCGCGCCGCCGCGGACCTCGATCCCGGCCGCGGATCGCGTCATGATCCGCAGATCGACCAGCTCCGGGGTGCCCGACTCCACGAGCACCGCGGGCGCGGCCGCGTCCTGGCCCTCGACATGCAGGTCCTGGACCACGGCGGAGGCCCGCACGGTCAGCGGCACGCCGTCCACCGGCGCGATCCGCACGGAGCCGGGGGAGCCCTCGGGTCCGCGCAGTGTCACCGCCCGCTGCACGACGAGATTCTCCCGGTAGGTGCCGGGGGCCACGGTGAGGACGTCTCCGTCGCCCGCGGCCTCCAGGGCGGCGGCGAGCGATGCGTACTCACCTGTGCGGCGCCGCCACCGCGATGTGCCGGTGTGCGTCACCTGGACCGTGCCCTGTGCCATGGCGCTGCTGTGCCCCCACCTCTGCTCACGCGGGTTCTCGCGAAGAAGCCGGACAGCCGAACAGCCCGGTCGGTCCACCGTAGCGTGCGCGGACGCCGCTGGATGACCGGAGTCCGCAGGCCGTCAACTGCCCGTCCCGGTACGGCCCCAGTCCGGGCCTGCCTTGTCCCATGCCTGGTCCCAGCGGGCGTAGCGGCGCTGGAGCATGCGCCAGACGATCACGCGCCGGCCGGTCTCTATCAGCCCCGCGGCCATCACGGCCGCACCGATTCCGGCCAGTACCGCGTGTGTCGTCGCGGTCTCACCGTCCAGCGGACGCGCCACTATTCGGCCACGGTCGTCGGTCCAGACGACGAACTGGTCGCCCCGGTGCGGGGAGCCGAGGGCGGTCAGTACCGTGCCGTGCCGCGCGGTGCCGTCGGGGGCGGTCCAGTCGGCGAGTACCTGGCTCTGTCTCTTCCGTGAAGCGGGGGATTCCGGATCCGGCTCCACCGGAGCGTGGTTGAGCCGTCTGACGACGGTGGCCGCCACCTGGTGATGGGTGCGCTGCTGGTCCTGCACGGCACGCTGCAGGGAGCTCTGGGCGATCGTGCCGATCACGGCGCCCGCCACCGGTGCGGCGAGGAGGACCAGGACCATGGCGGCCAGCGCCAGCCAGGCCTCGACCAGATCGGTCGTACGGCGCAGCGGATTGCGCCGCCAGCGCCACAGGCCGACGAGTGCTCGCATCATCACCCACCCTCTTCCGCCTCCGTCATAATCCCCGTATCCGCCCGTCCGTGTGCGGAATCGGTGAAGAGAGAGCCGAAACACCTCTCCTCCGTCTCATGAGCCCCTCATGAACTTCTCACGCACACTCAACGACCGCGTTCGCTGCCTGGGTTCCCGCGTACGGGGCGAATGCCGGCCTCGCTCGGCCCGGCGAGACGGAGGTCCCCGGTCCGCCAGCCGCGTCGCGATCCGGGGGAGGAGAGGGGAAGGGAGAAGGGGAGGGGGAGGCAGACGATCGCGGCGCGGCTCAGCCGAGGATCTCGACCGGGTCGCCGACGCGGATCGTGCCGCGCGTCAGCGGCACCAGATTCTGGCCGAAGATCAAGCGGCCGCCGATGCGCCGATGGCGGCCGAGCGTGCGCAGGGGCTCCTTGCCGCGTCCGGCCGTTGCCTGGTCGGTGGTCGTCACGACGCAGCGCCCGCATCCCTTGGCGACCCGGAACCCGACCTCGCCGATCGCGATCCGCTCCCAGTCGTCCTCGGCCCAGGGCGCCGTGCCGGACACGACGACGTTCGGCCGGAACCGGTTCATGGGCAGCGGGCCCTCGTCGGGGTGATCGCCCTGCGCGATCAAGGAGTTGAGGGCGTCCAGGGAGGCGAGCGTGGTGACCAGCAGCGGAAAGCCGTCGGCCAGGCTGACGGTCTCGCCCGGGCGCCCGAAGGGCGGGTCGATGGGGCGGCGGTGCGCGGGATCGTCGAGGTGGACGAGGGTCACCCGCTCGCCGAGGTACGCGCTGAACCAGGCGCTTGCCCCGGAGCCGGCCGCAACCGTCTCGATCTTCTCTCCCGCCCACTTCGCAGTGGTCGTGCCGGCCGGTTCGGGCACGGGCACGCTCAGCGGCTCCCGGTCGGAGGCGGACAACCGGATGCCGCCGTCGGACACGGGCTCGGCGGTGACCAGCGCGAGGCGTGGCTGCTCGCGCTGGGTGACGACCTTGCCCGTCTCGTCGATGAGGGCCCAGCGCCGGTCCCCGGACAGCCCCCATGGCTCCACCACGGCCTCGTTGAGCTGCTGGGCCCGCAGTGCCTTGACCGGGTGGACGTGAATCGAGTGCAGCGCTGGTGTCGGCATGAGGCCATCGTGCCATTGCGCACTGATGGCCTCACGTCACGAAATGGATCAGTACCCGCGGTACTGCTGTCCGTTGTTGTACGGATCCTGGTACGGAGCCGGGGCGGGACGCGGCGCCGCGGGGCGCATCGCCTCGTAGCCGGTGGGAGCGGCCATCGGGCGGGGCTGCTGCATCTGCTGGGGACCCGGGTAGCCGCGCGGGCCCGCCTGCTGCGGGATGTACGCGGTGGGGGCCTGCTGCAGGGGCGCGGGCTGCGGAACCTGGGGGTAGCCGTAGGCCGGGGCGTGGGACGGCCCGGCCGGCAGCGCGGGGAGCGCCGACGGCAGCGCGGGCAGGTTGCTGCCCGGCGTCTCGTACGCGGAGGGGACCCGGATCGGAGCGATCTGCGGGGTGCCCCGCTCGGCGACGAGCCTGTCGTAGATCGGAGTGTCCGGGAAGGGCGACGCGGAGTAGTAACCGCCGCCATAGGTGGAGCGGGGGGAGGTCATGGCACATAAGTTAAGCCCACGATGTGCTGGTTGGGGAGACCGATAAGAGGGTTGTTTTCCGTGCCCGGGGTGACGCGGGATCCCCAATGCGAGCGAACTTGTCAAAAAAGGGCAGCAATCGGGGTTTGGATCGCGTAAAGGCCGAGTTCCCAGCAGGTTACCGGCGGTTGACCACCGCTCTTCGGTGCCGTTGATGGGACTTCGGGGCCCGGGAGAATAGGTTGGCCGGAACGGATGCACGGACCGCCCGGAACCCTTCCCGGCCGTGCGACAGGTGATGGGGGCGGACATGCCGATGTCGAAAGGATCCAACCTCCAGGTGCCGGCAACGGCCCTGCGGGTCGAATTGGGCTGGCGTTCCGGACCGGGTGTCCCCGACGCGGACGCCTCGGCGCTGCTGCTGGTCTCCGGCAAGGTCCGCACGGACGGTGACTTCGTCTTCTACAACCAGCCGGCCCACTCCTCCGGAGCCGTACGGCACGAGGGCAAGCGGGACCTGGGCGGCCAGGTGACCGACACGCTCCTCGTCGACCTCGCGCGCGTGGAGCCCGCGGTCGAGACGGTGGTGCTCGCCGCCTCCGCCGACGGCGGAACGTTCGGGCAGGTGCCCGGGCTCTACATCCGAGTGCTCGACGCCGGGCAGGGCACGGAGCTGGCACGCTTCGACCCCACCGCGACCGTGGAGACCGCGTTCGTGCTCGGGGAGTTCTACCGCCGTCAGGGGGCCTGGAAGTTCCGCGCCGTCGGACAGGGCTACAGCAGCGGACTCGAGGGTCTGGCCACGGACTACGGGATCACGGTGGACGAGCCGCAGCACGCCCAGCCGCCCGCCGGGCCCGCCCCCGCCACGCCTGCGCCCCCCATGCCGCCGGTCACCGCCCCGGCCCCGCTTCCCCCGCCGCCGGCCGCCCCGGCCCCCACGGGCACGTGCGGGGCGCCGCTCCCGCCCCAGAGCCCGCCGTCGGTCCCGTCCACCCCGGTCCGCCTCACCAAGGTCACGCTCACCAAACAGGCCCCTTCGGTCTCGCTGACCAAGCAGGGCGGCACCTCCGGCGAGCTGCGGGTGAACCTCAACTGGCAGACACGTGAACAGTTCTCGCGCTGGGGCGGTAGGCGCGGCCGGGCGGCGACCTCGAACCCGGACCTCGACCTCGACCTGTGCGCCCTCTACGAGCTGTCCGACGGCAGCAAGGGGGTCGTCCAGGCCCTCGGCAACGCCTTCGGGGCGCTGCACCGGCCGCCGTACATCCACCTCGACGGCGACGACCGCACCGGGGCCGTGGAGACCGGCGAGAACCTCACCGTCAACCTCGACCACAAGCAGAGCCTCCGGCGCATTCTCATCTTCGTCACCATCTACGAGGGCGCCCGCTCCTTCGCCGACCTGCACGCCACGGTCACGCTCCGGCCGGAGCACGGCGCGCCCATCGAGTTCTCCCTCGACGAGTGCACGGTGCCCTCGACCGTGTGCGCCCTCGCCCTCATCACGAACACCGGCGGCGACCTGGTCGTCCAGCGCGAGGCCCGCTACCTGGTCCCCGAGCGGGGGGTGAGCCACCAGCGCACGATCGACCGCGCCTACGGGTGGGGCATGAAGTGGACCCCCGGCAGAAAGTGACCGCTCCGCCCACCCGGGGGAGCGGTCCGCTCACTGCTCGTCCAGGGCCGGGTCGGGGCGGGCATAGGTGCGGCCCTTCCAGGCCGCTCCGCGCCCGCGATAGTGCTGCACCGCCGAATCGACCGTCATCAGGAGATACAGAAAGGCGGTGACCGGCAGCAGCACCGAGAGCCACAACGGCTGCCGGTAGTACCGCAGCATCGGGATGTACGTCCCCGTCATCACCAGCTTCGCGAGCCCGCCGACCACCATCGCGGTCGTGTTCCCGCTGACGAGTCCCGCGACGATCGTCAGGGACGGCACCAGGTAGACGAGGGTGAGACCGAGCACCGTGCCGAGGAGCAGCAGCGGACTGTGCCGCAACTGCGCGTACGCACTGCGCGAGACCATCCGCCACAGGTCGTGCAGCCGCGGATAGGGACGCACGCTGTCGACCCGGTCGGCCAGTCCCAGCCAGACATGGCCACCGCCGTCCTTGACCGCCCGCGCGAGCGCCACGTCGTCGATCACCGCCTGCCGGATGGCGTCGGGGATCCGCGCCCGCTCGGCCGCGTCCGTACGCAGCAGCACACAGCCGCCCGCGGCGGCCGCCGTCCGCGACCCCCTCGTCGCGATCCACCGGAAGGGGTAGAGCTGCGCGAAGAAGTACACGAAGGCGGGCACGACGAGCCGCTCCCAGACGCTGTCCACCCGGAGCCTGGCCATCTGCGACACCAGATCGAAACCGCCGGTGCGCGCCGCCGCCACCAACTCCCGGAGGCTGTCGGGCGCATGCGCGATGTCGGCGTCCGTCAGGAGCAGGTATTCGGGGGTACGCGCGCGTGCGAGAGAGATTCCGTGCCGTACGGCCCACAGCTTGCCCGTCCAGCCCGCGGGGGGCTCACCGGGGGAGTCGACTGTGAGCGGCAGCCCGCCGTACCGCTCGGCCAGCGCCCGGGCGAGCTCTCCGGTGCCGTCCGAGCTGCCGTCGTCGACGAGGAAGACCTCGGCCTGTCCGGGGTAGTCCTGCGCGAGCAACGACGGAAGGCTGTGGGGGAGGACCGCGGCCTCGTCCCGCGCCGGTACGACGACACAGACGGACGGCCACGACTCCGGTTCCCGGCGGGGCGGCAGCCGCAGATCCGTACGCCAGAAGAAGCCCTGACCGACCAGCAGCCACAGCCATGAGGCCAGCGACACGACAGCGATCCACACAAGGGCAGTCACCTGCCGCAGTCTGCCCCACAAGGAGGTGCTTCAGGGCTCATCGTCTATGGTTGCGGGGTGAAGATCGCGCTGATGGACTCCGGAATCGGACTTCTGCCGGCCGCTGCGGCGGTGCGGCGTCTGCGGCCTGACGCAGATCTCGTGCTCTCACTGGACCCCGACGGGATGCCCTGGGGGCCGCGCACTCCCGAGGGCGTCACCCAGCGGGCCCTGGCCGTCGCCGAGGCCGCCGCCGCGCAGCGGCCCGACGCCCTGATCGTCGGCTGCAACACCGCGACCGTGCACGCCCTGCCCGCCCTGCGCGCCTTCCTCGAACCCGGTCTGCCGGTCATCGGCACCGTCCCGGCGATCAAGCCGGCCGCGGCGGGCGGCGGACCGGTCGCCATCTGGGCCACGCCCGCCACCACCGGCAGCCCCTACCAGCGCGGTCTGATCCGGGAGTTCGCGGACAGCGTGGACGTCGCCGAGGTCCCGTGCCCCGGGCTCGCGGACGCCGTGGAGAAGGCGGACGACGCGGCGATCGACGCGGCCGTCGCCGCGGCTGCGGCCCGCACACCGGCCGAGGTGACCACTCTGGTCCTGGGCTGTACCCACTACGAACTGGTCGCCGAACGGATCCGCGCCGCCGTGCAGCAGCCCGGTCGGCCGCCGCTCGTTCTGCACGGTTCCGCCGGCGCCGTCGCCGCGCAGGCACTGCGCCGCATCGGTGCGGACGTGGCTCCGGGGGCCTCCGCGAGCGCCGGTGTGACGGTGCTGCTCAGCGGACGCGAGGGTGTGCTGCCGGCTGCGGCGCTGTCGTACGACGAGGGCAAGCTCCTGCAGTCGGTCAGCACGACCGGCTGAGGACCGGCCTCGACTCCGGCCGTGTCATTGGGCCGTACCCCGCGTAGGTGACGCTGCGCAACACCATGCCCGCGCTCCGAAACATGGGTACCCTCAAGGGCATGAGGGAGCACCTCGACCGTGACAGGGCTCCGCAGCCCGAGATCTGGACCGGACGCGCGACGAACCGCGCCCAGTGGCTCGCGGCGCTCGTCGGTGCCGCCTGTATGGCGCTCGGTATCGAGCTCGCCGTCGACTCCGCGTGGTCGGCCGGCATCGTCCCCCTGGTCATGTCCGTCGTGGGCTGTATCGCGGCTGGTCTGCTGGTCCTCTTCGGCACGCTCGCGTTCGTGCATGTCGCGGTCAAGGTCGACAAGGAGTGCCTTGAGGTGCGCTGCGGGCACATCGGTCTGCCGCGTCGCCGCATCCCGCTCTCGCTCGTCGCCGGAGCGGAATTCGCCCCCCGGGTCACGCCACGCCAGTGGGGCGGCTGGGGCTACCGCTGGCGCCCCGAGAAGGGGACGGCCGTGATCGTACGGCGTGGAGAGGGTGTCGTCCTGCGCCTGTGGGACGGGCACACCTTCACGATCACCGTGGACAACGCCGAGTCCGCCGTGCGGGTCATCCGGGCCCGGCTGCACCCGAGCCTGCCGGGCGCCACGCACTGACCGGCATCAGCTCTCCTCCTCTTACTCCTTATTTATACGGCCTCTCGCGACGCCGTCATGTCACGGTGATGGTCACTGCGGCGATCCGCTCTTCCCGTCCGGCCGTGCGGCACCCTCGCCGTCCCACAGCGGGCGTGCCGTAGCGATCCCGGCCAGCAGGCCCGCGCCCGCCGTCACCGTGGTGAAGCTGAGCGCGTCACCGGTCGACGCGATCACGGCCAGCGCCGTCAGGGCCGCCCCCGCCGTGAGGGCGATCGGCGTGGGTCGCCGGGCGCGCCACAGGGCGTGGAGGAACCAGCAGTAGACCCCCGCGAGCAGTGCCAGCCCGATCAGCCCCTGTTCCGCCGCCTGC
Source organism: Streptomyces sp. NPDC002573 (assembly GCF_042889625.1). Taxonomy (NCBI): domain Bacteria; kingdom Bacillati; phylum Actinomycetota; class Actinomycetes; order Kitasatosporales; family Streptomycetaceae; genus Streptomyces; species Streptomyces sp. NPDC002573. The sequence continues at coordinate 150,935 of NZ_JBIARC010000003.1, read as the reverse complement.
TGAAGGGACGCCGAATGGGGCTTGTCGTCGGGCAGGAGCGACTGCGCGGACACGGGGCTCAGCTCACCGAAGCGCCCGGGCCCCGCACCGAGCACCGGATGCTCCCGGACCAGGGTGAACGCGTCGTGCCACAACTGGACGCGGTGCCCGCCGAACGGGGCCTCGACAACGGCCGAGGGGCCGCCGGGCGTCATGTTCCCGGCCATCGCCCAGGTCGCCGCGGTCACCGCCGTCACCACGAGGGCGCAGGCGGCCAGTACCCCGGCGCGGTGGTGTGTCCGGTCCGCGGCGAGTGAGTACAGCAGCAGGCCGATGGACGCCGTCAGCCCCGCAGTCGAGCCCAGCGCCACCGCGACTCCCGCGATCCCCACGACGGACAGCCGGAGCGCGAACCGTGGCTCCGGGTCCCGGGCCGCCCACGCCGCACAGCACGCCGCACCCGAGGAGAGCGCCAGCAGCGCGGCGATCGCACCGGTGGAGCCGAGCGGGGCGGGGGACGGCGGGCCCGGCGTCGCGTAGGGTGCGGCGACCGCGAACCCGACTCCGCACAGGGCGCCGACCGCGGGTGCGGTGACCGGCAGCAGCGCCCCGAGGATGCGCCCCGAGGAGTACCCGGCGGCGACCGCCAGCACAGCGAGCAGGACGCCCTCCGGCCGCCCGCCGTGCGCGGCGGCCGTGATCAGCGACCAGGCCGCGCACCCGCCGAGCATGAGGACGCCCGTCGCATCCGAAACGTTTCGTCTTTCGTCTTCCGCATCCGCGGCCCCGGCCGCGGACTCCGTACCCGTGGATCCCACTCCGCCGCCCCCCTGAGCCGGGCCCCACCGTCCCGGCTGTGTCCGGCTGCACGTCACAGGCTCGCGCACACCGTAACGGTGATGCGCCGGTTTGTGGACGAGTTGCGCAGGAACGTTGCTGCAGAAGGCGGAACAAAATGGTCGAATCACGGGTGGAAGCCCCCGGGGCCCCAATGGACCGAGCTGTCCGGTGCATGGTCACGCGCCGTACACTCCCCGGGTGACCGTCACCGCAACTCCCGTGGGCGAGCCGGAACAGCTCGAACCCCAGGCCGCACCCGCACGCCGTGGTGTCCGCCGGGCACGGCGCCTCCTTCCGGCCGTCGCAGCCGCGCTCTCCGGAGTGCTGCTCTACGTCAGCTTTCCGCCCCGGAGTCTGTGGTGGCTGGCCGTCCCGGCCTTCGCCCTCTTCAGCTGGACCCTGCGCGGCCGCACCTGGAAGGCCGGCCTCGGCCTCGGCTATCTGTTCGGCCTCGGCTTCCTGCTGCCGCTGCTCGTGTGGACCGGCGTGGAGGTCGGTCCCGGCCCCTGGATCGCGCTCGTCGCGGTGGAGGCCCTCTTCGTCGCGCTCGTCGGTGCGGGCATCACGCTGGTCTCCCGGCTGCCCGCCTGGCCGGTGTGGGCGGCCGCCCTGTGGATCGCGGACGAGGCGGCACGCGCGCGTGCGCCCTTCGGCGGCTTCCCCTGGGGAAAGATCGCCTTCGGTCAGGCGGACGGTGTCTTCCTGCCGCTCGCGGCGGTGGGCGGCACCCCGGTGCTCGGCTTCGCCGTCGTGCTGTGCGGCTTCGGTCTCTACGAGATCGTGCGCGTCGTCGTGGACGGCCGGCGCAACGGGGGCGTCCTGCGGCGCGGAGCGGCCGTCGCGGCCCTGCTGAGCATCGCGGTTCCCGTGGTGGGCGCCGTCGCGGCGCGCTCCCTGGTCAGCGACAAGGCCGAGAACGGCACCACGACCGTCGCCGTCATCCAGGGCAACGTGCCGCGCTCGGGCCTTGAGTTCAACGCCCAGCGGCGCGCCGTTCTCGACTACCACGCGCGCGAGACCCGGCGACTGGCCGAGAAGGTCAGGGCGGGCAAGGTTCCGCGGCCCGACCTGGTGCTGTGGCCGGAGAACTCCTCCGACATCGACCCCTTCGCCAACCCCGATGCCGCCGTGGTGATCAGCGGCGCCGCCCGGGCGATCGGCGCACCCATCTCGGTGGGCGGTGTCGTCGAGCGGGACGGCAAGCTCTACAACGAGCAGATCCTGTGGGACCCGGCCAAGGGCCCGGTCGACACCTACGACAAGCGGCAGATCCAGCCGTTCGGCGAGTACCTCCCGCTGCGCCCGCTGCTCGGCGCCATCAACAAGAACTGGACGTCGATGGTGCGCCAGGACTTCAGCCGGGGACGCAAGCCGGGCGTGTTCACCATGGCGGGCGCCAAGGTCGGACTGGTCACCTGCTACGAGGCCGCCTTCGACTGGGCGGTGCGCTCCACCGTCACGGACGGCGCCCAGCTCATCTCCGTGCCGAGCAACAACGCGACCTTCGATCGCAGCGAGATGACCTACCAGCAGCTCGCCATGTCCCGGGTGCGCGCGGTGGAACACAGCCGGACCGTCACCGTCCCGGTGACCAGCGGCGTCAGTGCGATCATCATGCCGGACGGAAAGATCACTCAGCGGACCGGGATGTTCGTGGCCGACTCGCTCGTCCAGAAGGTGCCGCTGCGTTCCTCCACGACCCCGGCCACGCGGCTGGGCACCCTGCCCGAGGCATTGCTCGTGCTCGTCGCGGTCGGCGGGCTCGGCTGGGCGGTGGCCTCGGCGGCGCGTGGTCGCCGTGACCGTACCGTCGAGGACACCCGTCTCGGAGACCCTGAGGCCGCGGAATCGGCCCGATAGGGTCCCTCCATGGCTACGCCCGATTTCATCAGGACCATCCGCGCCTCCGCGGGCCATCAACTGCTCTGGCTCCCCGGCGTCACCGCCGTGGTCCTCGACGACGACGGCAGGGTCCTGCTGGGGCGCCGGGCCGACAACGGGCAGTGGTCGGTGATCGGGGGCATACCGGAGCCGGGGGAGCAGCCCGCCGCCTGCGCCGTGCGCGAGGTGTACGAGGAGACGGCCGTGCGGTGTGTCCCCGAGCGGGTCGTCCTCGTGCAGGCGCTGGCTCCGGTGACCTATGCGAACGGCGACCGGTGCCAGTACATGGACATCACGTTCCGCTGCCGTGCGATCGGCGGCGAGGCACGTGTCAACGACGACGAGTCGCTGGAGGTGGGCTGGTTCTCGGTGGATGCGCTGCCCGCGCTGAGCGAGTTCGCGCTGCTGCGGATCAAGCAGGCGCTGTCGGAGGCACCCACATGGTTCGACCCCACTAATCTGCTGTGAAGTGTGGGTGGTGACCATATGCGGAGGGGATGGGGCGCAGCCTAGGGTTTCCGCATGACCGAGCCCAGCCCTCTGTCGGCCCCCCACGCCCCCTCGCTCGACCTCGGCGGACGCACCGCCCTCGTCACCGGCGCCGCCGGCGGCATCGGCCGTGCCTGTGTGCTGCGGCTGGCGGCCGCCGGGGCGAAGGTGAGAGCGGTCGACCGGGACGCCGCCGGACTCGACGCCCTGGCAGGCGCGGCCGACGGTCTCCCGGGCAGCGTCGAGCCGTACGTCCTCGACCTCACCGCCCTGGACGCGGCCGAACTCGCCGCCGACGGCACCGATGTCCTGGTCAACAACGCCGGACTCCAACTGGTACGGCCCCTGGATGAGTTCCCGCCCGACGTCTTCCACACCGTGCTCACGGTGATGCTCGAGGCGCCGTTCCGGCTCATCCGCAGGGCACTGCCGCATATGTACGGCCAGGGCTGGGGCCGCATCGTCAACGTGTCATCGGTCCACGGACTCCGCGCCTCCGCCTTCAAGTCCGCGTACGTCGCCGCCAAGCACGGCCTCGAAGGACTCTCGAAAACCGCGGCACTGGAGGGCGCCCCCCACGGCGTCACGTCGAACTGCGTCAACCCCGCGTATGTACGCACACCCCTCGTGGAGAAGCAGCTCGCCGACCAGGCGAAGGCGCACGGAATCCCGGAGGAGCGCGTGCTGACCGAGGTGCTGCTCCAGGACACGGCGGTCAAGCGGCTCATCGAACCGGAGGAGGTCGCCGAGGCGGTGGCCTATCTCTGCAGCCCAGCGGCCTCCTTCATCACCGGCACCTCGCTGGTCCTCGACGGCGGCTGGACGGCGCACTGAGCGGGAACATGCCAGAAGTTGTCCACAAGGCCGGTGGGCCCGGCCCGAAGGTGGGCCATCCTGGGGGCATGTCACGCGATCACGCACAGCCTGCGGCACCCCTCGGCACCCACGCCGAGGCCCCGTTCCTGGAGCTCCTGGCCCGGCGCGCATCGGCCGACGCCTATGAGCAGCCGGTGCTGCTCGCCCGGGCCGAGGGCCTGCCGCCCGAGCACATCGACGCGCTCGACCGGGCGAAGCGGCTCGCGCTGCGCGTGCGTGCCGAGATGGAGGGCAGACGCCGCCGGGAGGCGGAGCTGTCCGCGCTCTTCGAGACCGCCCACGATCTGGCCGGGCTGCGCGACCTCGACGCCGTCCTCCAGGCGATCGTCCAGCGCGCCCGCTCGCTGCTGAGCACCGACGTCGCGTATCTGACCCTGCACGACGAGGCCGCCGGCGACACCTATATGCGGGTCACCGAGGGCTCGGTCGCCGCCCGGTTCCAGCAACTGCGCCTCGGCATGGGCGAGGGGCTCGGAGGACTCGTCGCCCAGACCGCCCGCCCCTATGTGACGCCCGACTACTTCCAGGACGCCCGCTTCCAGCACACACGGACGATCGACACCGGTGTCCATGACGAGGGACTCGTGGCGATCCTCGGCGTGCCGCTGATGATCGGCCCACAGGTCATAGGGGTGCTGTTCGCCGCCGACCGGCGGGCCCGCGTCTTCGAGCGGGAGGAGATCGCTCTCCTCGGCTCGTTCGCCGCGCTGGCCGCCGCCGCCATCGACACCGCGAACCTGCTCACCGAGACCCGTTCGGCCCTTGCCCGGCTGGCGCGGGCCAACGAGATCATCCGTGACGGCAGCGCGGTCATCGAGCGGGCCTCGGACGTGCACGACCGGCTCGCCGAACTCGTCCTGCGCGGCGGCGGTGTGCACGACGTGGCCGCGGCCGTCTCCCAGGTCCTCGATGGCACGGTCGAGTTCGCCGAGGCGGACGCCGCCCCCGCCGCGGCGCTGGAAGCCTCCCGCGCCGAAGGCCACGCCGTGCGACACGAGGACGACTGGGTCGCCGCGGTGGCGGCCGGCGGGGAACTGCTCGGCGCCCTGGTACTGCGCGGCCATACACGGCTCGACCCCGTCGACCAGCGCACCCTGGAGCGCGCCGCGATGGTGACCTCCCTGCTGCTGCTCGCCCGCCGCTCGGCGGCGGAGGCCGAACAACGCGTCCGCGGCGAGCTGTTGGACGACCTCCTCGACGCCCGCGACCGCGACCCGCGCGTCCTGCGTGAACGGGCCGCGCGGCTGCGCGCCGATCTCGACGCCACCCATGTGCTGCTCGCAGCCCGCCTCGACGGCACGGCGGACGACGCCGACCAGGAGGCCGCCGCCCGCCGCCGTCTGGGGTCCGCCGCCTTCCATCTCGCGGCCACCCGGCACGGTCTCGCCGCCGTGCGCGACGGCGGTACGGTCCTGCTGCTTCCCCTGGAACGCGGCGGCACCGCGACAGACCTCGCCCGCCGCACCGCCCGCCAACTGGGCACCGCCGTGCACGAGGCGGTCACCGTCGGCGCCTCCGCCCCCTTCGAGGACCTCGCCGCCCGGCCGGACCGGGTGGCCGCGGCCCACACGGAGGCGCAGCGCTGTCTGGAAGCCCTGCGCCTGCTGGGGCGGGCGGGAGACGGCGCCGCCGCCGAGGACTTCGGCTTCCTGGGGCTGCTGCTCGCCGGGGACAGGGACATCTCCGGGTACGTCGAACGCACGATCGGCGAGGTCGTCGCCTACGACGAACGGCGCGGCACCGATCTCGTCCGCACCCTCGACGCCTACTTCCTCTCAGGGATGAGCCCCGCACGCACCAAGGACCGGCTGCACGTCCATGTGAACACGGTGGCGCAGCGCCTGGAGCGGGTGAGTCGTCTGCTGGGCGACGACTGGCAGAGCCCGGCCCGTGCCCTGGAGATACAACTGGCCCTGCGGCTGCACCGGTTGTCGTCGACTCGGCACTGACCCCGAGCCATGGCCGCAGCGCGTCACCCCCCGGCGGAACGGCCCCCGGAACCGCGCGAATGAAGCCGGACGCACGCCGGTCCCGGGCGTCCGGACGCCCGGGACCGGCGGAAGGAACCGGAGATCAGGCGGTACGGGCATCCGCGGCCCGGGTGTCCGCTGACGCGGCTTCGGCGGAGGCCTCGACCCGCGCCAGATCGCGGTCGCGAGTCTCCTTCGCGACACCCACCGCGACCAGGGTCAGCACGGACGCCGCGATCACATACAGAGCGATCGGCGTCGAACTGCCGTAGTCCGACAGCAGAGCGGTGGCGATGAGCGGCGCCGGGGCCCCGGCCGCCACGGAGGCGAACTGGGCACCGATGGACGCACCCGAGTAGCGCATGCGGGTGGCGAACATCTCGGCGAAGAACGCCGCCTGGGGCGCGTACATCGCCCCGTGCAGCATCAGGCCCACGGTCACGGCGAGGACGAGGTTGCCGAAGCTGCCCGTGTCGATGAGCGCGAAGAACGGGAACGCCCAGAGACCGACTCCGGCCGCGCCCAGCAGATAGACCGGCCGGCGGCCGATCCGGTCCGACAGCGCGCCCCACGCCGGGATGACGGCGAAGTGCACGGCGGAGGCGATGAGTACGGCGTTGAGAGCGGTCTGCTTGGAGACGCCGGCCGACGTGGTGGCGTAGACGAGGATGAAGGCGGTGATCACGTAGTAGCTGATGTTCTCCGCCATCCGCGCGCCCATCGCGACCAGCACGTCCCGCCAGTGGTGACGCAGGACGGACACCAGCGGCAGCTTCTCCGTGTCGGCGTCGCCGGCCGCCTTCCGGGCCTCTGCCTGCGCCAACGCCTGCTGGAAGACGGGCGATTCATCGACAGACAGACGAATCCACAAACCGATGACCACCAGCACTCCGGACAGGAGGAACGGTATGCGCCATCCCCAGGACCCGAACGCGTCGTCGGAGAGCGTGGCGGTCAGCAGGGACAGCACACCCGTGGCAAGGAGCTGTCCGGCGGGCGCACCGGTCTGCGGCCAGGAGGCCCAGAAGCCGCGGCGCCGCGCGTCACCGTGCTCCGACACGAGCAGCACGGCACCGCCCCACTCACCGCCGAGCGCGAACCCCTGCACCAACCGCAGTACGGTGAGCAGCACGGGAGCGGCGGCGCCGACCGTCGCGTGGGTCGGCAACAGACCGATGGCAAAGGTCGCACCGCCCATCAACAGCAGGCTGAGCACCAGCAGTTTCTTGCGCCCGAGCCGGTCACCGTAGTGCCCGAAGACCAGAGCGCCGATCGGACGTGCGGCGAACCCCACCGCATACGTCAGGAACGACAGCAGGGTGCCGACCAGCGGGTCGGAGTCCGGGAAGAACAGCTTGTTGAAGACGAGCGCGGCGGCGGATCCGTACAGGAAGAAGTCGTACCACTCGATGGTGGTACCGATGAGGCTGGCGGCGACGATGCGGGGGAGGTTCGCCGGGGGTGGGGGAGCGGTGTTCGGGGATGCCATGTGCGCCACTTCCTCGTGTGCGGTGGGGACGGGTACGTGTCGGCACACCGTAGAAACACGCAGGTCAGGCGCACATGTGGCGGGGCAACATAGTTCGAGGGTCAGCTATGCATTCGGCCACCATGCCCCCCACGGAGGGATGGCTGGGCCGCTTTGATGGACTCGGCCGTGGTGGGTGCCGAGGGTATTTCGGTCGGCAGCACGGCAGTTGACCAGTGAACGGGCGGCTGATTCGAGAAGGGTGAGGGCCGCCGCCCTGGAGGGGCGGCGGCCGGCCGGGCTTGGTCGACGCGATCACTGGATCACGGGGTGCGGTGCCGTGGATGACGTCGGGTGAGCCGGGCAGGGTGGGGCGGACGTGTGGCCTGCGGCCGAGTCGGGAGTTCGGGCAGAGGCGGCCGACACCTTTCTCGCGGCACGGCTCCCGATCGCCAGGCTCAGGATCTGTCGGCGGTCTCGGCGAGGTTGTCGGCGTCGGCGGCCTCGTCCTGGGCTATGCCAAGGAAGCGCTGGATCGCTTCGACCGGCATCTCGAGTCCCTCGGACGCGGACTGCTCGTTGCCGAACACCTGCACTGCCTCGGCGACGGCCAAGGCCAGTTCGACCTCTGCCTTGCGGACCTTGGCCTCGGCCTTGTCCACGGTGTCGACCACCGCCAACTGGCGGCGCTGCTTCTCCTGAAGCCTCTGTTTGCGGGAAAGGATTTTGTCAGAGTTCTGCACAGACATGACCAAGATCATAATCAGCTCGCGTGCGCACCAGCGTTCTGTTCCACGGCCAGGTCAGACAGCCGCCGTCCTGGACGTACTCGCCGATGAGTTGCGCACCGACGGCGCTGCCGTCGCCAGCGATCTGCCGTCCTATGCCCTGCGGCACGGCACGAGCCGGAGCGGCGACATGGCCGAGTCGCGATTACTCGGGGATGACCAGACCCCGGGCACGCAGCTGCGGCAAGCAGCGCTCCAGGCAAGCTTCCACCGAGGGGGCGTCAGTACGCACGACAGGTCTTCGTGGAACGGGCCACCGAGCGCGACGAAGGTTTACGGCCTCACTCCGTCACGCATACGTTCCGCATCCGCCTTGAACAGCACTGTGACGCCCTGCTCCGCCAGCGCCTCCATGACACGCACCACGTCGACCAACGCTTCAGCCCACCCGTTTGAACAGGCAGGACACAGTAAACCGCCCCAGGCGTCCCCGATCACTGTCGCGGCGGTCCGGTGGACCCGACCGCCGCGCGACTGTCACGCCGTGTGCTGATAGGCCGGATAGGTCAGGTAGCCGGCATCGCCGCCCTGGTAGTACGTGCTCTCGTCGATGGGAGCGATCGGAAGGCCGACGCGGAGGCGTTCGACGAGGTCGGGGTTGGCCAGGAAGCCGCGGCCGAAGCTGATCAGGTCGGCGCCCAGGCCCAGCCAGTGGTCGGCTTCCTCGCGGCCGGTCTGCTTGGGGCCCATCGGGAGGACCGGATTGATGATCAAAGCCCCGGGCCAGGCGCGGCGCAGGCCCATGAGCACCTCCTCGTGCGTGGTCGCTTCCAGGTGGACGTAGGCAAGTCCGAGACGGGACAGCTCTATCAGCAACGCCGTGTTGAGGGCGAGTGCGTCGGTCTCTTCGACGCCCCAGAAACCACCTCCCGGCGAGAGGCGGATGCCCGTCCTGGCCGCGCCGATCGCGTCCACGGTCGCGGTCACGGCCTCCACGGCGAACCGGATTCGGCTCGCGATCGAGCCGCCGTAGCGGTCGGTGCGCCGGTTGGCGTTGGAGGAGAGGAACTGGGAGATCAAGTAGCCGTTGGCGCCATGGAGTTCGACTCCGTCGAAGCCCGCGTCGATCGCGCGGCGCGCTGCCTCGGCATACGCGTGGGCGTGCTCGGGCACCTCGGCGGTGTCCAGCGCGCGGGGCAGGGGCGCCGGCTGCGGGCCGGTCGGGGTGAAGACGTCGCCCACTGCGGCGATCGCCGAGGGGCCGACGGGCTGGTGGCCGGTCGTGTCGGGGTGCGAGACCCGACCGCCGTGCATGAGCTGGGCGAAGATCCGTCCGCCATTGATGTGCACGGCGTCCGTCACGGCACGCCATGAGGCGACCTGCTCGTCGGTGTGCAGTCCGGGCGTGCCCGGGCTGGACTGCCCGACGAGGCTGGGCTGCACGCCCTCGGACACGATCATTCCGGCCGTCGCGCGCTGCGCGTAGTACGTCGCCATGGACGGTGTGGCAAGGCCGCCGGCCGCGGCCCTGACACGGGTCATCGGGGCCATCACCATCCGGTTGGGCAGGGTCAGGTCACCGAGGCGGTAGCTGCTGAACAACGTCGTCATACGGGCTCCTCCATCCGTACATCTGTGCCCGGTTGCCGGGCACAGCGCTACGCTAAAACCTGACATGGATGTCAGAGGCAAGCGATGTGGCGTGGTTCACGAGGGGAGGCAGTCGTGCGGATCGGCGAGCTCGCGGCGCGTACCGACGTCAGCGTGCGGTCGCTGCGCTACTACGAGGAACAGGGGCTGCTGACCAGCAGCCGTAGCGCCAGTGGGCAGCGGCATTACACGGAGGCCGAGGTGGAGCGGGTGCGGTTCATCCAGCGCCTGTACACGGCGGGCCTGTCCAGTCGTACGATCTCCGAGCTGCTGCCCTGCGTCGACGCGCCCAGCGAGGGCAATTCCGATGCGGCTCTCGATCGGATGGCGCAGGAGCGCGACCGGCTCTCCGAGTACATCGACGAACTCGTGCGGACCCGGGACGCATTGGACGGCCTGATGGCCACGGCCCGGGCCCACCGCGAGAGCCTGCGCACTCCGACTGGCACGCGCCCAAGGCGTTGAACGCGCACGGTGGCTCCGGATCGGATGGAGGGGGCCTAGAAGCTGAAGCCCATGAACGCCCCATAACCGCGTTCAGCCGCCTCATCGAAGAACGCGACGAGCTCCTCGTAGGAGTGCTCAAGCCAGTCCAGCTCGCCCTCGGCATCGAATTGCCACGTGTTGGGGTACACCTCCTCGATGGTCATCCGCTCCGGGGCGTAGTGGGCCGCCAACCGCTCCCAGGGGGTCGCCCGCAGAAGCCGTGCCACGCTCTCGATCTGCTCCGCAGACCATCCGAACAGGGTGCCGTCCCGCAGGATCGGGGACCCGTCCATCAGGAATTCGATATTCACTTCTGCCTCGTCGAGCAGGAACTGCAGGCCGGCCCACGCCTTGCCCGGACCGCCGTGAGGACGATCCGGCATCGGATCGCTGGCGTACAGCTCATAGACGTATTCCCGGCCCCAACTCGGTTCCCTGTCAGCCCTGTCCAGTTCCTCCCTCGTCGCGCTCATGAAAGCAATGCTCACGCTCATGAAAGGCAATCCCCCTTGGTCACCGTTTGATCGACCATTTGCTCGAGCAGCGATGGCGAGTGTTCCACACGGCTCTGACAACCGGGCCGCACACCGCGGCGAACGGCGTCAAGGTCCGTCTTCAAGGATCGCCAGATGGTGGATCACGTCGCGATTGAAGACGGACCCTGGTTCCGCTAACTCGCTTCTGCGAGGCAGTACGACGTCTGCGCCCAAGTCGCGTACCAGCTACCGGGGGTGAACTGTCACTCGGGCTTGGTGCCCCCGCGTGCTGGGTATCGCAGGCGCATGCGGGCATGGGGAGAGGCCGTGTTGATGGGCCCCCGGGTGGAGCGTCTTCTGCGGGGTGTGGTGCGGCGGGTGCTGGCCAGAGGGGAGCCTCATCCGTGGTGGTTGCCGCGGCGCGTGCTGACCGTGGTGTCGGCCGATGTCGACATCACCGCCGGTGTCGGGGAGATCTGGATCGTGTGGCGTCCGAAGTCACCGCGGATGCGTGAGCACATCGCGCTTGTGGAGCGGTACGACGAGCAGTGGCGGCACGTAGGAGGTGGCGGCTGCCCCGGAGACGATCCTGTCGACGTCGATGTGCTCGACGTCTGCAGCGGCGGGGGCGTACTCAGCCTCACGCGCAGTCTTGACCCCCCGCACTCCATGACCATGGCGCCATTGATCAGTTGCGCCAAAGTGCGCCTCGGGCGGGATGTGGCTCACGTTCTCGTCGGCGGCCGACGGATCGCGGTTCCCGAGCAGCGCATGCTGATCGCTGTTTGGGCGTCCTCCCAGATCAGCCGCGGAGTCCGTCCCGTCGTCGTCGCCCTGGGGCGCGACGGCGCCGAACTCTCCCGCCTGGGTCCCCGCGACAGCCTGGACACCTATACCTGGGCGCGATTGAGGGAGGAGTCATAGCCAGTCCGGTTACCTGCCGCAGATCTCCATCATGCTGGATTTCGGGCTGGGCAGCGAACATCCTGGCCCAGGCATCTGCGACGACCCCGATACCGGTCGTTCTCAGCGAATGGCTGATGAAGTCCGGCGCGAGGATCGTCTCCAGGGCAGACAGGTCCCGTCCATCGAATGCCTCCTACATGCGCAGGCCGACAGCCCTGGCGTCATGCGCTTCAACTGTCATCGGCCAGCTTCCAACTCGTAGTCGAACCAGATCCGATGCGTTCCGTCAGCGTCGACGGTCATTCCTCCGGCGCCGGAGATCCCGGCCAGCTCTCCCGTGCCGCTCGTGGGCACGATGGTGAAGAACTCCGCTGTGCGATCACTGCCGGACGTCGTCGCCGAGTGCACGAAGTTGAAGGCGCCGGGCCGGCCGCACAGCGAGCCTTCGAACGACTCCATGGCCACATAGGTGCCCACGCCGGTCGTCTGGTCGAACGCAGCGGTGAACAAGGTCGCCGAGCGGCCGGCGACCTCGCCCTCGAAGCGCTTCTCCATCGTCGCGACACCCACCGGAAGTCCAGTGGACACAGCCGGGTCCGGTTTCAGCTCGGTCGGGACGAACGCTTTGACAGTGAATGTTCCTGTAGCTCTCATGGCACGACCGTACCGGTGGGGTCTGACATCGCTCTCCCCGTGGGCGGGCGGCCCCTTCGTGTACATGACACGTGCGGCCTGCACCCACTGCTATGTGTCCCGCCACGAGTTGGAGCTTCTCGCTCCGCGTGCTGTCGTCGGCCTCGCTGCGGAGTGCAGTCGGGCAGTCCGCATGATGCGCGACGCTGTGAGCGCGGGGGCGCGGCTCGACAGCGATGAGTTGGAGGAGCTCACCCGCAGATACCTGGACCTGCGCTCGGAGGCTCAAGACGCCATGCGTTCGGACATCTGGGCCGACAACGGCGAGGAGTGACGCTGGTGATCGATCTGCGGTCGCTGGACCAAGTCACTGATGACCGGGTGCGCCGCCGAGTCACCGGAACGCTCATCGATGCCATCCCTGCCGCCGAACGAAGTACCTGCCGACCACAACCGCGCGTGAGGCCGAGAACCTCTCGATCACGCGCTGCACCGTACGGTCCTCGACCGACCTCCCACCGGGTGGGGACGGAGGACGTGAAGAGGTGCCTTGGATCCTGACCGGTCGCGGACCCAGATGAGTTTTTCCGGCCCCGAAAGTCTCACCCTCGTAAACGACAACCCGGGAGGAACACATGTCTCAGCTACTGAGAGTCCATAACTTCAACGTCTCGATCGACGGAATCGGCGCCGGTGAGGACCAGAGTTTCGAGCGTCCTTTCGGCCACGTCGATCCCGAGAGACTGTTCGCCTGGGCCGGCGCCACGGCGAGCTGGCCGATGCGCACCGACCCTGGTGGGAGCCGGGGCCTCGACGACTACTTCACGCGGGACTACGCGCGCAACATCGGCGCAGAGATCATGGGCCGCAACAAGTTCGGTCCCCAGCGCGGGCCATGGCACGACGACGAGTGGCGCGGCTGGTGGGGTGACAAGCCGCCGTTCCGCACCCCGGTGTTCGTCATGACCCACCACAAGCGTCCTGCGTTCACGCTCTCCGACACCACGTTCCACTTCGTCGAAGGCGACCCGGCAACCGTCCTCGAACAGGCACGAGAGGCGGCGCAGGGCAAGGACGTCCGGCTCGGCGGCGGAGTCACCACCATCCGGGAGTTCCTTGACGCCGACCTCGTCGACACCCTGCATGTGGCGGTCTCGCCGGTGAAGCTCGGCTCCGGACTGCGACTCTGGGAGTCCCCCGACGAGTTGCTCGACCGATTCCATCTGGAGGTCGTGCCCAGCCCGAGCGGAGTGGCGCACCACTTGTTCTGGCGAAAGTGACCAACGGACGGCGCCGAATAGGCCCGGACCAGCGGGTATGCCACTGGTCCGGGTGTCTTCATGCCGCGTGGGCCGTCTGTGGGCCGTCGTTCCCTTCACCGGCCGCGTCGTGGTCGTACATGCCGTCGAACTCCTTTCGCGTCCGTTCTCCCCGGCGTCGAGGAGAACGGACGCGTAGAAGTGCCTGAGGGCGTGCATGCCGTCTTCGCGTGATTCCACCACCCGTTGACCCGGCTCGGGCTTGGGGAGGACGCGGGTGACCACAAGGGCGGGCTTCCATGCCTGCAAATTGAAGCTGCCTGAGAACTCCTGACGACAGGCCTGACGATCTGGGGGTGCGGGGTGGCGCGGCCGAAGCCGTGGGAAGTCGACGACGAGCTGTGGGCGGTGATCGAGCCGCTGCTGCCAAAGGCCGAACGCCGGGCCCGCTGTCCGGGACGCAAGCGGCAGCCGGACCAGGTGGTGTTCCAGGGCATTCTGTTCGTGCTGCACACCGGGATCTGCTGAGAACACCTGCCGCAGGAACTCGGCTTCGGATCGGGCGTACGTGCTGGCGTCGCCTGGCCGAGTGGACCGAGGCCGGGGTGTGGCCCGGGCTGCACGAGGTCCTCCTTGCCAGGCTGCGCAGCGCGAACGCCGTGGACTTCTCCTGGGCAGCCGTCGACGGCTTCCGTATACGCGCGTTGAAGGGGGAGCCAAGTCTGTGGTCTCAACTGTGGTCTGAATTTGCCGTTTCCGAGCCTGTCCGCCGTTGTCCGCTGGAGTCCCGGAACGCCTCTGAGCAGCGGATGGCCGTTTCGTGGACGCCTACGGACACCCTCGGACCAAAATCGGACAACTCGTCATTTGGGGATCGCCGGTGTGCTGACTGATCACTCCCCGATGTCGGCATCCCGCCGCGCCGCATCCAACTGCTCCAAGAACCTGACGGTGCGCAGGGCGTCGGGGTGGTCGTCGCCCAGTGTCCGCCGCCGTCGGGTCAGGGCGTCTTCGGCCAGAGCGCGTGCCTCCTCTACCTGCCCCACGTCTGCCAGATACATGGCCAGATTGGTGGCGGTGCTCAGGGTGTCGGGGTGGTCGTCGCCCAGTACCCGCCGCTGCCGGGTCAGGGTGTCTTCGGCCAGGGTGCGGGCCTCCTCCGCCCGCCCCAGCTCCGCCAGATCGCTGGCCAGGTTGGAGGCGGTGGTCAGCGTGTCGGGGTGGTCGTCGCCCAGGAGGAGACGGCGGCGCTGGAGGGTGTCCTCGTCCAGGGCGCGGGCACGCCCGTGGTCCTGGGTGTCGTCGTGGGCGCGGGCGAGGTAATGAGCGGTCCAGAGGGTGCCTTCGTGGTCCGGGCCGAGTTGCCGGGACCAGGTGTGGTGCAGCTGCTGGAGGCGGGCTCGGGCGGTGCGGGCCTGGCCGCGATCCAGCAGATACCAGCAGGCATCGCGGACCACATCCCGTCCCGCTTCGCTGGTGATGAGGGCCGGGTCCACAGCGAGGAGATGAGGCAGCAGCGCCCGCCATGCGGGCCACGTCGAGGGACGCACGACGCTTCTGGGATTGGCTGCCGTCAGGAGGGCTTCGGCGTCCCGGCCCGCCTGTTCGCGTTGGTCGTGCGTGAGGTGGTCGCGCAGGACGGTCTGGGTGAGGCGGTGGAGCTGAAGGGTGCCGTCCTGGGCCCGGGCCAGGCTGTGCCGGGTGATGGCACGCAGCGCTGTGCTGCCGGTCAGGCGGGTGGTCAGGGCGTCGGCCAGGGGGGTGGAGGCGTTGGCGGGGAGGTGGCCGGCGCAGGTGGTGACGGGGAAGGGTTCGGGAGCCAGCAGGCTCAGGGCGGCCAGCAGGGCGGCCGCGCCAGGGTGGTCGGATTCCAGGCGGGTGGTGGTGAGGCGGACCTGCGCGGCCAGAGAGACGGGGTAGCCGGCGGGGCGGCCCTCGGCCAGGACCTCGGCGGTGTTACGGGCCAGTTCGGCGCTCAGGTCGGCGGCGGACAGACCGTCGGTGAGCAGGGCGGCGGCCTGGACGAGGGCGAGGGGGAGGTCGTCGAGGGTCCGGGCGAGGCGGTCGGCGTCGCTCTCACTCAGAACGGCGCCGTGGGCATGCAGCAGGGCGACCGATTCGGCACGGGTGAAGACGTCGACATTCAGCGGGCTGGCGTGGGCCTGCCAGTGAGGGCTGCGGGAGGTGATGAGCACATGGCCACCACCACCCGGCAGATAGGGGGCCAGGAGCTCGGGGTCTTCGATGTTGTCGAAGACCAGCAGCCAGCGGGAACGGGTGCGCAGCTCCCCCGACAGCGCGTCCACGGCGTCGGCGGAGGGTGCGTCGGCGGGCGCGGCGCCGATGCGGGTGGCGAGCTGGGCGAGCTGATCGGGAATGAGGGCGGGATCCTCGGCGGCGATCCACCAGGCCAGTTCGTACTCGCCGGCGAAGCGGTGCGCGTACTCGACGGCGAGCTGGGTCTTGCCGACCCCGCCACGTCCGTGCAATGCCTGGACTGCCACGCGACTACTGGCCGCCAGTGTCTGACGCAGCCGGACAAGGAGGGTGTCGCGGCCGGTGAAGGAGGCGTTGCGGGCGGGCAGGTTCCACACCCGCGGCAGCGAGCCGGGCAGGCGGGGACCGCTGCCACCCAGCTGCCGCAACGCCCCGGGAAAGGCCGGTGCAACGGTCGGCCGACGCGGGCTGCTGACCGCCTCCAACAGCACCCGGCGGGCGGCCTCCTCGCCCAAGTCGAACAGATCACGGGCGATGAGGGGGCGCAGGATCGCCGGCGAGACGACCTCCGCCACACGAACCGGGGTGATCTTCTCTTTCATCGCCATGATGGCGGTCCACTCGGGCGTGGTGAACCGGTCCGGCTCGAAGTAGGCCGGGGAGAACAACGCCAGAAAACACCCCCGTTCCAAAGCGGCGCTCATCTTCAGGACGAAGTTGTCACCCGCACCCCAGTCCCAGTAGTCCAGTTCCGCCTGGAAACCGGCATCGACCAACTGCCACGCCGCCCACTCCGCCCAGGCCCGATCCGCCCCCGCGTGACTGACGAACCACGCCCCGCCAGGCACCTCAACGCCGCTCATGCCGATCCCCCGAGCCCAGCCACCGCACTGAACCTCCGAGCGTAGAACCCGACATCCGCAAGCGACTTGCGTTCACCCGTACAAGCCAGGAAACAGGCAGCATCCGGGACCACGACATCGGCGCACACCACCGAGGGCCAGCGCGGATGGCCCCAGACCGCGAGGGCCTCGATGTGTGATCGGCGCTGCCCGCTCGCACTCCGGAGCCGTTACGCCTTCGGGATGGACGGAGAGCTCCCCCGGCTCGCGCGAAGCCGGTGGCCGCGTTCGATCGTGTGGACGGTCGCGGGTAGGCTCCTTGAATGGGGGCGAGCTTGCGGGACAAGTGGAGAGGGCTGCCGCGGTGGGCACGATGGGCTCTCGTGGTCTACCTGGCCGGTTTCGGCGAAGGTACGTGTGCTCACATCAGTGATCTGGTTCGTGGCGGTATCCATGCCTATGCTGCGTTTCCGCACGCGTCGATTCGGGCGTACTTCGTGAGCCTTGTCGTCCTCGACCCGCTGGTCGTGGTGCTGGTGGGACTCGTGCGGCGAAGCGGCATCTGGTTGGGGAGCGTAGTGATCACGCTGGACGTGGCCGCGAACTGGATCAGCAACTGGCCTTCGGTGAAGGCCGATCCGGTGCGTCTGCTGCAACCGGTCGGACTGACCCCCATCACGCTCTTCGGCCTGTTCGTCCTGGTGTCCTGCATTCCCTTGCTGCGAGCGGCGACGTGCGATTCGACGCCGGTGCCGAGCCGAGCGAGCATGTAGGTGGGCACCGGAAGATCGTCCGTGAGCTGACCCGCGTGTCCACCAGATCCTGGAAGGAACCGACGAGATCATGCGCGTCATCGTGGCCCGCGGCCTGACGGAGGCATTCGGATGACCGGCGGCGAGGAACCCGTCCTCTTCCACGTCACCGGGCGGGCCGCCCGTATCACCCTCAACCGGCCGAGGGCACTCAACGCCCTGAACCATGCGATGGTCCGCCGTATCGACGAGGCGCTGACCGCCTGGGAACACGACCCGGCCGTGGAGACCGTGGTCATCACCGGAGCGGGGGAGCGTGGTCTGTGCGCGGGTGGCGACATCCGGGCCGTCCACGACGACGCACGCGACGGGGACGGCTCCGCCTCGGCCGCGTTCTGGCGCGACGAGTACCGCCTCAACGCCCATGTCGCCCGCTACCCGAAGCCGTACGTCGCCGTCATGGACGGCATCGTCATGGGCGGCGGGGTCGGCGTGTCCGCGCACGGCAGCGTCCGGGTCGTCACCGAGCGGTCCAGGGTCGCGATGCCCGAGACCGGCATCGGCTTCGTCCCCGACGTCGGCGGCACCCGGCTGCTCGGCCTCGCCCCGGGTGAGCTGGGCACCCATCTCGCCCTCACCGGCGCGCAGATCGGCGCCGCCGACGCCCTGCTGTGCGGCCTCGCCGACCACTACGTACCGTCCACCTCGGTCCCCGAACTCCTCGGCGACCTCGCCGAGACGCCCGTACGAGACGTCCTCGCTCGCCATGTACAGCCCGCGCCGCCCGGAGAGTTGGCCGGACAGCGGGAGTGGATCGACAGCTGCTACGCCGCCGACACCGTCGAGGAGATCCTCGACCGGCTTCTCGCTCACGGCGGTCAGACGGCCAAGGAGACCGCGGAGGTCCTGCTCTCCCGGTCGCCCACTGCCCTCAAGGTCACCCTGGCCGCGGTGCGCCGCGTCCGTCGCCTCGGCACGCTGGAACAGGTCCTGGACCAGGAGTACCGGGTCTCCTGCGCTGGCCTGCGCACCCACGACCTGGTGGAGGGCGTCCGCGCCCAGATCATCGACAAGGACCGCACCCCGCACTGGTCCCCGGCGACCCTCGCCGAAGTGTCCGACGCCGACGTGGAACGCTTCTTCGCCCCCCTCGGCGACCGCGAACTGGGGCTCGCCGGACAAGGCACCGCCACGGAGACGGCTTGGTGAGCGAACTGATCGTCCGCCTGGCGTGGAGAGGAAGATCACGCCAGGGGAGGCGGTCTTGGCCGGGTACCCGACACGCGGTACGGTCTTTCCGATATTGACGACGGTACGACGGAAGCCGGTGGAAATCCGGCACGGTCGCGCCACTGTATGCGAGACGCCTCCCGGGGCGGCTCGTGAGTCAGACCCGTGGCCGTCGTCGTGTGCACCACCGAGATGGGACGCGAACTCCCAGAGGAGGTCCTGCCATGGCGCAGACCGTCGCCCAGCCGACAGCCACCAGCCCCGTCGTTCCCGCCAAGCTGCCGCTGAACGCGATAGCTCCCTGGGCGGTTTTCTTCGGCATCCTCATGCTCATCCTGCTGTACTTCGTCGGCGCCGAGCAGGGCGCCACCTCCGTGTTCAACGGCACGGACGTCCACGAGTGGGTGCACGACGCCCGCCATCTGCTCGGCTTCCCCTGCCACTGACGCGAGGGACGCCGCACACCCATGAACTCCGCAACCGTGCGCAACCTTCTGGTGCGGGGCATGCTCGGCGGCCTGGCCGCCGGTGTGCTCGCCCTGGTCGTGGCCTACCTTCTCGGTGAGCCGGACGTCGACAGCGCGATCAGCTTCGAGGCAGCTCACTCCCACGAGCACGAGATGGAAGTCGTCTCCCGCTCGCTGCAGTCCACCGCCGGTCTCGCCACCGGCGTCCTGGTCTACGGAGTCGCGTTCGGCGGTATCGCCGCGCTCGCCTTCTGCTTCGCGCTCGGCAGGGTCGCCAGCTTCTCCCCGCGGGCGACCGCGCTGCTGCTGTCCGGCTGCGCGCTGCTGGCCGTGTACGTCGTGCCGTTCCTGAAGTACCCGGCCAACCCGCCGTCGGTCGGCAACCCCGACACCATCGGCAAGCGGACCACGCTGTACTTCCTGATGATGCTGCTCAGCGTGCTCCTGGCGATCGCCGCCACCATTGTGGGCAAGCGGCTCGCACCGAGACTGGGCAACTGGTACGCGACCGTCGTCGCCGTCGTCGGCTTCGCCGTCGTGATCGGTCTGGCGTATGCCTTCCTCCCGGTGATCAACGAGGTGCCGAAGGACTTCCCGGCCACCCTGCTGTGGCGGTTCCGTCTCTCGGCCCTGGCCATCCAGATCGTCCTGTGGGGCGGATTCGGCCTGCTCTTCGGCGAGTTGGCGGAGCGCCAGCTGAATCCTAAGCCCGCACCGGCCGCTCGGGGCCGGGCGGTCGCCGCTCCGAACTGAGATGGGTACAGAGAGGATGGCGACCCTGGGCACCGTCTATGACGCCGAGCCGGCCGTGCGCGACGTCGACGACATCATCGCCGACCCCGACCGCGCGGGCGGCAACGATGGCCCCGAACGCCGGAAAGGCCCGAAGGCCCGCACTAAATGGCTGTGCGGCTCCGTCAACGACACCGCCGCCGAAGTCGTCGCCGCAGTGTTCGACCAGGCCGAATCCCGCGATCCCGGACACACGCGGACCTGGGTGGCCCTGGTCGACGGCGCACCCCACCAGATCGACCTGATCAACGAGCAGGCCGCGGCCAGGGGCATCGGCGTCCACATCGTCATCGACATCATTCATGTCCTGGAGTATCTGTGGGGCGCCGCCCACGCCCTGCACACCACCGGCGACAAGACCATCGAGGCCTGGGTCGCCCGGACCGGCCGCACCATCCTGGCCGGCGGCGCCATTCAGGCCGCCGAGCAGATCAGAGCGGCCGCGACGGCCGCCGGCATCGCAGCGGGCAAGAACAAGGGCATCGACGACGCCGTGGCCTACCTCGCCAACAAGGCCGAATACCTGCGCTACGACACCGCGCTCGCGGCCGGCTGGCCCATCGCCACTGGAATCAGTGAAGGCGCCTGCCGCCACCTGGTGAAAGACCGTCTGGACATCACCGGAGCCCGCTGGGGCCTGGCCGGGGCCGAGGCCGTGCTGAAGCTTCGCGCGCTGCGATCCAACGGCGACTTCGACGCCTACTGGGCCTGGCACGAGAAGCAGGAGTTCATCCGCAACCACCAGGCACGATACCGACTCACGGCGTGATCAAAACAGAACCCTCACAGGAACTGCACCCGCCTCCTCAAATAGGATTGAGATCACGGCGCTGGAGGTTTTCCACCGCCATCACCTCTAAATCCAGCCCCTCGTGAGACAGCTCCGGACGGACCTCGATCGGCACCTCGTATACATCCGCCGCAGCCGCCGCTGCGGCACGACGATGCCCAGCGATGATCACATACCTGGCGCCTCCGATCGCGGACGCGTGATCCGGGTACGCGGCGAGATGTGCCTCCCGCGTCACCACCACCAGGGGCTGCACCACGCCGACCGATCTCATCGACTGGATCATCTCGGTTAAGTCGCCGAGGTCCGGGCGTGGATTATCGGGATGAGCCGCCAGCTCAATAGTCTTCGCGTGGCTCCTGCCGCCCGGAACTACCTGCTCAATTTCATGAAAAACGGACACAAATCTCCACTTTAGACTTCCAGGTGCTTCTTGGTTGGATTGGTCTCTTATCCGACGCGCCAAATAGGGACATTGGCGAGGGGTCAGTCCGGCGCCGGAAGTGCTGCAGTTTCTGCCACCGCGCCCGGTTTCGTACTCACCGTCAAGCCCGGCGACGACTACGAGTCCCTGTTCGGGTCATGGCCGCCGAGCCGCAACTCCGCCTGGAGGTGACAAGGGCTGGGCGGCTCGGGATCGACGATCAAGACGGTGTATCAGCCGCCCTCGGGCGGCTCATCAGCGTTCGAAGCCCGCCAACGGCAGTCATCGCGGAGCGGAATTACGTGACCGTCAAAACCTCCCTCCTGCGCATCGCGGGCTTCTTTCACGCCGACACCGTTGGACGCGGCTGTACGTGTTTCGCCATGAAGATGGAGACCCTTCCCCCAACCTGCTATGCGACCGCGACAGGTGCGCCAGAGCGTTCGATGCCGTCTTCACAGCCGACGGCGTCGAGATTCCTCTAGAGCGCGCTCCAGTCACCGAAGAGGAGCGCCCGCGTTTGATGGGTGCGCCCCGGGTCAGTCGGCTGTGCTTGCTCACTGACCCGGGACGCACATGGAACTTGGTCAGGCTCTTGTCAGAGGAGCAAAGTCGCCCCCGTCACCAATTCGCATCGGTGCCGTTGCTGTATAGACGTCCTCCTGCCAGGACGAGGCGGAGAGCACGCAGCGCTTGCAGGTCGCGGAGTGGGTCGCCGTCGACGACGAGCAGGTCGGCGCGGTAGCCAGCGACGAGCTGTCCAGTGTCGGCGTCGATTCCGAGAGCGCGGGCGGCTTCGACGGTGGCCATGTCGAGGATGCGGTCCCGGGGAAAGCCCAGGTGCTCGTAGAGCTCCAGACCGTTCACGAAGCCGTCGAACATGGCGCCTGGCACCCCGGCGTCCGTTCCGGCCACCAGGCGAACTCCCTGCTCGGCCATCCACCTCACTTGGCCGAACAGTTCCTCTGCACGGTCCTTGCCGAACCGCTCGGCGAAGCGCCGCCAGTTGGGGCTCGCAGCCGGGCAGACGTGGATCTCCTTAGCGATGAGATCGGCGACGACGTCGCCGCGCATCTCGAAGCCGCCATCGACCATCCATGTGCAGTGCTCGACCGTGTTCACCCCCGCGGCGACGGCACTCGCGATGCCGTCCGTGCCGTGGGCGTGCGCTGCTACAGGCAGGCCGGTCCGGTGGGCCTCCTCGACGACCAGGCGCAACTCCTCGGTGGTGAACTGGGACTGCCAGGTCGCGGGTCCGCCCCGGGTAAGTCCGCCGCCGGTGGCCATGACCTTGATCACGTCGGCGCCGGCCTCCGCATTGCGTCGTACCCGGTTCCTGATGGCCTCCTGGCCGGCAACCTCACCGCCAAGGAACCAGCAGTGCCCTCCAGGTGGGGTGAGAGGGGCTGTCGCGGCAAGGATCCGTGGGCCGTGCAGAACACCCGCTGCGATCGCGTCGCGAAGGCGCACGGAGAGTCCACCTCGGTCACCCAGGTCCCGCGCCGTGGTCACCCCGACCGCCAAAAGTTGCTGTGCCCTTCCGGCCATACCAAGAAGCAGGCTCAGATCGTCCGCCTCGCGCAACGCACCCACCGGATCGGGCGAAGCATCGAATGCAAGGTGCACATGACAGTCGATCAGGCCTGGGAGAATCGTGCCCTGTGGGAAGGACGCCCTCTGTACGCCCTCGGGGGCGACTTCTTCAACCTCGTTCCGCGTGCCAACCGCAGCGATTGCGCTTCCGCTGACGAGTACAGCTCCGTCAGCTATGCATTCGCCACCAGGGCCCGTCAGCACCTGTCCAGCTGAGATCAACAGCTCCATTTTCCGTTTCCTTGTCCAATCCGCGTCTGGCTGCGGGGAGCGGAGGGCCCCCGAGCCGACGGCTTTGCTCGGGCCAGCCGGGGTGCCAGGGGCATGGGAAAAGAAGGCCAACGCGGGCCCGGCGTTCGGAGGTCTTCGACGTGGACCATCCGGTTCCCGATCAGGGGTTCGTGTGTTACGCGTCTCTCAATGCGTCTGACAGAGCGACGAGTTCTCGGACATCGGCGTCAAGGTCGTCGTTGTGTGGCATCGCGATCGGCACCGCGGTCGATCTCGCCGAGCTACCCGCTGCCTGCGTCTGGAGCGCGGTCCGCAGGTGTTCGGCAAATGCTGCGGGTGACCTTTGGCCGACGTCGTGGGCGCCAAGATCTGCCAGGTACGGGCTGATCCGCACCAGGCCGTCGCGGCACTCGATGACGCGCCGGTAGTAGCGACGGTGAACGCCACGAACGGAGGGAAGGTAGGTCCATCGACTGACGGGCACGCGATTCAAGGCATCCTCGGGGTACGCCTTGTGGAGCAACGTCCATAGCGGCTGGAGTCGTCGATACAGGCGGTGGTGGCGCCACCAGATCCGCAGTGCGGCGATCCGGGTGACGACACCGGGGTAGCTCACACCGATCATGAACAGCAGCATCGCGAGGAGTAGGAGCAGGTTCACGATCTGAGTGAGCCCATGCGGAACTGGGCTGCCGCGCCACTGGATCACGACGAAGGCCGCGCGAACCGAGCAGACTGCCACCATGCCCGCCATGCCAGCGGCTGCCAACCACAGCCCACTGGCCAGGGGGCGGGTGGCCATGCGGGCGTAGCGCCAGGTCCAGCGCAGCGCGGAGGCGATGGCGTAAACCAAGTAGAGCCCTGCAATCAGGTAGAAGATCGCTACTTGATGCACGCTCATGTCCTGCGTCTCGTAGACGTGCTCTCGGACGCTCGCGGGGGTGGTAAGAACGGCCAGCGAGATGGTTGCGACGGCGACGGCGAGCGGCAGAGCCTCCCATCGGGCGCGAGATCGCCCACCCCGGCGATCCGAGACCGAGTAGAGGTAAAAGCACATCAGCCAGTAGGCGGCCGCTAGGAGGAGCACGTTCTGCAGCAGCTTGGCGCAGCCGGGCCCGGCAAGGCTGTCGAAGGCTCGTGCGCCGGCACGGAAACCAAGCGGAAACGCCGTGCCGACGCACGCAACACACAGGGTGACCGCGCGGAGCGGGCCGTCCTCGGGCGCCTTGGCCAACTGGTACAGCTTCCAGCTCAGAGCCATAACCAGAACCACCCCAATGGCAATCACAGCCATCCCTGCCGATCGCCTAAGGCGGCCTGTACGCGCTGCACCGAGGGGTGGCTTGGCCTGCGAGGCGTCACGTGATCGAGCACCGAGGCCCATTCGAGGATGATCGTGGCGACGAGTTCGGCCTCGCGCTCGTGTTCGTGGTCGTAGGAGGTTCGACGGAGTGCTCGTCTGACGGCGTCCAGAGACAGGTCTGGCGCCATCTGCTGCCAGAACTTGTCGTCGGCGTCGTCGCTTTTGTGATCCGCCAGGATGTGTCCGACCTCGTGCAGGACGATGTGATCCTGGTGGATCTTGCTGGTCTCTTGCTGGTACAGGATGTAGTCGACCGAGGCCGTGGCCAGCCATACGCCGAACGGCCCGGGTACTGGAAGCGAGTAGGGCACGAGCCGGATGGGACGTCCGCGACGCTCCCCGAGGCGCTGGCACAGGACATCGACCTGTAACGGAGGATGGATGCCCAGTGCTCGGAGCTCGCGCTTACATCGACGCCGCAGCTCTCGTTCTTTCAATCTGCCCTCCCCGACGGATTAGGTATCAGTTGGTCCGCTGCGGCGGTCCCCCCTCCGGACGTCAGCGGCCTTGCCTATGTTGCCAAGTCACAAGCCTCGTCGCTCTGCCTGCTCCAACTGGTAGACGACGTCGAGGAGATCCATTACCTGTTTGCGTCGCTCCGGTGACAGCTCGCCCGCGCGCATGGCCATGAGCTTGACGTCGCCGCTGCCGACTGCCTTGTCCAGGCGCTCCTGCTCCGCTCGCAGGAGGCTCAGCTGTCCTTCGACTCGGTCTGTCACATCGTCATCGAAGAAGTAGGCGGCAGGCACGCCAAAGAAATCTGCGAGAGCCTGAAGGTGCCTGAGCGTTGGATTCGTCTTCTTGTTCTTGCGTAACTGCCAGATGTAGCTCTGGGAGATCGCGACGCCGGCCCGGCTGATGGCGGCCGCGACGTACTCGTTGCTGTACTCCTGGTCCCGACGGGGCTTGACGATCGCGAACAAGTGGTTCAGCTTGTCCGCCAGGCTACGGCCCATCTGCTCGGTCACAGTGGCCCTCCTCGCGGCAACGATCTAGGTTTCGACTGGTGTCAATCTACCTCAAGCCAAGCTCTGTATGACAGTTGAGTCGGGTGGGCCTGTTGAGCTAGGCTCCCGGCGCACGATGATCTCAACTGTGGTGAAAGCTCGGACCGTATCTCTCTTTACCTGAGTCGACGGACGACCACCGGGCGGCGCCTCAGTTGGCTCCACTCACGGGGAGAGGGTGCTGTGGCGTCGGCAACGTCGGTGAATCCGGAGACCGCATCAGGGACGGTCGGATCGGCAAACCCGAGAAACCTTAGACCAGTTCTGGATCGAGCGGTGGAGCGGGTGCCCATCCACCGGTTGTCCGCAGTGAGTTCACCTCGCACCTCGGGCGCGGACGACCAGCATGTACGGGCGCTCGCCCAACTCGATGTACCTCTGCCACCCGTCGTCGTACACCGCCCGACGATGCGGGTCCTGGACGGAGTCCACCGGATCAGGGCGGCGGAGCTGCGGGGTGAGAGCGACATTGAGGTCCGATTCTTCGACGGTGGCGAGAAAGAGGCCTTTCTGCTCGCCGTCCAGCTCAACTCAGCTCATGGCAAGCCGCTATCGTTAGACGACCGGACCGCGGCTGCGCGGCGTATCATTGCCTCACACCCTCACTGGTCCGACCGACGCATCGCTTCGGTGACCCGCCTGTCAGCCAAGAACGTGGCGGCCCTCCGGGGGTGTTCGACCGGCGATGGACCGCAGTCGAACAAACGAGTAGGCCTCGATGGCCGCGCACGCCCGTTGAATCCAGCCGAAGGACGCCTGCTCGCAGGCGAGTTGCTGGAACAGGACCCGCACATCTCACTGCGCGAGCTCGCCCGGCGTGCAGGGATGTCCGTAGCGACGGCGAGCGATGTGCGTCAACGGTTCCTTGATGGCCGGGAGTTATTGCCCCCGAGGCTGCGGGACGGTGGTTCGAACGACGACCGGCCGCGCGGTCAGGGCGGCGCCGGCAGCCTCAGCGGCTTCGGCCTTGGAAGTTCCGCCCTACTCGACAGCTTGCGACGCGACCCCTCCGTGCGGCACTCGGAATCGGGGCGCAAGTTCCTTCAGCTATTGAGCATTCATCCGGCAGGCCCATCGGAGTGGCAGAAACTCGTCCAGGGAGTTCCGGCCCATCGGACTGATGCTGTCGCACGTATCGCACGGGATTACGCCGAGGCGTGGCTCAACGTTGCAGACATGCTCGAAGATAATCAGTGATGGGCCATTCAGAAAGCTTCCTTGCGTCAATCTCTGGTTGTTCACTGCTTGCCGCCGATTGAGCACTCGAATACCTTCTGAATTGCTTGAGGATCCCTCAACGCCAGAAAATCCAAGAAGTTCTCGGAAATCTCTTCGCCGAACAGGGGAAGTTCCATCATGAGATTGAAGAAGCCGCTCATCGGCGCCGTGCTCACCGCCACCATGGTGACCGGCGTTGCTGGCACCGCTTCGGCGCACACCCAGGCGCCGCACCCTGCCCCGGTCGCCGCGGTCCAAGCGGCGCAGGGTTACTCGGACAGCGACGTGGTCGCATTCCTGGTCTTCGGCCAGGGCAAGGCAGCCAAGGACCACCCTGAGCTGGCCCGGCAGATTCGCAGCCGCCGCTCCGACACCTCGGTGACACCCGCGCAGCTGTCGTACCTGATGCACAAGCTGCACCAGGCCGACCCGGCCTTCCACACCAAGGTGACGAACGCGGTCCAGTCCAAGGACCCGTTCGTGGTGCAGCAGGGCATGGTGGCGCTGAACGACGACCTCAAGGCAGCAATGGCCTCGGACAGCAGGGCCAAGACCCTCAACAGCGCCGACATCGCACGGCCCAACGGCTGGGTGTGGACCAAGTCCAACATCGTGACCGTGGCGAACGTCGCGGCCGGCATCAACGTCGCCGCAGGCACAAACGTCGCCGTAGGCGCAGAGGTCGCCGTGGTCGTGGTGATAGCCCCGGCCGCGGCCAGCTACAGCTTCGATCTGAAGCAGTCGGACCAGCTCGACGCAAACGACTTCGTCGCGGCGGTCGCCTCCACTCTCTGATTCCTCGCCGCAGGGGGCCTGCCACGACCGCGGCACGGCAGGCCCCCTGCGGCACAGGGGCATCAGTACGACCGGGAGTGTTCCGTCCATTCCAGGGGGAAAGGAAAACCGCGCATGTCGACGCCTGTCACAAGGCGGCAGCTGTACATCTTTGCGAGCACGCTGGCAGTCATGGTCACCTATCTTCTGGTCGCGCTCTTCTACACGCTGCCGAGCAACGCACTCAGCAGCCGACATTCCAAAGGAGCACGCCAGTACTTCAACGATGTCACCCCCGAGGTCTGGGCCTTCTTCACCAGGGACCCCGAGGGCGTGCAGATCGGCACGTACGCCTTCGACGGAAAACACTCCAAGAATCTCCTGAAGACCCCGCAGGGCAGCCCGTCCAACCTCTTCGGACTCGACCGCAGCCAGCGCGCCCAGGGTCCCGAGATCGCGTACATCAATACCTCGGTGACCCAATGGGCGCCGTGCGCGGGCAATTTGGCGACTTGCCTGCACGAAGCGGCCGCACGCCCCGCCGAGAAGGTCAAGAACCGCAACCCCGTGAGGACCGTGTGCGGGGACTCCTTCATTACTCAGGAACGCGTAGTGCCCTGGTCTTATCGGAACCTGGTGACGTACGACCGGCGCGTCACCAGAATCGCCCACCTGGATGTCTCATGCTCATAGCCGCCGCCCGGAGCGCCGCTTCTGCACTGATCGAGGAACAGTCCACCCGGCTCCAACTCCGGTTATCCGCCTTCGACTTCCGCTCGCGCTGGTTCGGCGTGGGGCGTTCACTGATCTGCTTCGCCGAGCTAACGGTGGTGCTCATCACCCCGTCGAAGGCGTTGCTCACCCCGGTCCTGACCATCAGTGACGGCGCGCGCTGCGGTGGAGTGCGCTCCGCGTCCGCGTACTGCCTGGTGGGCGGTACCGACCATGCGGAGTACGCCCGTTGGATATTGGTCGCCGTGCTCTTGGTGGCGGCTGTCGGATACCGGCCGCGCTGGACGGCGATCCCGCAGCTGTGGGCTATCTACTCGATCGCGGTGAGCATCACCGTGCCGGACGGCGGCGAATCTGTGGGCATGATCATGTCCCTCCTCATGCTGCCGATCGTCCTGACGGACAACCGGACATGGCAGTGGAGCCCACCGACGAAACCGTTGCCCCCGTCCGGGCACGCTGTCGCTTACGCCGCCTTCTGGGCGGTGAGACTGCAGCTCGCGTACATCTATCTCGACACCGCCATCAGTAAGTTCGGTGTCGCCGACTGGGCCAACGGCACGGCGGAGTACTACTTCCTGCGCGACAACATGTTCGGCGTTGCCAAGCCCTGGGACGGGCCACTGCTTGCACTCTCCAAGTATCCGCTGATCGTAATCGGCATGACCTGGGGCGCGCTTGTCGTCGAACTCCTCATCGCTGTCTGCATCTTGGGTTCCGACCGCTGGCGCAAGGTGGGTCTGGTCCTCGACATCCTGCTGCACGGCTCGATCATCCTGCTGATGGGCCTGTGGAGCTTCGCCCTGGTGATGATCGGCTGCTCGATCCTCGCGTCGATGCCTGCGGGCCATACGTCGTCGGACACCACGCCCGCCGAACAACCCCCCAGCGAGCACCTCCCCTCTGAAAACGGCATCAATGACAGCTCAGTTGGCCACTCACAGGCAGTGCTAGGTTGAACCGGTGGCCAAGCTGGAACTCCAGAACGTTTCCGCCGGTTACCATGGGCGATCGGTGCTCCGGGACATGGATCTCGAATACGGTGCGGGAATCCATGTACTGCTCGGCCCGAACGGTGCCGGCAAGACGACGACGTTTCGTGTGCTCGCCGGGATCCTCGCACCCTTCAAGGGCTCCGTGCTCGTGGACGGAGCCGACCCGCACATACACACCGAGATCAAGTCCCTGATCGCCCTGGCCACACACCGCTCGGCGCTCGCACCGCGGCTGAGCGTCGTGGACAACCTGCGATACTGGGCACGCGTCCTTGGCCTGCCACCGGGTCATTCCGAGGAGAGGATCGCGGAAGTCCTGCACTTGCTCGGCCTCACCGACCTCGCGGA
The DNA here is from genome assembly GCF_042889625.1 of Streptomyces sp. NPDC002573. Lineage (NCBI taxonomy): Bacteria > Bacillati > Actinomycetota > Actinomycetes > Kitasatosporales > Streptomycetaceae > Streptomyces > Streptomyces sp. NPDC002573. The sequence continues at coordinate 121,519 of NZ_JBIARC010000003.1, read as the reverse complement.
CCGCCGCATCGGCAGCCTCAGTCGCGGCCAAAACCAGCGAGCCGGCCTAGCAAAGGCGTTCCTGGGACAACCGGCAATCCTGCTCCTGGACGAGCCAATGTCGGGCCTCGACCCGAGCACGACGGACCAACTCATCAACCACCTGCGAAAGCTGGCAGATGAAGGACACACGGTCGTCGTCTCCACGCACGCCCTGGCCGATGCCTACCGCTTCGCCGACGACGTGACGGTGCTGCAGGACGGACGCATCGTAGGCCGCGGGGAACCGGCCGCGCTGCGCACCGCCCTGCTCGGCACCGCCTACCGCCTGCGCATCCGAGGCTCCGGCGACATACCAGCGGTCCTCGACCGACTCGGCCACCACTACGAACAACAGCAGCAGGGCGCCGTCATAGTGGAAGTGCCCGACGAGGAGGCGGCGGAGAGACTGGTCGCCGACCTGGTGAGCGAAGGCATCGGCGTACGAGAAGTAGTACCAGCCCGGAACCCGCTGGAAGACGTCTACCAGCAACTGCAGACGGAAAGCACAGCCAGTGACGCAACGTAGCCTTACCTTCGACGTGACCCGGGCCAGGATCCTGGCCTCCGCGCTGCTATGGCGGACGAGACGCGAGCGGCTACGGAACTTCGCCACGGTGTTCCTGCCGTTCGTGCTGACGGTCGCCTCCGTGGTTGCTCTCCCCCTTCTCTCCGACGACTCGGACATGAACGGCGCAGCCAGCAGCGCCCGACTCGGCCTGCAGTATGGGGCGCACGGGGACACGGTCGCGGCCGGGCTGCTACTGGTCCTGATGCCCGGTATCGTCGCCCTACACGGCACGGTCGGCGCGGGCCTCGCGGTCCGCAACGTGGTCGGCGCGGAGGCCGGGGTCGGCGCACTTGAGGCAATGCTCGGCGCCCCGTACAACCCGGCGAGCATCGCAGGCGGACTGCTCGCCTACGTACTCGTCGTCACGACGGGGCAGTGGGCGGTGATGAGTACGCTCGGCGCCCTCGCCCTCGCGCTGTCCAGCGCTCTGCACCACGACAGCCTCACACCGGACGCCGGCTATCTGACCCTCGCCCTTGTGCTCCCACTCCTGGCCACCTGGGCGGGCGCAGCTCTCGCCTTACTGCTCAATCTGCTTTTCCCGCGCCTGTCACAGCCCGGCGCCGGAGCCCTTGCAAGCAACGGCGGAGGCCTGGTCAGCCTGGCCGCCATGCTGCCAGGCTTCGGTGCCTTGCTGGCGATGTCCATCGCCCTGGACCCTTTGGGCCCGACAAGGTTGCTGTTGTACGCGGGTGGGGCGACCGTACTGATCACTGCGGGGAGCTTGATCGGAATCGCGAGGGGCTTCCGGCCGGAATCGGTGCTTTCGTCGTCGGCATGAGACCGGTCAATGTAAGGCAACCGCTCGACGCAACTGCCCAGACAGGCAACTAGCCAGAAATGCGGTGATGGTCATGGTGAAGGTCCTCGTCGACATCCGCCCGTCGCTGGTGGCGGAGTTTTTCCACCGCGCATTCACGAAGCCAGTGGTGGAGATCGACGGCGTCGAGTGGCCCGCGAAGTGGGGCACGACTGAAGTGTCGATCGAGCCAGGAGCCCACGAGATCGCCGTCTTCTTCCGCTACAAAGGCCAGCGCGCGGCCCGGCTCGGCGAAGGCACCGGGGAGTTTACGGTGCCGGACAACGCGCACACGCAGCCGCGGGTGACGGCGCGACTCGGCCCGCGTAACGGCAGCAGCTTCAAGATCAAGTCTGCCTGAAACATCAAGGCGAAGTGGGGACACGTGGCCAAAAAGTCGATCGTACAGTGCGCAGCAGGACACCTCTACACGGCTACATGGATACCGTTCCTCGGCATCAAATCTTTACGTCTCACCCCGTCCACGCGCTATGCCCGTTGTCCAGTCGAAAAGCACTGGACGGTGGTCAGCAGGCCGGACCCGTCGACCCTCACTGAGGAGCAGATCGCCGAGGCCCGATCGCACGACGCGGGGTGGATGTAGCCACGACACCGAGCCAGGACAAGGAGCCCGGCATAAGCTGCTGCCGTCGGGATGGAGTCCCCACTGGTTCCGGCACATGCACGCGACCGCGCCACCGGGGGGTGCTCAGCCCGAAGGCCGCGAGGTCCTGGTGGAGCTGCTCGGCCGGGTTGAGGTATCCGCGCCGGAGGCAGACGGTAGTCACCTCGGCGAAGTTGGCGGCCGACATGGTCGCCTCGGGCAGCAGCTCGTCGCTGGTCAAGTGCCCGTGCTGTTGCAGTGAGCCTTCGGGATGGGTCAGCGTAAGGGCATCGCCGCGGGGAGGCTAGCCGGGAGCCGCGTTGGCCCACGGATATGGTTCTCACGCTCCTCGGCACTCAAGATCCTCGCCCAGTGCTACAACTGGCGGAAGCTCTTTGGGTGCAGTTCCTGTGAGGGTTCTGTTTTGATCACGCCGTGAGTCGGTATCGTGCCTGGTGGTTGCGGATGAACTCCTGCTTCTCGTGCCAGGCCCAGTAGGCGTCGAAGTCGCCGTTGGATCGCAGCGCGCGAAGCTTCAGCACGGCCTCGGCCCCGGCCAGGCCCCAGCGGGCTCCGGTGATGTCCAGACGGTCTTTCACCACCTCCGGCCTTATCACCACGCCCTTGCCGTCCACCGACAGCACCTGCAGCGTCTCGGTCGTGCACGGCGCTGGGACGAGCGCGTCGTAGAACGCGTGGATGTCCGCGGCCGCGCCGATGGCCAGTTCCAGGACCTGCCGGTACCCGACCCCGGCCCCGGTCAGGGCGTTGACCCGCTGAGCGGCCTCGGCGAACGAGCCGCGGGCGGCCTCGATCGCGGCCAGTTTCGCCACCCCGTACGAATACATGCCGCCCGGCATGTTCAACACCGCGTCCGCGGGGTGCAGATCGGCGACGCCGGTCCCGCGGTAGGCGATCCTGGTCGCGGTGACCTTCCCGAACACCGTGCCCAGGATCCGGGTCCGGCCCCGCTCGATCCGGGTGCGCTCCACGCCGTGCGCGTCCACGACATCCGCGACCCGCACCTCGGTCAGCGCCCGCAGCCGCAGATGGTCCTGGAACAACGACCGGGTCACCTCGCGCATCGCCAAGCCGAGCATGTCCTCCAACTGCGAGTGCGTCATCGCCGCGGTGCCGGGACCCGCGAGGTCTGCTTTCACATGCTCGAACAAGCCGGCAGAAGCGGCGAACACGTCCTCGGCCGCGGCGAGCGCGCCACCGGCGGTCCCAGCCGCGCTCACCGGACACCCGCGGCGGAAAGCTCGAACAGCCCCGGCTCCGCCTCGACCAGGACACCGCGGGCGACCAGGCGCTTGAGTTTGCTCCGCATCGACTCCCCTTGCGAGTCCGTCGCCTCCGGCACCCCGATCGCGGCCAACACGGCCTTGCACCTCTTCGCACCGCTCTGCTCGGCGAACACCGCAGCGATCTGCCGGTAGGCCGGCGAAGTCACCGCCTGGTCCCCGCCCGCCTCCGCGGCCACCAGCAGCGCCGCGGCCTGCATCAACCCAGCCACCGGCACCGGCCCCAGGGTCTCGGACACCTCCGGGACCTCCGCAGACGAGTCGGCCGGGGCGGACAGCACCTCGTTCATCGTCTCCCGCGTGATCTGCAGCCTGGACAACTCGATCTCGACCTGCGACAACGACTCCGAGAGCCCGCCGATCTGCTCACGCAACCCCTCGGCCCGCGACCGGGCCGCGTGTTGTCCAGCGAGGCGCGGGTCTCGTCCCAGCCGCGGGTCTTCAAGCCGCAGTCGGGGTTGACCCACAGACGTTCGGCGGGGATGGCCTTCAGCCCCGTGCGCAGCAGATCCGCCGCCTCCTCGCTCGGGACGCGAGGTGAGTGGATGTCGTAGACCCCCGGTCCGGCCTCGCGTGGATAGCCGTGGGCGGCGAGTTCGCGGGCCACCTGCACATGGGAGCGGGCGGCTTCCAGGCTGATGACGTCGGCGTCGAGGTCGTCGATGGGCTGGACGATGTCGCCGAACTCGGCGTAGCACATATGGGTGTGGATCTGGGTGTCCGGGCGGACCCCGGCGGTGGTGAGCCGGAACGCCTCCGTGGCCCAGACCAGACGGGCGGGGCGGTCGGCGGTGCGCAGCGGCAGCGTCTCGCGCAGGGCGGGCTCGTCGACCTGGATGACCGACGTCCCGGCCGTCTCCAGGTCGTGGACCTCGTCGCGCAGGGCGAGGGCGACCTGCCGGGCGGTGTCGGCGAGGGGCTGGTCGTCGCGGACGAAGGATCAGGCGAGCATGGTGACCGGGCCGGTGAGCATGCCCTTGACGGGCCGGTCGGTGAGGGACCGGGCGTACGTCGTCCGGCACACCGTCATCGGCTCCGGGCGGGAGATGTCGCCGGCCAGGATCGGCGGGCGGACGTCGTGGCCGCCGTAGGACTGGACCCGCCGTGCTGGCTGGCGAGGTAGCCGGAGAGCTGTTCGGCGAAGTACTGGACCATGTCGTTGCGTTCGGGCTCGCCGTGCACGAGGACATCCAGTCCGGTCTTCTCCTGGACGGCGATGACCTCCCGGATCTCGGCCTTGATGCGCTCCTCGTACCCGCTCGTGTCGATCCGGCCCGCGCGCAGGTCGGCCGGGCGGTGCGCAGTTCGCCGGTCTGCGGGAAGGAGCCGACGGTGGTGGTCGGCAGCAGCGGCAGTTTGAGCCGGGCGCGTTGGGCCGTGGCCCGTTCGGTGTAGGGCTGGGAGCGGCGCGCGTCGGCCTCGGTGACGGCGGTGGCGCGGGCGCGGACGGCCGGTCGTGGGTGAGGGGGGAGCGGGCGCGGGACGTCAGATCGGCCCGGTTCGCGGCCAGTTCGGCGGCGATGGCGCCGGTGCCGTGGGACAGGCCCTTGGCGAGGGTGACGATCTCGGCGGTCTTCCGGCGGGCGAAGGCGAGCCAGCGCAGGATCTGCGGTGTCCCGTTCGGCCGCGGTGTCGAGGGGGACGTGCAGCACGGAGCAGGAGGCCGAGACGTCGACCCGGTCGGCCGGGCCGAGCAGGGTGCCGAGTGTGACGGGGGACTTCGACAGGTCGGCGGCCCAGATGTTGTGGCCGTTGACGACTCCGGCGACCAGACGCTTGCCGGACAGGCCGCCGGCCGCGGCCAGGTCGTCCAGGTTGGCGGCGGCGGCCTCGGTGAAGTCCAGCGCGAGTCCGTCGACCGGGGCCTTGGCGAGGACGGGCAGGGCGTCGCCCAGGCGGTCGAAGCAGGAGGCGACGAGCAGCTTGGGCCGGTCGGTGAGGGCGCCGATGTCGCGGTAGGCGCGGGCGAGGGCGGAGTTCGGCCGGGGAGCGGTCCTGGACCAGGGCGGGCTCGTCGAGTTGCACCCACTCGGCGCCGACGGCACGCAGGTCGGCGAGGACCTCGGCGTACACGGGCAGCAGACGGTCCAGCAGGGTGAGCGGGTCGAAGTCGGCGGGCACGCCGGGCGCGGGCTTGGCGAGCTGCGGTACGACCTCGAGCGCAGCGCCGTCGTCCGCCTGGTATGTACGCCGACCCGCCCTCGAGGTCACCGGGATGTCCGCGCACGAGTCGTTCGCACACGGGCAGTTGGGTGTTCGGACACGCGGGCACGTCCTCCCCGGGGAGGACACCTACTGGCCGTCGCTTCCCAGGCCCGTGCGTCGGACCCAGTGCGTATGACGGCGGTCGTTCCCGCTCACCGCTGCGGGGCAGTCCCGGATTCCCACCGGGTTCCCTCTTGCGACGCTCCCGCCTGGCGGACGGGGCGAACCAGCTGCACGGGTCAGCCCAAGGGGCCGTTCGGGGTCGCGGTGGTGCACGTCCGGCATTCGGATGGTGAGGTGGCACACGCAGTTGACGCGCGGTCGTCGTACGTGGGACGGGGCGAGGGCGGGAACCGCGTACGCGCGCTTCCCGCCCTTCCCCTGTGTGCGTCGCCGGCTCCCGCTGCCGGGGACGGGGCCCTTTGTGCAGGGTGGTGCGACACGGCCGGCCGGCGCCGGGACCGGCATCCGGATGGAGCCTGCGGCAGGCATATCACCCGACCGGCCGAGCTGACGTGCCGTCGGCTGTCGGGCCCGGAAGTCTAGACTCCGATATCAGCCACCAGTACTTCGCCTGCCCCTGTCCGGCACGGGTGGGGCCGCTCGCGCGACGGAGGAGGCGCCATGCTGTACCGCTCCGGCAGAACGTGCTGGAAGCGTTTCGCCACCGTCCTCCTCCCGGCCGTCGCCGCCGCGGCGGCCCTCGGTATCGGCATGGCACAAGGAGCGCTGGCCGCGTCGTTCTTCATCTCGGACCAGAAGTTCCAGCTCGCCGCGGACCGGCTGGCCGGCCGTGGCGTGAGCATCTACCCCGTTGTCGACGTGACTCGGAGCGGCACGCTGGTGCCGGTGGTGGTCCTGGGGTTCAACCATGCGGACGTCAAGAGACTGTGTGTGTCCGCGGTGATTCCGATCCCGGTGCTGGGCCCCTACACCCTGATGCTCACCAGTTCCGACCAGCAGACCGTGGAGGCGTCGAACCTGTTCATCGACACGACCTCCGTGAGAGCCGATCAGGTGAATTCACGCGACATCGACCTCGGTGTGGCGGCGGGTGCCATCCGGAAGGGGCCGATCAATCCGGGCGACAGGAACTCGCGGTTCTTCGATCCCAACGTTTTCGCTTCGCAGGTGAACGCGGCCGTCCTGACGAACGTGCGGGTGATCTCGGTCGCGTCCACCGCCGGCACGCTGAGCGTCCCGGGCTTCTACCTGCAGATCGAGCAGGGCAGTCACCAGTGTTTCTGACCCGCCCCTTCCCACGGTCGGCGCACGCGCCGTGGCGCTCAACCGCCGTATGCCTCCGTGAGCCCTCACCACAGGGAGCGACGTGTTCCTGGAACCTATCCACAAACGCCTGACACGCCGCGTGACCGCTGCCGAAGCGTGGTACGGATTCGGCGAGTGGCGGGGGGAACGGCCCTTCTGGGCAGGGCTGTTCACGTTCGTGGCGGGGCTGCCCATCATGTACTTCCCCTATACGCATCTGAATCTGCAGGGCATCGCGCTGGCCCTGTCGACCACGTCGGGGGCGGCGTCCCTGATCATCGGGGTGCTGCTCGTGGTCCTGGGCGTCTCCCTGTGGTTCCAGCAGCATGTGCGCGTGTTCGCCGGGATCGCCGCCCTGCTGCTCTCCCTCGCCTCGTTCCCCCTCGCGAACTTCGGGGGCCTGTTCATCGGCCTGTCCTGCGGCCTGATCGGCGGATCCCTGGCCTGCGCCTGGATCCCGCCCGAGGACGCCGTCGAGCCGCTGTCCCGGGAGGACGTGCGTACCGGGGGATGACCTCGCGTTCGCCGGGCGCTCGTCTCAGGCGCCCGCCGCGACCGCCACGCCCGGCACGAGCAGGACGACGCCGGTGACCACCCCGAGCCCCCGGGCACGGCCGGCCTGGTCACCAGCGCGCGCCCCCGATGGACCAGCCAGGTGAACAGGAGATACCAGCAGGCGTTGACCAGCGCCCACACCCAGCCCAGAGCGGCGCTGGACAGAAAGACCGGGCCGGACGCCGTGACGAACTGCGGCAGTATCGACACGGCGAACACACCCGCCTTGGGGTTGCCGAGACTTGTGCCGAGCCCCATGACGAAGCCACCCGGAAAACCGGTGCGAGTCCTCCCCTCACCCGTCGGTGACTCGGCGTCCCCGGCGGCCGGGCCGGATGAGGCGGCCGGGCGTGCGGCCATCAGGGTCCGCACCCCGAGCGCCACCAGCACGACGCCGCCCAGGATCCGTACGGTGGCGTACGCCCGGGGACTCGCCAGCAGGACCGCCGACCGGCCGCCGCGGCCATGGACCGGAGCAGCAGCCCGGCCGCGTTGCCGGCGATCGTGCCGCGTGCCGTGCGCAGTCCGCCCGCCAGCACCTGACGGATCATGACGGCCTGGCCGGCGCCCGGGAGCATGGCCAGGAGCCAGGTGGTGACCAGGAACGCGGGCAGATGGCGGGGCACAGGGCGGCCCTCCGGGGGTGGGTTCGTCGGGAACCCCCTCAGACTCGCCCGATCAGATGATGTAAGAGAAGTTAAGGACTCAGGGTGCCGTATTAAGCTGATTTCATGCTGGTGGATCCCGCGCAATTGGGCCACCTCGCCCGACAGCAGTTCGACCGGGCCGCGAGCACGGCGGGGTTCACCCCCGACGTCCGCTTCGAGACCGAGTCCTACGACGTCGCCCAGGCCCTCGTGGGCGCGGGCAGCGGGGTGGCCCTGGTTTCGCGTCTGGCCCTGACGCATGTCCCGGGCACGACCCACCGCGAGTTGGTCGGGCCGGGGCTCCACCGCGACATCCACGCGGTGACCCGGGCCGATCCGGCGCTCACCCCGCTGGTGGAGGTGTTCCTCGGGCTGCTGCGCGACGTCGCGCGCGAACGGACCGCCACCTGGCAGGAGACTCCTGCGGACGGCTGACGCCCCGCCGTCCGAGGCGGGCGGCGCCCCGCTCGGGGCGGATGTCCCTGTTCCGTAAGGGGTTCGGGCATTCCGAGGTGGCGTCGCGGCGGCTGGGATGGGGGCATGGAACAGCGTTTCTCTCCACCCGTGTTCAGAGGCAGGCTGCACGACGCCCGCACGGCGACCGTGATCGGCCGGTGGCTGGGTCTGGCGTTCGCGGTGTGCTTCGTCACCGGCCTGGTCAGCCATGTCCTGCAGCATCCGCCGTCCTGGGCCGCCGACGAGCTGCCGAGCCGCCCGGCGTGGGGCTACCGGCTCACCCAGGGACTCCATGTCGCCTCCGGCATCGCCGCGATCCCGCTGCTGCTCGCCAAGTTGTGGACGGTGTATCCGCGCCTGTTCGCATGGCCGCCCGTACGGTCGCTCCGTCATGCGCTGGAGCGGCTGTCGGTGGGCGTGCTGGTCGCGGCGGCCGTGTTCGAGGTGGCCACCGGGCTGCTGAACACCGTGCAGTGGTACCCCTGGTCGTTCTCGTTCGTGCCGGTGCACTACGCGACGGCGTGGCTGATCATCGGGGCGCTGGTGCTGCACCTGGCGGTCAAGGCTCCGGAGATCCGGGCCCATTGGACCGGGCGGTCGCCCGGGACGCTGGCCCTGCCCGAGCAGGACGCCGTCGACCGGCGCTCGTTGCTGGCCGGCGTCGGTGCGGCGGTCGGTGCGGTCACACTGACTACGGTGGGCCAGTCCTTCACCCCGCTGAAGGATCTCGATCTGCTCGCGCCCCGTCATCCGGACCACGGCCCGCAGGGCCTGCCGGTCAACCGGACCGCCGCCGCGGCCGGGGTCGGCCGGGTCCCCGCCGAGCGCTACCGGCTGGTGGTCTCCGGCCCGCGCCCCTACGTCCTCACACTGGACGAGCTGCGGGCCCTGCCGCAGCACGAGGTGGAGTTGCCGATCGCCTGCGTGGAGGGCTGGAGCAGGTCGGCCCGCTGGACGGGCGTGCGGATCAGGGATCTGCTGGAGCTGGCGGGTGCCCCGCCGCACGCGCGGGTGCGGGTGGAGTCGCTGCAACTCCGGGGCGGCTACCGGGTGTCGGAGATGGGGCACGAGTACGCCCGTGACCCGCTGACCCTGCTCGCGCTGCGTCTGAACGGGCGGGAACTCACCCCCGACCACGGCTACCCGGCCCGTGTCATCGCCCCCGACCGGCCCGGTGTGCTCCAGACCAAGTGGGTCGGGCGGCTGGAGGTGCTGTCATGAAGGTGATGCGGATCCTGGCGGGCCTGGCGGGTGCGGCGCTCATGGGTGTCGGTGTGTCCCTGCTGTCGGACGCGGGCGACCTGACAGGGGTACTGCTCTGGCTCGGCGGAGCCCTGTTGCTCCATGACGCGGTGATCGCCCCACTGGTGCTGGTCGTCGGGCTGCTGCTGGTGCGCGGCGCCGGGCGGGGTCCGGTGCGCGGGGCGCTGGTGGTCGCGGGCGCGTTGACCGTGGTGGCGCTGCCGGTGCTGCTGCGTCCCGGCCCCACCGCAAACTCCTCCGTGCTGCCGCTGGATTACCCGCGCAACTGGCTGCTCGCCCTCGGGGCCGTGGCGACGGTGACGGCGCTGCTGACGGCCGCTCGTGGGTTTGTCCGTCGCCGACGGCCGCCCTCTCCTTGAAGTCCGTCGTGAGGGTCGTCGGTCAGGGCCGTGACGGGGAACGCCCCCGGGCGACGTCCTCGGCGAGCGGAAGGCTTACGAACCCCTGACGTCCGGGCGCCGAACGGTCCGCCGCCGGGTGTGCGGCTCTACGGTCGGTGACATGTTGATCCTGGTCACCGGAGGCGCGGGCTTCATCGGCTCGCACATCGTCAGTTCCCTCATGAGCGCCGGGCACACGGTGCGCGTCCTCGACGCCGTGCTGCCAGCCGCCCACCGCAGCGCGCCGTCCCTGCCCCCAGGGGCCGAATGGCGGCACGCGGACGTCCGTGACGCGCAGGCCGTGGCCGACGCCCTGCGCGGAGTGGACGCGGTGTGCCACCAGGCCGCCATGGTCGGACTGGGCAAGGACTTCGCCGACGCCCCCGACTATGTGAGCTGCAACGACCTGGGCACCGCGGTGCTCCTGGCCGGCATGGCGGCGGCCGGGGTGCGCCGACTGGGGCTGGCCGGCTCCATGGTGGTGTACGGCGAGGGGCGCTACACCTGCCCGGCCCACGGCCCGGTCCGGCCGGGGCCCCGCCGGGTGGCGGACCTGGACGCGGGACGTTTCGAACCACCCTGCCCGCACTGCGGTGAACCGCTCGCCGCCGGGCTGGTGGACGAGGAGGCGCCCGTCGACCCGCGCAACGTGTACGCCACCACCAAGCTCGCCCAGGAGCACCTTGCCGCCGCCTGGGCACGGGCCACGGGCGGGCGGGTGGCGGTGCTCCGCTACCACAACGTGTACGGGCCCGGAATGCCGCGCGACACCCCCTACGCGGGCGTCGCCTCGCTCTTCCGTTCCGCGCTGGAGCGCGGCGAGGCCCCGCGTGTCTTCGAGGACGGCGGCCAGCGGCGGGACTTCGTGCACGTACGGGACGTCGCCTCCGCCAACCTCGTGGCGCTGGACGCGGTGGACGGGCTGCCGGAGGGGACCCTGCGGGCGTACAACGTGGGCAGCGGTGAGCCCCACACGGTGGGGGAGATGGCAGCTGCGCTGGCCGGGGCGTACGGCGGACCGCCGCCGGTTGTCACGGGGGAGTACCGGCTCGGCGACGTCCGCCACATCACGGCCTCCGCGGACCGGCTCCGCGCCGAACTGGGCTGGAAGCCGCAGGTCGCCTTCGCTGAGGGAATGGCGGAGTTCGCGGGGGCGCCGCTGCGCGACGGCTGACGTTCCGCTGTCGCGTGCGACCCTCAGCTCGCCGCCGGCAGGCGGACCTCGAAGCGGCAGCCGCCCGGGACGTTGCGTACGGCGGCCTGGCCGCGGTGGGCCTCCACGATGCCGCGCACGATGGCCAGGCCGAGCCCGGCGCCGGCGGGCGGGGTACGGGCGTGGGTGCCGCGCCAGCCGGTGTCGAAGACGCGGGGCAGGTCCTCGGGCGGGATGCCGCCGCAGCCGTCGGTGACCGAGAGCACGACGCTGTCGGCATCCCGGCGCGCGGAGACGGCGACCGTGCTGTCGGCGGGAGTGCGACGGATGGCGTTGACGAGCAGATTGGCCAGGACACGGGACATCTCCCGGCCGTCGACCTCGACCGGCACGGGCTCGACCCCGTCGTCGACGAGCCGTACCTTGTGCTCCCTGGCCAGCGCGTCGGCGCCCGCTATGGCGTCGCCGACGAGGTCGTAGACCGACATCCGGGTGGGCGACAGGGCGAGGACGCCGGCCTGGATGCGGGAGAGCTCGAACAGATCGCTGACCATGTCGCTCATGCGTTCGACCTCGGCGCCGATACGCGTGTGGTAGACGGCGGGATCCTCGACCATGCCGTCCTCCAGGGCCTCGGTCATCGCCCGCAGCCCGGCCAGTGGGGTGCGCAGGTCGTGGGAGATCCAGGCGACCAGTTCACGGCGCGAGGCCTCCAGGGCCCGCTCCCGCTCCCGGGAGGCGGTGAGCTTGGCGCTGGTGGCGGCGAGCTGACGGCTCAGCTCGGCGAGTTCGGCGGTGGGGGCGGCGCTGGGCGGGGTGAAGCTCCCCTCGTCGCCGAGGGCCCGGGTGGCCTCGGCCAGGGCCCGGCTGCCCCTGACGACGCTGCGGCCCAGGACGAGCGCGACCACCAGGGAGACGACCGCCGCCATGGCGCACACGGTCGTCACGACCCACAGATCGTGGTCGGACAGGAGCATCGCCCAGGCCACCAGAAGGGTGCCGCCGAGCATCGCCGCGATCGTGACGGCCGCGACGACGGCCAGCGACAGCGCGACCGAGCGGCGGCGCAGCAGTCGCAGCACGACCGCGCCGCCCAGGCCGGCGGCCACCGCGCCGATCAACGCGTACAGGGCGATGAGCAGCGTGTCACCGAGCATGTCCGGCTCCGTTCTCGTCGGGGCCGTTCGGCCGGGGAGGGTCGAAGCGGTAGCCGACTCCCCACACGGTGCTGATCAGATGGGGGTGCGCCGGGTCGTCCTCGATCTTCTCGCGCAGACGCCGCACATGAACGGTGACGGTCGACAGGTCGCCGAACTCCCAGCCCCACACCTGGCGCATGAGGTCCTCGCGGGTCGTCGCCCGGCCCGGGTGGCGCAGGAAGAACTCCAGCAGATCGAACTCCCGGATGGTGAGGGCGAGTTCCGCCCCGTCGCGGGTGGCGCGCCGGGCGACGGGGTCCAGGGCGAGCGGGCCGGCCCGCAGCCAGGACTCCGCGGGTTCGGTACGGGCCGCCACCGGTGTTCCGGCGCGGCGCAGGACGGACTCCACGCGCAGCACGAGTTCGCGGGGGCTGAACGGCTTGGTGACGTAGTCGTCGGCGCCGACCTCCAGGCCGAGGATGCGGTCCTCCTCGTCGCCCCGCGCGGTCAGCATGATCACGGGCAGGGGGCCGTCCTCGCGGATGCGCCTGCAGACCTCCAGACCGTCCATGCCGGGCAGCATCAGATCCAGTACGACCAGGTCGGGCGGCCGGGCGACGGCGAGGGCCACGGCGGCGGGGCCGTCGGCTGCCAGCTCGACGGCGAAGCCCGCCCGGTCCAGATAGCCGGCGACGACCTCCGAGACGGTCGGGTCGTCGTCCACGACGAGTACGCGTTTCACGCCCCCGAGTCTCGCACCACCGTTCGGCCGGCCGTCGGGAGCCGCGGGCGACGTCAGAGATCCGTAAGACGGGGAGCGGGCGAGCGATCCGTGCGCAGGGCGGACGTCAGCGATCCGTAAGGTCGCCAATTCCCTTTTGCCCGTTGTGCGTTCGTAGGGTGAGTGGGGTGATCGAGACATCCCTCCCCTCTCCCTCCGTGCCTCCGCCGGTCGACGTCGTGCTGCCCTGCCTCGACGAGGCCGAGGCCCTGCCCTGGGTGCTGGACCGGATCCCGCCGGGCTGGCGCGCGATCGTCGTCGACAACGGCTCGACCGACGGCTCGGCGGACGTGGCCCGCTCCCTCGGGGCCCTTGTGGTCCGGGAGCCGCACCGCGGCTTCGGTGCCGCCTGCCACGCCGGGCTGGCCGCCGCCACGGCCGACGTGGTCTGCTTCTGCGACTGCGACGCCTCCCTCGACCCCGCGCTGCTGCCGGCCCTCACGGGGCCGGTCCTCGACGGCTCCGCCGACCTGGTCCTCGGCCGGCGGCGGCCCACCACCCTCGGCGCCTGGCCCCTGCACGCCCGGCTGGCCAACCTGGAGCTGGCCCGGCTGATCCGAAGGCGCACCGGACTGCGCCTGCGCGACCTCGGCCCGATGCGTGCCGGCCGCCGCGAGGCGCTGCTCGCCCTGGACCTGACCGACCGGCGGTCCGGCTATCCGTTGCAGATGGTGGTCCGCGCCGCCGACGCCGGCTGGCGCGTCCGGGAGACGGACGTGCCCTACCACCCGCGCACCGGCCGTTCCAAGGTGACCGGCACCTGGCGCGGCACCTGGCAGGCGGTACGGGACATGAGCGCCGTCCTCACCGAATCGCCCACCGCGGACGCGGCGCGGAGAACCACCGCCGGACCCGCGGACATCGCGCGCGTCACCGGCGCCACCGGAGCCGGACGATGAGCGCCCGGGGCACGGCCACAGGACCGGCCACGCTGCTGGTCATCGCCAAGGAGCCCGTACCCGGGCGGGTCAAGACCCGGCTCACCCCGCCGTACACGCCGCAGCAGGCGGCCGAGCTGGCCGAGGCCGCCCTCGCCGACACCCTCCACACGGTGCTCCGGACCGCCGCCAGGCGCCGTGTCCTCGTGCTGGACGGCGTTCCCGGCTCCTGGCTGCCCCCGGGGTTCGACGTCGTACCCCAGGCACCGGGCGGCCTGGACGAGCGGATCGCGGCCGCCTTCGCCCACTGCGCCGACGGTCCCGCGCTCCTGATCGGCATGGACACTCCCCAGCTGAATCCCGGTCTTCTCGCCGATGTCGGCCGGGACGGCCACGACGCCTGGTTCGGACCGGCCGCCGACGGCGGGTTCTGGGCGCTGGGCCTGGCCGATCCGGCACGGGCCGGGGCCCTGGTGCGGGGCGTGCCCATGTCCACCGACCGTACCGGCGCGATCCAGCGAGACCGTCTCACGGCGGCAGGGCTGTCGGTGGGCGATCTGCCGGTGCTGCGTGACGTGGACACCGCCGCCGACGCGGCCGAGGCCGCCGTCCGTTGCGCACCCGGCTCCCGCTTCGCAACCACTGTGGACCGCCTGACGGAGGTCGTACGGTGAGCGCCACGGCAACCGGCGCGGCGTCCCGCACGGAGTCCACCGCCGCCCAGTGGCCGGGGCCGGCCCCGGCGGGCCCCCTGACCCCCCGATCCCTGACTCCCCAACCCTTGATTCCGCAGCCCGCCCCGCCCCGCACAGCCACCCCCGACACCACCCGGCTCGCCCCGGTGCCGCCGGGTGAACCTTGGACGGACGACCCCTACGCCCACGCCCTGCGCACGGGCCGCGGCCCGCTGTATCTGCGCCGCATGTGCCAGGGCACGCGGCAGGAACTGCTGCTCCTGGACGTGGAGCGCTGGTGCACCGCGCCCGACGCCGCGGACACGAGCGTGCTCCGCCGCTGCACCGGCCCGGTGCTGGACGTCGGCTGCGGTCCCGGACGCCTGGTCGCCGCCCTGGCCGCCCGTGGCCTGCCGGCGCTGGGCGTGGACGTCAGCCCGGCCGCCGTCGCCCGGACCCGGAGCCTCGGCGGATCCGCGCTGCGGCGATCCGTCTTCGATCGCCTGCCGAAGGAGGGCCGGTGGGACACCGTCCTGCTGATGGACGGCAACGTCGGCATCGGCGGGGACCCGGCCGTGCTGCTGGCCCGGCTGCGTGATCTGGTCCGTCCCGGCGGGCGGCTGCTGGCCGAGGCGGCCCCGCAGGACGTGGACGAACGTCTCACCGTCCGCGTCGAGGACGCCCACGGCCGCCACGGCCGTCCCTTCGCCTGGGCCCGCCTCGGCACCACGGCGCTCGCGCGTGCCGCCGAGGCCACGGGCTGGATCCTCACCGGCCGCTGGACGGCCGACGGCCGCCCCTTCGTGGAACTCCACCGCCCCGGACCTGGCCACCCGGACGCAGGTCCCACGGCCGCGGAAGGGCCCGACCACCGATGAGCGACACCGCCCCCGCACTCCCGCGCGACGCCCTGACATCCGCGCGGCACCCGCTCCCCGGACCCGCCGCACCTTCGAACCGCGGGGCGGTCCGGATCCGTGTCGGCGTCACCGTGGTCCTCCTCGCCGCGCTCACCGCGGTGGTCGTCGGCACCCTCCGCGCCGGCGACAACATCGGCGCCCCCGGCCCCCTGCTCACCGGTTACGGCGTCGCCTGGACCCTGTTCGCCGCCGCGGTGTGGACCGTGCGGAAGGTTCCGGCACGTGCCGCGACCGGGCTCGTGCTGGCCGGTGCGGCAGCCGTGGTGCTCGCCGGGCTCGCCGCGCCGCCCCGCACCAGCGACGACATGTACCGCTACGCCTGGGACGGCCGGGTTCAGGCGGCCGGTGTCTCCCCCTACGCCCACCCGCCCGCGGCACCCGAACTGGCTCCGCTGCGCGACGACTGGCTGTTCCCCACCCGGGCGGCGTGCGAGGGCTGGGGACTCCATCGGACCGACAGCGGTCTGTGCGTCCGTATCAACCGTCCCACCGTCCCCACCATTTACCCCCCGGTCGCCGAGGGCTGGTTCCTCGCCGTCCATGCCGTCTCTCCGCCGGACAGTCGCCACAAGCCGCTTCAAGTCGGCGGCGCGGCACTCGCGTTCGGCACCACCGTGGCCCTGCTCGCGGTACAGCGCCGGCGCGGGGACCCGCAACGGGCCCCGGCCCGGGCCGCGTTGTGGGCCTGGTGCCCGGCTGTGCCCTTCGAAGCGGTCGACAACGCCCATGTCGACACCCTCGGCGTGCTGCTCACCGTCCTGGCGCTCGGCACCGCGACCGCCGGTGCCCGCCGTGGCGCGCTGCTGGGTGCCGCGATCGCCGTGAAGCTGCTGCCGGTCCTGGCGCTGCCCGGAGCCCTGTCCGGGCAGCGGGGCCCGGCACGGATCCTGCGGCTGGGTGCGGCTGCCGTCGTGGCGGTCGCCCTCACGTACGTGCCCTACGTGGCGATGTCGGGCACGGGCGTCCTCGGCTATCTGCCCGGCTACCTCCACGAGGAGGGCTACGAACCCGGGGACGTACGCCGCTTCGCGCTGCTGCGGCTCCTGCTGCCGGACGCCGCCGCCGAAGTGACGGCGGCCCTGCTGCTCGCGCTGGTCGCCCTGTACGTGTGGGGCCGCAGCGACCCGAACCGGCCCTGGAGCGGTGCCCTGCTGCTCACGGGCACCGCGCTGCTCCTGTTCTCGCCGAACTACCCCTGGTACTCCCTGCTCGTCATCGCCCTCGTGGCGCTGGACGGGCGCTGGGAATGGCTGACCGTCACCCTGGCCGGCACCGCCCTCTATCTCGCCGGCCGGCTGCTGCCCGGCTTCCCGCTCCAGGCTTGGGCATACGGGGTGGCCGCCGTGGCCGTCACGGCCGGTGCCTGTCTGCGCTCCGGCCGGGCCCGGCGCCTGCCGACGCCAGGCCGCGGCCAGCCTTGGCTCACGGCCCGGACGCAGGCCGCCGGGAGGCGGTCATGACTCGGGGGCCGCGGTGGTCACGGTGGCCTTGGCCGAGTGCAGTGCGCGCAGGATGCGGGCCAGATCGGCGGGCGCGGCGGCGAGGCGGACCGGCCGGCCCGCATCGTCGAGTTCGGCGATGTGCCAGCTCGTGGGGACGGTGTCGCCCTCGTCGCCCCGGGGGCGCCGCACCGTCCCGGCGGTGAGCCGCTCCGCCGGTATCCGTTTCGCCGCGAACCGGCCCGGGCCGGGGTGGGGCGTCACGGCGGGCGGCTCGCCGGCTCCGAGGACGATGTGGGTGCCGAAACGGCGCGGGTTGTAGTCGGTGTGCTCCAGGAAGCGGGCGGCGAGGAAGACCGCCGTCTCCTGATCGCCGGATCCACCCGTCGGTTCCGTCGCTCCGGTGTCCTCGGCCGCCTCGGGTGGACGGATCCGGGTGACGTGCCAGGCCCAGGCGAACAGGCCCAGCGTGACCAGTGCGCCCCCGGCCGCCCAGGTGATCGTCGCGGGGGAGGAGAGCAGGGTCGTGGGGTGCAGGTAGCAGAGCGGCAGCAGCCACAGCGCGGTACCGACGAGTGCGCCCGCGAACGGAAGGGCCGACGGGAGGACTTCGTCGTCGGGCGGCCGCCGTCCGCGCAGGCGCAGCAGGAGCAGGGCGCCGGGGTAGCCTGCGGCGAGTGCCGACACGGCCGCGATGACGGCCATCTCGCCGCCCGTGGTCATGTGCTCGTGCCATACATAATGCGCTCCGGCGACCTCCGTCACCTGACCGCGCCAGACGGTCAGTTCGGCCTTGTCACCCGCCTCGAACGCCTCGGCGGCCTCGTAGGAGACCTCGAGCCGCTCGATCGGGCGACGGTCGGCGAAGTACACCCAGCTCCTCTGCTTGGGCGGGCGGGCCCCGGTCCGGGCGATCACGGCCCGCAGGGTGGTCAGGCAGTCCTCCCCGGCCCCTCGGCTGCGCGCGGTTCGCTCGGCGGGCGCCCCGGTGGCACACGGGACGGCCGACCGCCACGCCTGCTCGTCCGACGCGGTGCTCGGCACGAACCACGCGGCGAGTCCCGCGCCCGCGAGCAGCAGCACGCACAGGACCGAGGACCCGGCCCAGCCACGCCCGGCGGTGCGCTCCGAGACGACCAGGACGCGGCCCGGCTCCGGAGCCCCGTGACGGCGGTGCAGCGCGCGCAGCGCCTCCAACTGCGCGTCGAAGTCCGGGTCGTCGGCCGACCGGCTCTTCGGCAGGGGCAGCAGCCGCTTGTGTCCGTCATGCAGCACCAGGACCACGCGACGGGTCTCCTGGGATCGGGAGGTGTGCGCGTACTTCAGGCGTACCCGCAGATCGGCGATGTCGTGCCACGGCACGCTCCGGCGGCCCAGCAGCGTCCGCACGCGCAGCCCGGAGCTGTCGGCGCTCACCTGGGCCGTGACCCCGTACAGCGACGCGAGGCCCCCGAGCGCGAGCAGCAGACCGAGGGCCGCCCCCGCGTCGAGGACCGTGCCCCGCTGGGCCACGCGCACCGCCGCCAGGATCGCACCTGCCGCCCCGAGTCCGGCGAAGAACCACCGGACGCGTCTCCCCCGGGGGCGGCAGACGACTTCCAGGACATCTCTCATGCGCGGAATCCTGTCACTGCGGTGGTTCCCGCATCCGTACGGGGTGTGACGGCTTCCCGGCCGGAATCGCCGTCGGACCATGGAGGACGAGGCGTGGGCCGCCGTCCGCGGTCCGGGGAGCGTTCCGGCCGCGTGGAGGTCGTCACACCGGGGACGAAGATGCATACGTGAGCGCCCATGGCGGGCAGATGATGGACCGGCCGGTCGCGGTCCGGGCGCGGGCCCGGTCCGGCGCCGGTGCAGAGACACCAACGCTCGCCAGGCGCCTGATCCGGCGCACCCATCAGAAGGGACCGTTGATGTTCCGCAAGGTACTTGTCGCGAACCGGGGTGAGATCGCCGTCCGTGCGTTCCGCGCGGCCTATGAACTGGGCGCCGGGACCGTGGCGGTGTTCCCGTACGAGGATCGCGGCTCGCTGCACCGGCTCAAGGCCGACGAGGCCTATGAGATCGGGCAGAAGGGCCACCCGGTGCGCGCCTATCTGTCGGTCGAGGAGATCGTGGCGGCGGCCCGCCGGGCGGGGGCGGACGCCGTGTATCCCGGGTACGGGTTTCTGTCGGAGAACCCGGATCTGGCCCGGGCCTGCGAGGAGGCCGGCATCACGTTCATCGGTCCGAGCGCCGATGTCCTGGAGCTGACCGGCAACAAGGCCCGCGCCGTCGCAGCGGCGCGTGCCGCCGGGGTGCCGGTGCTCGGCTCCTCGCGTCCCTCCACGGATGTCGGCGAACTGCTCGCGGCAGCCGAGGAGGTCGGGTTCCCGCTGTTCGTGAAGGCGGTCGCCGGCGGTGGCGGGCGCGGTATGCGACGGGTGGAGGAGCCCGAGAAGCTCCGGGAGGCCATCGAAGCGGCGTCCCGTGAGGCCGAGTCCGCGTTCGGGGACGCGACCGTGTTCCTGGAGAAGGCCGTTGTGGACCCGCGCCATATCGAGGTGCAGATCCTCGCCGACGGCCAGGGCGACGTCATCCACCTCTACGAGCGCGACTGCTCGGTACAGCGGCGGCACCAGAAGGTCGTCGAACTGGCCCCCGCTCCCGGCCTCGACCCGGTGCTGCGGGACCGCATCTGCGCCGACGCCGTCGCCTTCGCCCGCACCATCGGCTACCGCAACGCCGGCACCGTCGAGTTCCTGGTCGACCGTGACGGCCGGCATGTCTTCATCGAGATGAACCCGCGCATCCAGGTCGAGCACACGGTGACCGAGGAGGTCACCGATGTCGACCTGGTCCAGGCGCAGTTGCGCATCGCCTCGGGGCAGTCGCTGGCCGACCTCGGCCTGTCCCAGGACACGGTCTACGTCCGCGGCGCGGCCCTGCAGTGCCGGATCACGAGTGAGAACCCGGCCAACGGGTTCCGCCCCGACACGGGAACGATCAGCGCCTACCGCTCGCCCGGCGGCTCCGGCATCCGGCTCGACGGCGGCATCGCGTTCGTCGGCTCCGAGATCAGCGCCCACTTCGACTCGATGCTGGTGAAGCTGACCTGCCGGGGCCGTGACTTCGCCACCGCGGTGCACCGCGCCCGCCGCGCGGTCGCCGAGTTCCGGATCCGCGGTGTGGCCACCAACATCCCGTTCCTGCAGGCGGTGCTGGACGACCCCGACTTCCGGGAGGGCCGGGTCACCACCTCGTTCATCGAGGAACGCCCGCATCTGCTCACCGCCCGCCACTCCGCGGACCGGGGCACCCGGCTGCTGACCTATCTCGCCGACGTCACCGTCAACAAGCCGCACGGCGCGCGCCCCCGCCTGGTCGACCCCACGACCAAGCTGCCGCACGTCCCCTCCGGCACGCTCCCGCCCGTGGGTTCGAAGCAGCGGCTGACCGAACTCGGCCCGGAGGGGTTCGCCCGGGCGCTGCGTGAGTCGCCCACCGTCGCCGTCACCGACACCACCTTCCGCGACGCCCACCAGTCCCTGCTCGCCACGCGCGTGCGCACCAAGGACCTGCTGGCCGCCGCCCCCGTGGTGGCGCACACCCTCCCCGAGCTGCTGTCCCTGGAATGCTGGGGCGGCGCCACCTACGACGTGGCCCTGCGCTTCCTGGCCGAGGACCCCTGGGAGCGGCTGGCCCTGCTGCGTGAGGCGGTGCCCAACATCTGTCTGCAGATGCTGCTGCGCGGCCGCAACACCGTCGGCTACACCCCCTATCCGACCGAGGTCACCGACGCCTTCGTCGAGGAAGCCGCCCGCACCGGCATCGACGTCTTCCGCATCTTCGACGCGCTCAACGACGTCACGCAGATGCGTCCCGCGATCGACGCCGTACGGGCCACCGGCACGGCCGTGGCCGAGGTCGCCCTGTGCTACACCGCCGATCTGTCCGACCCGGCCGAGAAGCTCTACACCCTGGACTACTACCTCAAGCTCGCCGAGGAGATCGTCGAAGCGGGGGCGCACGTCCTGGCGATCAAGGACATGGCCGGGCTGCTGCGGGCGCCCGCGGCCGCACGACTGGTGACGGCGCTGCGCCGGGAGTTCGACCTGCCGGTCCATCTGCACACCCACGACACGGCCGGCGGGCAACTGGCCACCTATCTGGCCGCGATCGGCGCGGGCGCCGACGCCGTGGACGGGGCGGTCGCCTCCATGGCGGGCACGACCTCCCAGCCGTCCCTGTCCGCGATCATCGCCGCGACCGACCACTCCGAGCGGCCCACCGGGCTGAGCCTGCGGGCGGCCTGCGATCTGGAGCCGTACTGGGAGACCGTACGCCGTATCTACGCCCCCTTCGAGGCCGGTCTGGCCGCGCCCACCGGGCGGGTCTACGACCATGAGATCCCCGGCGGACAACTGTCCAACCTGCGTGTCCAGGCGCGTGAGTTGGGCCTTGGTGACCAGTTCGAGGAGATCGAGGCGATGTACGCGGCCGCCGACCGTATCCTCGGCCGTCTGGTGAAGGTCACCCCGTCGTCCAAGGTGGTCGGCGATCTCGCGCTGCACCTCGTCGGCGCGGGTGTCACCCCGGCCCAGTTCGCGGCGGAGCCGGGCGCGTACGACATCCCCGCCTCGGTGATCGGATTCCTGCGCGGCGAGCTGGGCGACCCGCCCGGCGGCTGGCCGGAGCCCTTCCGCGGCAAGGCCCTCAAGGGCCGGGCCGAGGCCAAGCCGGTCGCGGAACTGACCGAGGAGGACCGCGAGGGCCTGGAGAAGGACCGCAGGACCACGCTCAACCGGCTGCTGTTCCCCGGACCGGCCAAGGAGTTCGAGGCACACCGCGACGCCTACGGGGACACCGGTGTCCTGCCCAGCAAGGACTTCTTCTACGGGCTGCGGCCGGGCGAGGAGCACTCGGTCGACCTCGAACCCGGTGTGCGCCTGCTCATCGCCCTGGAGGCGATCGGTGAGGCGGACGAGCGCGGCATGCGCACGGTGATGGCCACGCTCAACGGCCAGCTCCGGCCGGTCCAGGTCCGTGACCGCTCGGTCGCCTCGGATCTGCCGCCCGCGGAGAAGGCCGACAAGTCCGACCCCCGGCATGTCGCCGCACCGTTCGCCGGGGTGGTCACCCTGGCCGTGCAGCCGGGCGCCCAGGTGGAGGCGGGCGCGACGGTGGCGACGATCGAGGCGATGAAGATGGAGGCCGCCATCACCGCGCCCGTCGCCGGAACGGTGGGCCGCCTGGCCGTCGACTCCGTACAGCAGGTGGAGGGCGGCGATCTGCTGATGGTCATCGGCTAGTCCGGCACGTCCCCGGTTCCCCGCCGGGCCAGGAAGGCCGCGCGGGGGACCGGCCCGTCCCTTCCGACCGCGGCGCCGGACGGCGCGGTCTCGCAGCCGCCGGTGGAAGCCCCCGCCGATGGGTGCCATCGTGGAACGCGAGCCGGAACCGGCTGGGCAGCGGGACCGGAGTGCTGTACCCGCAGTGGACAGTGCACTACGCGGAAGCGGTACGAACCAGATGATTGTCGCGGTCGTGTTCGCCGTGCTGGCCGCCTGCAGCAACGCGGTCGGAACGGTGCTGCAGCGACGTGCCGCGGTGGCGGCGCCCGACTCCACGGCGCGGTTCGGGCTCGTCCGGCAGTTGCTGCGCAGCCCGCTCTGGTTCGGGGGCATCCTGGGCGTCGTCTTCGCCGCGCTCTTCCAGGCCCTGGCCCTGAACGCGGGCAGTCTGGCCGCGGTCCAGCCCCTGTTCATCCTGGAGCTTCCGCTGGCTCTCGTGGCCGGCAACGCTCTGTTCCGGGTGCGGGTGTCAGGCAAGGCGTGGTTCTGCGTGCTGTGCATCTTCGTGGGCCTGGCCGTCAGCCTGTTCTCGGCCGCCCCCTCCGGCGGGCGCTCCCAGGTCCCCGGACTGTGGTGGGTGCCGGCCCTCGCCGTGGTGGGCGGGGCCGGGGTCCTGCTCGTCCTGGCCGGGTTGCGCCGCCCCCGCGGACTGGCGCGTGCGGCCTGCCTGGCCGCCGCGGCCGCGATCGGCAACGCGCTGACGGCGGCGCTCGTCAAGTCCGCCATGAACGTCATGTCCGAGCAGGGGGCGACGGGGTTCTTCCTGGCCTGGCAGACCTACGGCTTCGCGGCCGCCGGTTCACTCTCCATCCTGCTGCTCGGCTACGCCATGCAGGCGGGCCCGCTGATCGCGTCCCAGCCGGCCCTCACGCTCGGGGACGCGACCGTCAGCTTCTGCCTGGGCGTCGTCCTCTACGCCGAGTCGCCGCGCCATGGACTGTGGATGCTGCCCGCGTTCCTCGGCGTCGCCCTGCTCTGCTACGGCGTCTTCGCGCTCTCGCGCACCCCGTGCCTCGCGGGCTGCGTCAACCCGGAGCCCGAGGAGCCACGGCACGGAGCGCGGCCCGCCTCGGCCGGCCCTCACCCTGCGACGGCCGACTGAGACGGGACCGCGGCTCCCGCCGGTCCGGTTCGCTCAGGCGGCGAGGCGCTCGGCGAGGGCCTTGGCCTTGGCGGCTGCCTCCTGCAGGGCGCGCTCACGGGAGGCCTCGAAGAGCGGCACCAGCTCGGCCATGGCCGGGTTGTACGGGGCCATGGTCAGCTCGGGCACGATGAAGTCGAGGTCGAGGCCGAGCCCGTCGGCGAGGACTGCCGTCAGGTAGTTCTGCACGTACTCGAACGACTCCCGCGGCGTGCCCGGCGCGTAGGAGCCACCGCGGCTGGCGACCACGGTGACCGGGGTGCCCTTGGCGGAGGGGGTCTCGCCGGCGGTGCGGCCGATCAGGATCACGTTGTCCAGCCAGGCCTTGAGGGTCGACGGGATCGTGAAGTTGTACATCGGGGCGCCGATCAGCACGGCGTCCGCCTGCTCCAGCTCCTCGATCAGCCGCACGCGCTCGGCGAAGGCGGCCGCCTGCTCCGGGGTGTGGGTGGCGGGATCGGCGAACCCGGCCGAGTGGGCGTCGGCGGTGATGTGCGGCACGGGCTCGGCGGAGAGGTCACGGTAGATCACCGTGCCCTCCGGGTGCTGTTCCTCCCAGGCCTTGCGGAAGGTCTCCGTCACCGCCCGGGAGGCGGAGGCGGAGGTCGGGGACACGGACGAGTCGAGGTGCAGGAGGGTGGCCATCGGGGTCTCCAAAGAAGGGTGTCTGTGGGCGCCGCCGGGGAGACGGCCGCCCAGAGCTAAGTTTTCGTACTGGACTATAGATAACACAGGTACTTACTTTTTTTTACCTCCACACAGAGGCGCAGTATCCTGGGGGCATGACGGTCGAACAGAGCCACGACCCCGGCGCCTGCAAGCAGGTGGACGAGGGCATCACGCGGGTCTTCCAGTTGCTCGGCAAGCGCTGGACCGGCCCGATCGTGGCCGTACTCGTCGAGCAGCCGGCCAACTTCGCGGCCCTACGCCGCGCCATTCCCGGCCTCAGCGAGCGCATGCTCTCCGACCGCCTCACCGAACTCGGCGCCGCGGGACTCGTGGTACGCGAGGTCGACGAGGGCCCGCCGCTGCGGGTCTCCTACCGCCTCACCCAGGCGGGGGCCGCGCTGGAGCCCGCGCTGAAAGAACTCGGCCAGTGGGCGAGCGAGCATCTGCCGGGCAGCGGGCCCTGTTCGGAGCCGTGCGTGGAGTGACGGCTGAGACCGGCGCGGGGCGGCGGAAAGGGCCCCAGCCGGGCCCCGTCGTGGGTTTTCGCTGTTCGGCGGCACCGGACTCCGGGGGTGTGGGGCATATCTCGTCACGTTGACACATCCCCATGTCAGCGCACCGGAATTACTGCTTCCGGGCGCGCTGAACAGGCCCTCGAAGGGCGGACGGGCCCGTCCGTGTCCACCCTCGTACTAAGATTGTCCGCTTGTTTGGAGCTGGACCGGAAGATCCCCAGGCATCCCTGCGGCCCCCCAGCGCCCGGAGCGATCCGGGAACGACACGTGAGGACCCGATGGCAGCCCTCCAGCAAGGCCCCGCACTCGCGCTGTCCGATGCGGAGCTGCGCGCCGAGTTCGGCGACCGCGCGCGCTTCCTCGCCGCCCCCGCCGCATCGCCGCGCACCCTCGTGGACGTCTTCGACGCCGCGGTACGGGCGCACCCCGACGAGCCAGCCCTCGACGACGGCCGCCGCAGCCTGACCTACCGGGCCCTGGCCGCCGAGGTCGAAACCCTGCGACGCCGCCTCGCCGGCGCCGGAGTGGGCCGCGGCGACCGGGTCGGCGTACGCGTCCCGTCCGGCACCAACGACCTGTACGTGGCGATCCTGGCCGTGCTCGCGGCGGGAGCCGCCTATGTCCCGGTGGACGCCGAGGACCCGGACGAGCGGGCCGAGCTGGTGTTCGGCGAGGCTCAGGTGCGCGCGGTCATCGGCGCCGGGCACCGGATCACCGTCGACGAGCCGTCCGACGTCCCCGCCGCCCGCCCCGACGTCGAGCACGACGCCTGGATCATCTTCACCTCCGGTTCCACCGGCAAACCCAAGGGCGTCGCCGTCAGCCACCGCAGCGCCGCCGCGTTCGTGGACGCGGAGGCGGCGCTCTTCCTCCAGGAGGAGCCGATCGGGCCCGGCGACCGGGTCATGGCCGGCCTCTCCGTGGCCTTCGACGCCTCCTGCGAGGAGATGTGGCTGGCCTGGCGGTACGGGGCCTGCCTGGTGCCCGTGCCGCGCTCGCAGGTCAGAAGCGGCGCCGACCTCGGCCCCTGGCTGGTCGAGCAGGAGATCACCGTCGTCTCCACCGTGCCGACCCTGGCCGCGCTCTGGGAGCCCGAGACCCTCAACGACGTCCGCCTGCTGATCTTCGGCGGCGAGGCCTGCCCGCCCGAGCTGGTGCAGCGGCTGGTCACCGAGGGGCGGGAGGTCTGGAACACCTACGGTCCGACCGAGGCGACCGTGGTGGCCTGTGCCGCGCTGCTCACCGGCGAGGAGCCCATCCGGATCGGGCTGCCCCTGAACGGCTGGGAGCTGGTCGTCGTGGACGACGCCGGGCAGCCGGTCGCGATGGGCGAGAGCGGACAGCTGGTCATCGGCGGGGTCGGGCTCGCCCGGTATCTCGACCCCGAGAAGGACGCGGAGAAGTACGCGCCCCTGCCGTCCCTCGGCTGGGAGCGCGCCTACCGCAGCGGGGACCTCGTCCGGGCCGAGCCCGAAGGGCTGGTCTTCCTCGGGCGTGCCGACGAGCAGATCAAGCTGGGCGGACGACGGATCGAACTGGGCGAGGTGGACGCCGCACTCCAAGCGTTGCCCGGGGTGGCCGGTGCGGCCGCCGCGGTGCGCACCGCCCGCAGCGGCAACCAGCTCCTCGTCGGCTATGTCGTCACCCAGGAGGACTGGGACCAGGCGGCGGCCGTCGAGCGGCTGCGCGCTGAACTGCCCGCCGCCCTGGTCCCGCTGCTCGCGCCGGTCGACGACCTGCCGACCCGCACGTCCGGCAAGGTCGACCGCAATGCGCTGCCCTGGCCGCTGGAGGGCCTGGAAGGCCCCGCCGCGCAGCTCTACGGCACCGAGGCCTGGCTCGCCGAGCAGTGGACCGAGGTCCTCGGCATCCCAGTGGCCGACGCCTCCGACGACTTCTTCGCGATCGGCGGCGGCAGCCTGGCCGCCGCCCAGCTCACCACCCGGCTGCGCACCCGCTACCCCAGCGCGGCCGTCCTCGACATCTACCAGCAGCCGACACTGCGCAAGCTGGCCCGCCATCTGGAGGAGTCGGCCCAGGACGACGGCGCGGAGCGCGTGATCGCACCCGTCTCCAAGCGCGCCGGGGCGCTCCAGCTCCTCCTGCTCGTCCCCCTCTTCACGGTGCTCGGGCTGCGCTGGACCGTGGCGCTGGCCGCGCTCGGCAACGTGCTGCACTGGTTCGGTCCGTACCCGTGGGCGCCGGTCACCTCCTGGTGGGCCGTGGCCGCCGGGGCGGTGGTGTTCCACAGCCCGCCGGGGCGGCTCGCGATCGCGGCGGGCGGCGCCCGGCTGCTGCTGCGCGGGGTCACACCCGGCCGCTACGCGCGCGGGGGCGGCGTGCATCTGCGGCTGTGGACCGCGGAACGGCTCGCCGAGTACAGCGGGGCTGCCTCGCTGACGGGCTCCTGGCTCCAGCGGTACGCCCGGGCGCTGGGCGCCAAGATCGGCCCGGACGTGGATCTGCACTCGCTGCCGCCGGTGACCGGCATGCTCAAGCTCGGCCGGGGCGCGGCCGTAGAGTCCGAGGTGGACCTGTCGGGCTACTGGCTGGACGGCGACCGGCTGGAGGTCGGCACGGTCAAGGTGGGCGCGCACGCCGTGGTCGGCACGCGCAGCATGCTCTTTCCGGGCGCACGGGTCGGCAAGCGTGCCGAGGTGGCCCCCGGTTCGGCCGTCGCCGGACAGATCCCGACCGGTCAGCGCTGGGCGGGCGCGCCCGCCGTCAAGCTCGGCAAGGCCAAGCGCAACTGGCCCAAGGAGCGACCGGGGCGCGGCACCTGGTGGCGGACGATGTACGGCGTCAACGGGCTCGCGCTGACCGCCCTGCCGGTCCCGGCGGGTGTGGCCGCGCTGCTGGTCGCACACCCGTTCGTCGATCCGGCGGCCGGACTCGGCGCCGCCCTGCGAGGGGCCGCCCTGGCGCTCGTTCCCGCCACACTCGCCTACGGGCTGACGTACGCGATGGTGCTCCTGGTCGCCGTACGGCTGATGAGTCTCGGGCTGCGCGAGGGCACCTATCCGGCCCACAGCCGGACCGGCTGGCAGGCCTGGACGGTCACCCAGCTGATGGACCGCTCGCGCGAGACCCTGTTCCCGCTGTACGCCGGGCTGGTCACCCCGGTGTGGCTGCGGCTGCTCGGGATGCGGATCGGCCGGGGCGCCGAGGTGTCGACCGTCCTGGCACTGCCGAGTCTGACCACGGTCGGCGACGGGGCGTTCCTGGCCGACGACACGCTGACCGCGCCGTACGAACTGGGCGGCGGCTGGATGCGGATCGGGCGCGCGGAGATCGGGCGGCGGGCGTTCCTCGGGAACTCCGGGATGACCGCGCCGGGCCGCAGTGTGCCCGACGGCGGTCTGGTCGGCGTGCTCTCCGCGACCCCGAAGAAGGCGAAGAAGGGCAGCTCCTACCTGGGGCTGCCGCCGGTGAAGCTGCCGCGCACCGCCTCCGACAGCGACCAGAGCCGCACCTATGAGCCGCCGGCCCGGCTGCTTGTGGCGCGAGGGCTGGTGGAGCTGTGCCGGATCGTGCCCGTGTTCTGCTCGGCGGGGCTCGCCGTGCTGACGGTGGCGGCGCTCAGCGCGCTCGGCGTCTGGGCCTGGCTGCTGAACGGGCTGGTACTGCTCGCCGCGGGACTGGCGGGCGCCGCCCTGTCCGTCGTGGCGAAGTGGCTGCTCGTGGGCCGGCACCGCAGCGGCGAGCACCCGCTGTGGAGCTCTTTCGTCTGGCGCAACGAGCTGGCGGACACCTTTGTCGAGGTCGTGGCCGTGCCCTGGCTGGCCGGGGCGGTGCCGGGCACTCCGCTGATGACGCTGTGGCTGCGCGCACTCGGCGCCCGGATCGGCCGGGGCGTCTGGGTGGAGAGCTACTGGCTGCCGGAGACGGATCTGGTGACGCTGGAGGACGGCGCCACGGTCAATCGCGGCTGTGTGCTGCAGACCCACCTCTTCCACGACCGGATCTTGCGGACCGATACTGTGATCCTCCGTGCGGGCGCGACACTTGGCCCAGGCGGAATCGTCCTGCCCGGCAGCACGGTCGGGGCCCGCACCACGTTGGGTCCCGCCTCGCTCGTGATGGCGGGGGAGTCGGTGCCCGACGACACCCGCTGGCTGGGCAACCCGATCGAGGCATGGCGTCCCCGGAAGCGAACGACGTGACTCGGCCCGGGCCGGAGGACGGAGCACCGGCACGACGTACGAGCACAGCGCAGGGAGCAGACGCAGCAGTGAGCCCTCAGCAGAAGGTGGAAGCGGACCCCTACTTCCCGGACAACGGCGATCCCCGCTACCGGGTCAACCGCTACGAGCTCACGCTGGACTACCGTCCCGGCCCCAACCGGCTCGCCGGGACGGCCCGGCTGGGCGCCATAGCGGGCGGCGCGCCGCTCACCGAGTTCCAGCTCAACCTGGCCGACTTCCGGATCGGCCGGATCAAGGTCGACGACCGGGCGCCGCACTACACGCACCGCGGCGGCCGGCTGCGCATCCGCCCGTCGAAGCCGATCCGCGCGGGTGCCGCGTTCACCGTCGAGGTCCACTGGTCGGGCAATCCGAAGCCGGTCAGCAGCCCCTGGGGCGGGATCGGGTTCGAGGAGCTGGAGGACGGGGCACTGGTGGCGAGCCAGCCCATCGGGGCGCCGTCCTGGTACCCGTGCAACGACCGTCCGGCGGACAAGGCGTCGTACCAGATCTCGGTGACCACGCCCTCGGCGTACTCGGTGGTGGCGGGCGGGCGCCTGCTGACCCGTACGACGAAGGCGTCGACGACCACCTGGGTGTACGAGCAGTCGGTGCCGACCTCCAGCTATCTGGTGGGACTGGCGATCGGCAGGTACCACACGGTCCTGCTCGGCGACCCGGGCGAGGGCGGTGTGCCGCAGTACGGGCACCTTCCCGCGCGTCTGCTGCCGCAGTTCTCGCGGGACTTCGCGCGTCAGCCCGCCATGATGGAGCTGTTCCAGGAGCTGTTCGGCCCCTATCCGTTCGGCGAGTACGCGGTGGTGGTGACCGAGGAGGAGCTGGACGTCCCGGTGGAGGCACAGGGGTTGTCGCTCTTCGGCTCCAACCATGTGGACGGCGCCAGGGGTTCGGAGCGACTGGTGGCGCACGAGCTGGCGCACCAGTGGTTCGGCAACAGCGTGTCCGTCGCCGACTGGCGGCACATCTGGCTCAACGAGGGCTTCGCGAAGTACGCGGAATGGCTGTGGTCGGAACGGTCGGGCGGCCCCACGGCCGCCCAGCTGGCCGCGACGGCACACCGGAAGCTGTCCGCGCTGCCGCAGGACCTGCGGCTGTCGGACCCGGGCCGCAAGCGGATGTTCGACGACCGGCTCTACGAGCGTGGCGGCCTCGTGCTGCACGCGCTGCGCTGCGCGCTGGGCGACGAGGCCTTCCACCGGATGCTGCGCGGCTGGGCTGCCGTCCACCGGGGCGCGACCGTGACGACCGCCGCCTTCACCAAGCACGCCGCGCGCTACGCTGGCCGGCCCCTGGACGATCTGTTCACCGCCTGGGTGGACGAAGCGGCGCTGCCGCCGCTGCCGTCCCAGGTTGCCGTGGTGCCGATGCGCCCGCCGTATCCGCCCAGCAACGCCGGGTCCCTATGACCCGCCGGGGGCCGCGCCCGCCGGTCCGGATGAACGGACACCGGCCCGGGGAGCGCCCGGCTCCCCGAGTCAGCGGCACTCGTACGTCCGCGTCAGGATCTCCAGTACCTCGGCCTCGACCGGCAACCGCGGCGTGTTCTTGGTCACGGCGTCGGCCACCGCGCCGGCCGCGATGGCCGGCAGCAGTGCGCGGTCGGCGCCCAGCTCGCGCAGCGGCCGCTTGATGTCCAGCGCCCCGGAGATCTCCCGCACGGCCGCTACGGCGGCCCCGGCCCAGTCGCCGTCGGCGGGCGGTGCGAGGCGCATCGCCCGGGCCACCCGCTCGTACGCGCCCTGCGCGGCGGGTGCGCTGAACTCCATGACCTCCTCGAGAACGGCGGCGAGAGCCACTCCGTGCGGGGTGCCGGTGTGGGCGGTGATCGCGTGGCCGATGCCGTGCACGAGGCCGAGCCCGGAGAGGGTCAGGGCCTGCCCCGCCAGGTGTGCGCCCATCATCAGCGCGGCGCGTGCGTCGAGGTCCGAGCCGTCCCGGTACGCGACGGGCAGGGCGCGGCTCACCATGGCCACGGCCTGGGTGGCGTACGCGACGGAGAACGGGTTCGCGCCCCGCGAGGCGAGCGACTCGATGCCGTGGACCAGCGCGTCGAGGCCGGTAGCGGCGGTGGCCGGGGCGGGCAGGCCGAGCGTCAGCTCCGGATCCAGCAGGGCGATGCGCGGCTTGACCGAGGGATGACCGATATAGACCTTCCGGCAGGCCTCGGTGTCCTCGATCACGCCGAAGCCATTGGTCTCCGCGCCCGTGCCGGAGGTGGTGGGGACGGCGACGACCGGCAGTCCCTGCGCCGCCTCCCACAGGTGATCGGCGTCGGCGGCCACCGCGTCCGGGTTGCCGACCAGCAGGGAGATGCCCTTGGCCGCGTCCAGGACCGAGCCACCGCCGAGCGCGACGACCACGGCGGGGCCGAAGGCGCGGGCCCGCGCGGCGCCCGCGTCGACGTTGCCCGTGGACGGGTTGGGCGCCACCTCGTCGTGGACGGTGTACTCGATGCCTGCGCTGTCGAGGGTCTTGAGGACGCGTTCGACGACGCCGGCGGCGCGCAGCCCACGGTCCGTGACGACGAAGGCGCGGGCGTGGCCGGTCGTCGCGATCAGCTCGGGCAGCAGGGCGATGCGACCAGGCCCGAACTCGACCTGGCAGATGGGTTCGATGCTCAGCGAGGCCGTGGCGAGGCTGTCGCGCTGGGGAGGGGTCATGGGATGCGGCTCCTGAAGTGCTGCGTACCGGTTCAGACCGTGACTGCCGTGGTGTCCGGGGCAACTGCCGCCGGGGCGGGCAGGCGGAACTCCTGCCCCGCGAGGGCCTCATAGAGGCGGACCGGGCTCATCTCGCCCGCGAGGTCGCCGTGCTGGGCCTTGGCGCGGCGGTAGATCTGCTCGACGAGGGCGGACAACTCGGTGGACACGCCCAGTTCGCGGCCGAGGTCGACGGCGAGCCCGAGGTCCTTGCAGGCGAGGGCCATGGCGAAGGAGTCGTCGTAGTCACCGTCGGCGAGCACGCACATGATGTCGTGCTGCAGGAAGTGGGAGGCGGCCGGGCTCGCCAACAGCGCGTTGCGCAGCACCCCCAGGTCGACACCGGCCTTCACGCCCATGGCGAGGACCTCCGAGGTGGCGACCAGATGACTGAACCAGAGCAGATTGATCATCAGCTTGACGGTATAGCCCGCGCCGGGCGGCCCGACGTGCAGGATGCGCTGCGGGTCGCCCATCACCTCCAGGACGGGCAGGGCGAGGCGGAAGTCATCGTCCCGGCCGCCCACGAAGATCTGCAGGGTGCCGGCCTCGGCGCCCCGGGCCATGCCGCTGACCGGCGCGTCGAGCCGGCGCACGGCCCGGGCGTCCAGGACCTCGGCCGCGACCCGCTCCGCCGTCGCCGGCGTCGAGGTGGACATGTCGATCCACAGCGCGCCCGCGGGCAGGGCCTGGGCCGCCCCTCCGCGCAGCAGCACGTCCTCGACGATGCGCGGGGTGGGCAGCATGGTGATCAGGAACTCGGCGTCCCGTGCGCACTCGGCGGGGGAGCCGGCCCAGCGGGCGCCGAGTGCGAGATGGCCGGCGGCGGCCTCGGGCCGGGAGTCGTGCACGGTGACCTGGTGTCCCGCCTGGACCAGATGGCGGGCCATGGGGTGGCCCATGTTGCCCAGGCCGATGAAACCGATCCTCATCAGTGTCCTCGATGCTGTCGGAGATGAGACGAAGGGGGTGCCCGACCCGAACCGGTCGCGGATCAGGCGAGATTGATCCAGGTGGTCTTGAGCGCGGTGTAGGCGTCCAGCGCGTGCAGGGACTTGTCGCGGCCCGCGCCGGTGGCCTTGAAGCCGCCGAACGGCGTGATGACGTCGCTGGCGTCGAAAGTGTTGATCCAGACCGTGCCGGCCCGCAGTCGCCTCGCGGTGCGGTGGGCCACGGTCACGTCCCGGGTCCACACCGAGGCCACGAGACCGTAGTCGCTCTCGTTGGCGAGCCGTACGCCCTCGTCGACGTCTCCGTCGTAGGACACCACCGCCAGGACCGGCCCGAAGATCTCCTCCTGGCCGACGACGGAGGTGTTGTCGACTCCGTCGAGAATGGTGGGTTCGACATAGCTGCCACCGAGCTCGGCCAGTGTGCGGCCGCCGCCGAGCAGTACGGTCGCGCCGTCCTGCGTACCGCGCTCGACATAGCCGAGGATCTTGGCGAGCTGGGTCTCGTCGACGATCGGCCCCATCACGGTGGACGGGTCGAGGGGGTCGCCGACGCGGAAGGTCTCGGCGGTGATCCGGCGCACGGCGTCCAGCAGCCGGTCCTTGACACCTGCGTGCACGACGACGCGGGATCCCGCGTTGCAGGTCTGCCCCGCGTTGTAGAAGATGCCCCAGGCCACGGCCGCAGCGGCCGCCTCGATGTCCGCGTCGGCCAGGACGAGTTGCGGCGACTTGCCGCCCGCCTCGACGGCGACCTGCTTGCCGTTGGACTCGCCCGCGTACACCTGGAAGAGCCGGGCCACCGGCGCCGAGCCGGTGAAGGCGATCTTGTCGACGTCCGGATGGCGGCCGAGTGCCTGCCCGGCGACCTCCCCCCGTCCCGGGACCACGTTGAGGACACCCTCGGGCAGCCCCGCCTCGGTGGCGAGCGCGGCCAGCCGGAGCGCGGCGAGCGAGGTCTGCTCGGCCGGCTTCAGCACCACGCTGTTGCCGGTGGCGATCGCGGGCCCCAGTTTCCAACTGGCGATCAGCAGGGCGTAGTTCCAGGGCACGACCACGCCGACCACACCGAGGGGCTCGCGGGTGATCAGCGCGAGCGCGTCACCGGGGGTCGGTGCGACCTCGTCGTATGTCTTGTCGAGGGCCTCGGCGTACCAGGCTATGGTCTCCGCGGCCTTGGCCACGTCCACGCGCAGCGACTCCGTGATGGGCTTGCCCATCTCCAGTGTGTCGAGGAGGGCGAGTTCCTCGGCGTTCGCACGGATCAGCTCCGCCCAGCGCAGCAGGACGTGCTTGCGCTCCTTGGGCGCGAGGTCGCGCCAGCGTCCGTCCTCGAAGGCCGTACGGGCCGACCGGACGGCCCGGTCGACGTCCCCGGCGGACCCGGCCTGCACCTCGCACAGGACCGAGCCGTCGCGGGGCGACACGCTCGGGAAGCTCTCGCCGGAGGTGGCGTCGGTGAAGGTGCCGTCGATGTACGGGCGGGTCTCGAAGGTGAGTTTGCCGGCCGCGGCCCGCCATTCGTCGTGGGAGCGGGTCAGCAGTTCCTCGATGGTGTCGGTCACTCGACCCTCCAGCGGTCGATCGCGTCCTCGTCCAGTTCGATGCCGAGACCGGGTCTGTCCGGTACTTCGAGGCAGCCGTCGGCGTTCACCTGCACGGGCTCGGCGAGCATGAAGTCGCGGCGCTCGGGGGTCCAGCCGGGCGGATCGTAGGGGAACTCGAAGAACGGGCCGCCGCCGACGCCTGCCGCGACATGCAGATTGGCCAGCACGCCGATGCCGTTCGTCCAGCTGTGCGGGGTGAACTGGCGGTGCTTCAGCTGCGCGAGTTCGGCCAGGGTGCGGGCGCGGTGCATGCCGATCGCGAGCACCACGTCCATCTGGTAGATGTCGAGGGCGTCCTCTTCGAGGTAGCGCAGGAGCTCGGTGGGGGAGTGGTGCATCTCGCCGGCCGCGATCCGTACGCCCGGGTTCTCGGCCCGCAGCCGCTTGAAACCGTTCAGATCCGCGTACGGCAGCGGCTCCTCCACCCAGAACACATCGAGCTCGGCGAGCCGGGCGACGACCTTGCGGGTCTTGGCGAGGTCGGAGGCGTTCGCCGTGTCACCCGCCATCCGCCAGGACTGGTTGAGGTCGACCATGACCTCGAAGTCGTCGCCCAGTTCCTCGCGTACGGCGCGTACCGCCGCGATGCCCTCGTCGACGTGGTCCCGGTCGATGCGGATCTTCATGGCCCTGAAGCCCGCCTCGCGCGCCTTCAGGGCCGTTTCGACCCGCTCGCGCGGCGACTTCAGCTCCCCGGACGAGGCGTAGGCGGGCAGCTTCTTCGCCGCGTTGCCGAACAGCTCGGAGACCGGCCGGCCGTGCACCTTGCCGATGACGTCCCACAGGGCCGCCTCCAGCGGCCAGTAGGAGGCGCCGTGGAAGTTCGCGGTCTCGATCGCCCTGACATGCCGGGTGATGTCGAGCGGGTCCTCGCCGACGAACAGATGCTTGTAGGTGCCGAAGCCGTCCATGAGGTCGCCGGAGCCCAGGCCGGTGATCCCCTCGTCGGTGTGCACGCGGACGATCGTGGCGTCGAAGTGGCGGCGCGGCTCGGGGTCCCAGGCGGCGTGGAAGGGCGGATCCAGTTCCAGCCGGAGCCGGTCCAGGGTGATGTCGGTGATCTTCATCGGGTGGCCGCCTCGGGTGCCGATGCGGCGAGCACCTCGGGGGAGGGCGTGTAGAACGGGTTCGCCGGACCTTTCTCGGCGGCGGCCAGGGCGTCGAAGACCGTGGGCGTACCCGTCACGGCCGCGCGGATCGCGCCGTGCGCGGCGGCCCGCTGGTTGCGGAAGCAGGCGTCGAGGTCATGGACCGCCGGATTGACCCACACGGCGGCGATGATCAGCAGGTTGTCGGCTTCCGCGGCCGGGATCAGGTTCTGCGCCACCGCGTCCAGCACGCCCTGGGCCAGGCCCGCCTGGGCGCTCCCCCAGGTGGCGCGCTCATGCAGATCGCTGCCGACGACGGCCTTGTTCACGAACAGTGTCAGCGGCTTGACCGGCACCGACGGGCGTAGGACCGTCATGAACGGCACATGTCCGCCGCTCGGCGTGGCCAGCGCGGTGGCCCACGCGGTCTCGACCGGGCCGCCCTTGCGACCGATCACCACGTTCGTGTGGGCCGCATTGGCGCCGTCACCGACGAAGGACTCGCCGATCAGCGCCGCGGCGGCGTAGGGGGAGGGCATCGGAACTCCTGGACCGTTGGTGGCGGGAGGCTCCCTGGGGAACCCGGATGCGACGTGAGTACGGGATGAACCTCGCATTCGGTGCAGTTCATCCGTGCTGATGCGGCGAATCTAGGTCGGCCTTCACCCCCTCGCAAGGCGGTCACGGGAATCGAAACGCCGGTTGCTCTCCTGACAACTCGCGGGCTGACCTGGGGCTCCCTCCTGGTGTCGCGGGCCTAGGATGACGCGCGTGACGGACACCTCCTCGGCCTCGCGGGGGCATGGCCTGCGCCGGGACATCGACCTGCTGGAGGCCCTCGCCTCCGACGAGGCACAGACCGCCGGCGGCCTCGGCGTCGTACGGCTCGCCTGCCTGGTGGGACGCGAGAAGACCCAGGTCTCCCGCGCCCTGAAGGCCCTCGCCGCCGAGGGGATCGTCGAGCGTGACCCCGACACGCTGGAGTACCGCCTGGGCTGGCGCCTGTTCTCCCTCGTGGCCCGCACCTCGGAGAGCCGACTGGTGCGGGTGGCCGAGCCGCTGATGCACGCCCTGTCCGCGGACCTGGAGGAGACCAGCCATCTGTGCGTGCTGAGTGACCAGGAGGTCCTCACCCTGCTGTCGGTCTCCGGCCACTCCTTCCGCGTCCACGGCTGGGAGGGCCGCGGGGTACCCGCCTGGCAGACGTCCGCCGGCCGCGTCCTGTTGGCCGACGCCACCCCGGACGAGTTGTACGTCCGCTTCGGCACGACCGGTGACATGCCGGTGCCCGAGCTGTGGGGGCTCATCCAGGAGGCCAGGAAGCAGGGGTACGCGCGGGTCAGCGAGGAGTTCGAGGAGGGTCTTGTCGGGGTCTCCGCCCCGGTGCGCGACTTCCGGGGCCGGGTCGTCGCGGCCCTCAACATCTCCGCGCCCAAGAACCGGCTGGGCGGCCGCCTCGACGACGCGGGCCGTACGACGGCCCGCGCCGCGGCCCGCGTCTCGGCGCTGCTGGGCTGGGAACCCCGGCGCGCGCAACCGGCCAGGACCGGACTGACCTGAGCGACGCGGCAGCGCCCACCCCTGCCTCAGCAGGCGCGAGTGCACCGTCGGCCCGCACCGCGCCGCAGCGATCGTCGAGTTGCCCTCACAGCAACCCCCGTTGCGATCCGCCGACCTGGCCTTGTCCGCCGTATGCCGCGCTCGTACATTCACCGCCCATCGGACGAACCCCGGTCCGAACGGAGAAAAGAGCAGCTCATGAACCTCGTCGGCATCGACACCCTCGCCAAGGCCCCGCTCGCCGACGGCGATGTGTTCATCGGCGGCCGCTGGCTCCCGGCCGCCGACGGACGGACCTGTCCCGTGTACGACCCGGCGACCGGAGACCTCATACGCGAGGTGTCCGCGGCGGGTCCCGACGATGCCCGCGCCGCGGTCGAGGCGGCGGCGGCCGCCGCGGCCGGGTGGCGTGCGACGCCGCCCCGGCGCCGCTCCGAGATCCTGCACGACGCCTTCCGGCTGATGCGGGAACACTCCGACCAGCTCGCCGTCCTGATCGTGCGGGAGAACGGCAAGGCCTACCGGGACGCGGTGGCCGAGGTCGGTTACGCGGCCGAGTTCTTCCGCTGGTTCGCCGAGGAGGCCGTCCGCATCGGCTCCTCCTTCGGCGACGCCCCCGGCGGCGGCTTCCGGCACATCGTCCGCAGGCACCCGGTCGGCGTCACCGCATTCGTCACACCCTGGAACTTCCCGGCCGCCATGGCCACCCGCAAGATCGCCCCGGCACTCGCGGCCGGCTGCCCCGTCCTGCTCAAGCCGGCCCCGGAGACCCCGCTGACCGCGCTCGCGGTGGCCGCCCTGCTCACCGAGGCCGGACTGCCCGGCGGACTGCTCAACGTCCTGCCCACCGACCGAGCCCCAGAGGTCGTCTCGACCTGGCTCGGCGACGAGCGGATCCGCAAGTTCTCCTTCACCGGCTCCACCGAGACCGGCAAGCTGCTCCTCGCCCAGGCCGCGGCGAACGTCGTCAACGTGACGATGGAACTCGGCGGGAACGCGCCCTTCGTCGTCTGCGCCGACGCCGATGTCGACGCCGCCGTACAAGGCGCGATGGACGCCAAGATGCGCGGCGGCGGCGAGGTCTGCGTCGCCGCCAACCGGTTCTACGTCCACGCCGACGTCGCCGCCGAGTTCACCGCCAAGTTCGGCGCTGCCATGGCCGCCGTGCGCACGGGAGGGGGCATGGAGGAGGGCGTCACTCTCGGACCCATGATCAACCGGGCGGCGGTCCAGAAGATCCGCTCCCTGGTCGACGACGCGCTCGCCCGTGGCGCGAGGATCGCCGCACAGGGCACGGTCCCCGACGGACCCGGCCACTTCCACCCCGCCATGGTCCTCACCGACGTCCCCGACGACGCCCGCGTCCTCCACGAGGAGGTCTTCGGCCCCGTCGCCCCGCTCACCACCTTCACCGACGAGGACGAGGTCCTCGCGCGCGCCAACGCCACCGTCCACGGACTGGCCTCGTACGTCTACTCCCGCGATGTCGCCCGCGCGCTGCGCCTCGCCGAACGCCTGGAGACCGGCATGGTCGGCCTCAACCGGGGCCTGCTGTCCGACCCTGCCGCGCCCTTCGGCGGCGTCAAGCAGTCGGGCCTCGGCCGGGAAGGCGGCCGCGAAGGCATCGAGGCGTTCCTGGAGACGCAGTACATCGCCCTCGACTGGCCCCTGTGACCTCCTCGCCCCTTCGTACCTCCCCTACGCCCCCTCCTTGAGCCTTCCCCCGCCATGCCCTGGCCCGGGCCCCGAGCCCCGGCCCGGACACCGAACAGACAAGGACCGCTCATGGCAACGACGCCTGCGACCGCACCCCAGTCCGGCACTCCGCCGACCGCCGCCCTGCTGCGTGAACGCCGCCGCCTGCACACCAAGCTGAAGCTGGCCACCCAGATAGGCGAGGGCATCGACGGTTACATCATCGGCGGCATCGGCATGGCGATGGCCGCCCTGACCACCGACCTCCATCTGTCCACCGTGATGGAGGGACTGGTCGGAGCCTCCCCGCTCATCGGCATCTTCGTGGGCGGCCCGCTCTTCGGACGGCTCGCCGACCGGTTCGGCCGGCGCCCGGTGTTCCTCGCCGACATGCTCATCTTCCTGGTCGGCTCGGTGCTCCAGTTCTTCGTCACCGACGGGCTCCAGCTCTTCCTCATCCGGCTGGTGATGGGGGTGGCGATCGGCGGCGAGTACGCCATCGGCGCGCCGCTGCTGTCGGAGTACGCGCCGCGGCAGGGCCGGGGCAGACTGCTGGCCAGCCTCGAGATCAGCTGGTACGTCGGCTACGCGCTGGCCACGGTCGTCGGCGCTCTGTTCGCCGACGTCCAGGGCGGCTGGCGCTGGTCCCTGGCCAGCAGCTCGGTCATCGCCCTGGTGTGTGTGGCACTGCGTGGCGGCATTCCTGAGTCGGCCCGCTGGCTGCTGAGCAAGGGCCGCCACGAGCAGGCCGAGGAACTCATCGCGAAGTACGGCATCGAGATCGATGTGACCGCCGAGCTCGACGACCTCGCCGAGGCCGGGCAGGAGGGGTTCCGCGCCCTGTTCAGCCGCCGGCACCTGCGCAGCACGGTGTTCGCCGGTGTCTTCTGGGCCGCGCTCGTACTGCCGTACTTCGCGATCGGCACCTTCTGGACCCAGGTCTTCGACGCGCTCCACATGGGCGACAACGCGGTGGCGGCGCTGCTCGTCTACTCGTTCACCGCCGTCGCCGGTGTCACCGCGGGCTGTCTGGTCGTGGACCGCATCGGGCGCCGCAAGCTGCTGATCCCGCCGTTCTGGATCACGGCCGGCTGCCTCGCGCTGGTCGCCGTGTGGCCTTCCGTCACCCCGGTCATCGTGGGCGGCTTCCTCTTCTTCATCTTCCTCAACGCGGCCTCCAGCGCACTGACCGCGGTCTATC
This sequence comes from Streptomyces sp. NPDC002573, assembly GCF_042889625.1. Classification (NCBI taxonomy): domain Bacteria; kingdom Bacillati; phylum Actinomycetota; class Actinomycetes; order Kitasatosporales; family Streptomycetaceae; genus Streptomyces; species Streptomyces sp. NPDC002573. Next base: position 81,801 of record NZ_JBIARC010000003.1, on the reverse strand, counting down.
CGCTGGAGGTGTTCCCCACCTCGCTGCGCGCCACGGGCGTCGGCTTCGCGACCGCCATGAGCCGCGTCGGCGCCGCGATCGGCACTTTTCTGCTGCCGATGGGCCTCGACCGCTTCGGCGTCCGCTTCGTTCTCCTCGTGGGCGCGGGCGTGCTCGCCGCCGGCGGGCTGGTCTCGCACTTCCTGGCCCCCGAGACCACGGACCTGGATCTGGCCAGGGCGGCCCGGACGGCCCGCGAACCGGTCGCCTGAGCAGACGCCGCGGGCACGGGACCGCGGGGCGGCCCGACCGGGACCGGGCCGCCCCGCGGCGGAGTCCGGTGTCAGCCGTTGGCGTCGAACGGGATCCCGGACGGCATGGAGTGCGCCAGCGCGTACTGGAAGTCGCCGTCCTTGATCTTGATGGTGGCCGCGCCGAAGTCGGCGCTCAGGAGCTTGTCGCGGAAGCCGGCCGGGTAGCCGTTCCAGCCCACCAGACGCGGGTAGAACCAGCCCCCGGTGACGTTCTCCGGCGGTTCGTCGTTGTTGTTGGCGAAGCGGAAGTCGTGGGTCGAGATTCCGTCCTTGTGGTAGACGATCTTCGGGTGGGTCCCGTCGAAGCGCACCGACGACCGCGGGGCCACCTGGTAGCTCGTGTGCTGCGACACCGAGACGTACTGGACCTCGTTGTTGTTGATCCACACCACGACGTGCTCCCAGTCGTGGGTGTGACCGATGGCCGCGGGCCCGAGCGTGGCCTGGTCCTTCTCGAAGTAGCTGGCATACATGACGGCGCACCAGCCGTTGTTGCACTTCTCGCGCGAGTAGGTGTTCGCGTTGGCCAGCTGGGCGTAGTCGTGGCAGTGCCCGTTGACGTCGCCGCCCAGCTTCAGGCCGGGGTTGATGGTGCCGTCGCTGCCGATGGCGGCCGTGGCGTAGCAGCCGTCGCCGTCGTAGTCGTAGGCGGGGGAGAAGGACTGCTCCAGGCCGTCGGCGTTCTGGGGCAGCAACTGCAGAACGCTGGCATGGGCGTTGGCGGGCAGCGCCACCACGAGCGCGAGGGCCGCCAGGGCACTTGCGAGCGCGGAACGGCGCAGCCCCCGCCGGGGCCTCGGGCCGGACGCCGTGGTGGTGTGCGGTGCTGTGGGGGGTACCGGGTTGCGCACGTCAACTCCCTACGGACACATGACGACGGAGCGATTCCCGGGGTCCGCCGAGCGGGCGGACCGGGCGCCGAGATTCTTGCAAGGACTAGACCAGCAAGGCGAGTTGGGCGACTGAACATTGACCCAAAGGTGACTGAACGCTTCCGTTTTCCGGCCGGACTCAGGCACTGGTGAGGACGACGAGTTGCTGGGTCGCCCGGGTCATCGCGACATAACGGTCGACCGCGCCTTCGACGCCCTTGCCGAAGGCCTCCGGGTCGACGAGGACCACCAGGTCGAACTCGAGCCCCTTCGACAGCTCCGGGGCGAGCGACCGGACACGCGACGTCGCCCGGAAGGTGGGATCGCCGATGACGCAGGCGATCCCGTCGTCATGTGCGGCGAGCCAGGAGTCGAGGATCCCGTGCAGATCCGCCGTGGACCCGTGGACGACGGGAACGCCCCCGCTGCGGATGGAGGTCGGCACGTTGGCGTCCGGGAGCACGGCCCGGATGACCGGCTCGGCCTCCGCCATGATCTCCTCCGGCGTACGGTAGTTGACGCTCAGGGAGGCCATCTCGACCCGGTCGAGCCCGACTCGCCCGAGCCGTTCCTGCCATGACTCCGTGAACCCGTGCCGGGCCTGGGCGCGGTCCCCGACGACGGTGAAGCTCCGGGACGGGCACCGGAGCAGTAGCATCTGCCACTCCGCGTCGGTGAGTTCCTGCGCCTCGTCCACGACGACGTGCGCGAACGGCCCGGCGAGCAGGTCCGGTTCGGCGCCGGGCGGGGTCTCGTCGACCAGGGCGTCCCGCAGGTCCTGTCCGCGCAGCATCGTCACCGCCCCTTCGCCGTCGTCGTCGGCCTCCAGCAAGGCGTCGACGACCTTGGCCATGTGCTCGCGTTCGGCGGCGACAGCGACGCTGTGCCGACGCTTGCGGCGTGCGGTCTCCGGGTCGCCCAGCCGCTGGCGTGCCGCGTCCAGGAGCGGCAGATCGGACACCGTCCAGGCCTGGGCTTCCCCGCGCTGCAGTGTCCGGACCTCGTCGGAGCTGAGCCAGGGAGCGCACATCCGCAGATAGGCGGGGACCGTCCACAGGTCCCCGACGAGGTCGGCCGCTTCGAGCAGCGGCCACGCGCGATTGAAGGCCGTGCGCAACTCCCTGTTCTGCGTGAGCGACTTGCGCAGCAGGGCGGGCGAGGCGTCGCCGTCGTGCCTGTCCATGAGGATCGTGAGCAGTTCCTCCCAGACCTGTTCGCGCGCCTCGTTGTGCGCAGCACCGGGTTCCGCCGCCTCGAACGCCATGGCCCAGTCGTCGGCGGTCAGCGCGATGTCGGACCAGTGGGTGGTGACGGTCATCCCCTCGCTGGGCGGCTCCTCGTAGAACCTGACGGCCGTCTCGATCGCCTTCACCAGGTTCGCGGACGACTTCAGGCGCGCCACCTCCGGGTCGGTCTCGACCGCCGCTGTCGCGCCCTCGGCGACGAGGTCCCGCAGGGTGCAGATCTGCACGCCCTCCTCGCCGAGGCTGGGCAGGACGTCGGCGACATAGTTCAGGTAGGGGCGGTGCGGGCCGACGAACAGCACACCGCCGCGGCGGTGACCGAGGCGGGGGTCGGAGTAGAGGAGGTAGGCGGAGCGGTGCAGGGCGACGACGGTCTTGCCCGTACCCGGACCGCCGTCGACCACGAGGGCTCCGCGGGATCCCGCACGGATGATGGCGTCCTGGTCGGCCTGGATGGTGGCGAGCACATCACGCATCCGGTCCGACCGGTTGCCGCCCAGGGCGGCGATGAAGGCGGACTGGTCGTCGAGTGCGGCGTGCCCGACGATCCCGTCCGAGGTGAACACCTCGTCCCAGTAGTCGCTGATCCGGCCGCGGGTCCAGCGATATCTGCGGCGGCTGGTCAGCCCCATGGGGTTGGCGTGGGTGGCGCCGAAGAACGGCTCGGCCGCGGGGGAGCGCCAGTCGAGCAGCAGCCGGCGGCCCGCGCTGTCCGTCAGGCCGAGCCGTCCGACGTACACCGGCTCGGAGGCGTCCGCGCTCACCATGCGTCCCAGGCACAGATCCAGTCCGAAGCGACGCAGGGCGCGCAGACGCGCCGTCAGCCGGTAGATCTCGGCGTCCCGGTCCATCGCCTGCCGGCCTATGCCACCGGGCGCCCTGCGCTCGGCGTCCAGGCGGTCGGACAGTTCGGCGACCGACTGCTCCAGGCACTCCCCGATGGCGGCGAAGTGCCGTTCGTCGTCGGCGATCAGCAGCGCGTCGGCCTTGGGGGAGAGGCGGTCGGGAAGGTCGAACACGCCGGTGGTCGGGAGGTTCACGTCATCAGCTCCGAATAGAGGTCGCTTGCGACCAGGTGTGCGCAGGGCAAGGCGTCCGGACGGCAGGTTGTCGGGGTACGGGTTCCGGCTCGGCGATCCCGCGTGGGTCACGCTGGTACGGACGGCCGCGCGCCGCTGATCTCGTCGAGCAGCAGCTTCGCGGCCACCGTCGTCCCGTCGGCGCGGACCGTGGCGGCCACGGACCTCGCCCGTGCACCGGTCTCGGGGGCCAGGACCGTCTCCAGGGCGGCCGACAGGGACTCGACGGTCGGAGTCGGACCGTCGTGGGCCGCGCCGATGCCCAGGGCGGCCACGCGCCCCGCCCAGTAGGGCTGGTCCGTCGCCTGGGGGACCACCACCTGAGGCGCTCCGGCCCGGGTGGCCGTCGTCGTCGTGCCCGCGCCGCCGTGGTGCACGACCGCGGCCACCCGGCCGAACAGGGCCTGGTGGTTGACCTCACCGACGACGAAGCAGTCGTCCCGCTCGTCGGCGAGCGCCAGTTCGGCCCAGCCACGGGCCACGATCACGCGGCGGCCCTGCGCCCGGACCGCCTCGACGACCACCCGGCCGGCGTCCCCCGACGCGTGCAACGGCATGCTGCCGAAACCCACGTACACCGGTGGTGCGCCCGCGTCCAGGAACGCCACCAGCTCGGCCGGGAGCGGGCGGGTGTCGGGCAGGATCCACGCGCCGGTCTGGACGACGTCGAAGTCCGGTGTGTCCTGCCAGGGGTCCAGGACCGGGTCCGTCGCGAGCCACGGTCGGCCGCCGATGACGTAGTCACGCACGTGGTCCACCGGCGGCAGGCCGATCGACGCCCGGTTCGTGTTGAGCGCCGCACCGAACAGCTCGTCGATGCTCCGGGCGTCCAGGTCCCACAGCACCCGGTTGTCGGTCACCTCCGACGGGAACGGCCGCCCCGGATACGCCAGCGGCGGATGGTGCGGGGACGGCAGCGTGAGCTGCTGGAAGGTCACGGACACCGAGGGGATGCCCAGTTTCTCGGCCACCGACAGCGCCCCTGCCGCGGCCGGCAGCACCCCGGTCGCCACCAGCGCGTCGCACCCCTCGGCCGCCGCGACGAGCGTGTCGAACTGGCCGGCGATCAACTCGGCCGCGCGCTGAGGCAGCGATGTCGGCGCCGGTGCCGCGGTCGTCAGCGCGCGCGCCGACCGGCCGACCGGCACCAGCGACACACCGACACCGGCCAGCCGCCGCGCGAACTCCTCGTCCGGCGGCGCGCACACCCGCGCCTCCACACCGAGTTCCCGCAGTCGGACCGCGAGTCCCGCGAGCGGTTCGACATCTCCGCGCGACCCATACGTAGACAAAAGCACGCGCACTGCGCAAGTCTCCCGATTCCATCGGTTCTGGCTCAGGGCGACGATTCTGCGCCACGACCGGGGCCTTGCCGCAAGCCCCCCAGTGCGCTATACGTTGAGAGTGGAAAGGAGCGGGTACTCCCCTTTCCCTTCTTCGTCCTCTTCGGACGGACCACCTCCTCACGATACGCGGCGCGCCGCGTACGGCCGTATGCCGACGGCCGGCAGAACCCTGGCAAGCGGTCCTGCCGGCCGTCGCGCGCGTCACGAGCCGCTGTGCAGGACCGTCCGCAGGAATCCGCCGGCCTGCTCGACCGGGGCCTGGGCCGCTTTGGTCTTCGCGAGAGCGTTGAGCATGGCGAAGTCGTGGATCGTGCCCTCGTAGCGCACCGCAGTCACGTCGTTGCCCGCGGCGCGGAGTTTGGCGGCGTACGCCTCGCCCTCGTCGCGCAGCACATCGGCCTCGTCCGTGATGACCAGCGCCCTCGGCAGACCCTTGAGCTGGTTGAGGCCGGCGCGCAGCGGCGAGGCCGGCACCTGCTTCCGCGTCGCGGCATCGGGTGCGCAGGCGTCCCAGAACCACTGCATGGCCGTGCGGGTGAGCCAGGGGCCGTCGGCGAACTGCCGGTAGGAAGCGGTGTTGGAGCTCGCGTCGGTGACCGGGTGGAAGAGCGCCTGGCCGGCCAGACGGGGGCCGCCGCGCTCTTGGCCATCAGCGTCAAGGCGGCCGACATGTTGCCGCCGACACTGTCTCCCGCGACGGCGATGCGGGAGCCGTCGACGTCGATCTCGCTGCCGTGGCGCGCCACCCACTGGGTGGCGGCCTACGCCTGCTCGATGGCGACGGGGTAGCGAGCCTCGGGCGACGGGGTGTAGTCCACGAAGATCACCGCGGCGTGGGCGCGGCTCGCCATCTCACGGACCAGGCGGTCGTGCGTGTGCTCATCGCCCAGCACCCATCCGCCGCCGTGGATGTACATCACCGCGGGGAGCTTTCCGGTGACCCCCTTCGGGCGGACGATCCGCACGGTCACGCTGCCGGTGGGCCCGACGGGCAGGACCCGGTGCGCGACATCGGCCGGCGGCAGCGCGACGGGCCCCGACGGGGCGTCGTCGAGGGCCTTGCGGGCATCGCTGTAGGAGAGCGTGAGATGGGCGGGTTCTTGGCCGCTGGGGTGGCGAACTCCTGGGCGTCGTGTTTGAGCACCACCGGGTTGTGCCGGGCCGGGCTGTTCGCGTTGTCGGTACGGTCCGTGGGACCCGACAGCGCCTCGGCGGTGACCGCCGAGGCGACGATCAGGGTGGAGACAGCGGCGAGCGCGGACCAGCGCGCAGCCCGGTGCAGACGGCCGTGTGACATGTGCGTTCTCCTGAAGCGGTGGGATGCGCCGCGCATCCCACCGGCCGCGACCGACGAGGCCGGCGCTCCGGGGGAAGGCGCGGGAAGGCAGGAACGGGCACGCGAACCACCGGGCAGTCGTGTCGGCAGCCACGGGTGTCCGGATCGCGTTTCCTCAACGCTAGGAGCGGGCGGATCAGGTAGATGTCCGGCTGTGTACGGCTCCTTTCCTGCGCGCGCACTGCTGCCGCAGGCGAGCGGGCGACCATATCCACACACCGGTAGTCAGCCGAAGGACGTGACACACATGCCGGGGACACCAGCAATACCGGGAATGCGCCCCCCGCCCCGCTCCGAGACCGCACAGGCGACCGGCGCGTCCGTTCTCCGCCGCCCCGTGCGCTGGGGCATCCTCGCCACCGGTTCCGTCGCCCACAGCTTCGCCGAGGATCTGCGCCTCATCCCCGAGGACGCCGAACTGGTCGCCGTGGGCTCGCGCTCCGCCGAGGCGGCCCTGCGGTTCGCCGCACGGCACGGCATCGCCCGCGCCCACGGCTCCTGGCAGGACCTCGCCGCCGACCCCGAGGTGGACGTGGTGTACATCGCCACCCCGCACTCGGCCCACCACGCGGCGGCCGCCCTCTGTCTGGAGGCCGGCAAGGCGGTGTTGTGCGAGAAGCCGCTCACCCTCGACCTCGCGCGTGCCCGGGACCTCGTCACCATCGCCCGCACCCGGAACGTCTTCCTGATGGAGGCGATGTGGACCTACGTCAACCCCGCCGTGCTGCGGATGCGGGAGCTGATCGAGGACGGCGCGATCGGTGAGATCCGCTCGGTGCACGCCGACTTCGGCATCGCCGTGCCCTACGACGCCACCCACCGCCTGCACGACCCGCTGCAGGGCGGGGGAGCCCTGCTCGACCTCGGTGTGTACCCCGTCTCGTTCGCCCACCTGCTCCTCGGCGTTCCCGACACCGTCTCCGCCTGGGCCCATCTCACCCCGCAGGGCGTCGACGACAACACCGCCGTCCTGCTCGGCTACGACAGCGGAGCGGTCGCGGTCCTCTCCTGCTCCCTGGACACGCGGACGGCGCAGCGGGCATCGGTCAACGGCACCCTGGGACGCGTGGAGTTCGACCGTGACTTCTTCCACGCGGACGGTTTCGTCCTGCACCGGCAGGGCCGCGAACCGGAGGAGATCCGCCTGCCGGAATCCCCGGGCAACGGCTACACCCACGAGGCGCTGGAGGTGACCCGCTGTCTGCGCGCCGGAGCCGTCGAGTCACCATGGGTCCCACTGGCGGGCACCCTCGCGGTGATGGCGAGCCTGGACGCCGTCCGCGCCCGCATCGGGGTCCACTATCCGGGAGAGGGGAACGGCGCCCCGCAGGGCAGGGCCCAGCCGACCGCGGGCCGGCCCGGGTAGTCGCGCACGCTGCCCGCTCATCGCTTCGGAGCGGACCGCCGGGGCCCGCGTAGCCGCCGCGCCGTCCCCGGTTTCTGCCTGTCTTGTGCCTGGAGACCCTCGTACGACGCTGATTGGCTGTCGAGGGGGCCGGAACCGGCCCCCTCGCATCGAGTCAGTGAAGGAACAGTCACCTTGAACCGGGGCACGACGACCACCACGATCGCTGATCAGGACACCCTCGTCCCGTGGCGGAGAGCCGTCGCCGAGGCCCTCGTTCCCATGTCGGTCGTCCCACGGAACCCCGGGCCCTTCAGGGGCCGCGTCGCCACCGCCGGGCTGGGGTATCTGCGGATGGCCACCGTCGAGGCGGATCCCGCACGCCTCAGCCGCCCGGACTCCCCCGCCGAGGCGGCACCGGAGGCCCAGGTCGCGGTGGTGCTGCAACTGGAGGGCAGGGCCGCGCTCTCCCAGGACGGCAGACAGGCCCACCTCGGCCCCGGCGACCTGGTCCTGGTCGACACGGCCCGGCCGTACTGTCTCGACCTCCCCGAGCGCTCCGTCTTCCAGCTCTTCCGGGTGCCTCGCCGCGCCCTCGGTGCGGCCGAACGCGAACTGTGCGACGCGACCGCCACCGTCGTCGGCACCACCGAGGGCATCGGCGCGATCCTGCGCTCCTACCTGACCTCCGTGGCCGCCTCCGCCCCCAGCTACCCCTCCGCCGCGGCGACACGGCTCGCCGCCACCACCGCGGGCTTCCTCGCAACCCTCGTGACCGACCGGACAAGCCCGCGCGCCGACCCCGCGGACACCCCGGCCGGCTTCCTGCTGACCCGCATCCGCGACCACATCGACCGTGAGCTGGCCGATCCGCTGCTGTCGCCCACGACCATCGCACAGGCGCACGGTGTCTCGGTGCGCTATCTGCACCGCCTGTTCGAGGACGAGCCCACCACCGTCAGCCGGCTCATCCTGGAACGGCGGCTCGAGCTGTGTGCCCGGGAACTCACCCGCATCGGCGAAGCCGCACCCACCGTCGCCTCCGTGGCCAGACGCTGGGGATTCGCGAGTCCCAACCATTTCAGCCGCGCCTTCCGCGCGGTGTACGGCTGCTCACCCAGCCAGTGGCGGCGCCTGCACACCGTCCCGGAGCGCGCGTACGCCGACGCCGCGGCCTGAGGACGGGGCCCTGTGCGACCGGCGCCACGGGACTCAAGGGGCGGCATCGAGGCGGGAGAGCCGCAGCCGGGCCTCGGTGATCGTCCGCGGGTCGGCGTCGGCGCCGAGACCGACGCAGCGGGTGTAGGCGGCACGGGCGTCCCGGCGCCGCCCCGCACCTTCCAGGGCCGTGCCGAGATGGACCAGACAGCGGCTCTCCACGCCCGTGTTCCCGCCGGCGCGGCTGAGGTCGATGGCCGCGTCGAGGGACGCGACGGCCTCCGCCCACCGCTCCAGCCGGATATGGGCCTGACCGGCGGTGGCGTTGAGATTCGTACGGGCGAACTCGGCGATGTGCGGCTCGACGCGCTCGCCGTGCTCCTCCAGGAAGGCGAGGGTGTGACGGACAGCGTCGACCGCGTCCTCGTGGCGGCCCTCGTCCAGGAACAGCAACGCCCGGAAATGCAGGGCCTGCAGAGCGCCGTGGAGATCACCGGCGGCCTCGAACAGCTGGGCGGCCGCTCGGCTGTGCTCCCCGGCGGGGCCGAGGTCACCGAGGGTCCGGAAGGCCCAGGCCCGGTAGATCTGCGCCCACGCCTCCTGGGCCGGGCTGCCGGCTGCGCGGGCCGCTTCCAGGGCCAGGGCGGCACGGTCGAGGCTGTCGTGCGGGCGGCCCTCGCACAGCAGCAGGGCCCAGGCGTGGTAGTTGAGCTGGGTGGCCTCGACGAGCGGATCGCCCAGGGCCTGGGCGGAAGCCGTGGCCAGGGAGAAGACCTCGGGCCAGTGGCCCCAGAAGATCCACTGGTCGGAGAACCAGTGCAGAGCCTCCGCGACCTCCACGACGGTGGCGTGCTCGCCCGCCACCGCCGCGGCGCGCAGCGCGGCGAGCCAGTGGGCGGCCTCGGCCTGCAGCCACTGCCGGGCCCTGGCGGCGGTGGAGAGGTCGACGGTGCCCTGCCAGTTGGCGGGCGGCGCGCCGTGTCCGGGCTCGTACCAGCGGCCGGCGACCACCGCCGTCTCCAGCAGCCAGCGCTGCATCCCGGTCCGCGCCCGAGCCGTGTCCTCGGCACTCTCCTCCTCGGCGAGCCGTTCGCGCGCGTACAGGCGCAGCAGGTCGTGCCGGCCGAAACGGTCTCCCTCCGCGCTCAGCAGCCCGGCCCCGACGAGCTCCTCCAGGATGTCCTCGGTGTCGGCCACCTCTCGCCCGGTGAGCCGGGCCGCACACGCGGCACCCACGTCCGGACCCTCGACGAGGGCCAGCAGCCGGTACAGACGGGCGGCCTCCGGGGTGAGCCGACGGTAGGACAGATCGAACGCGGCCGTCACCCGCACATCCCCGGCCACCAGGGCGTCCAGGCGCCGCCCCTCGTCGGCCAGACGGTCCGCGAGGCGGCGCACGCTCCATCCGGTGCGTGTGGCCAGCCAGTTGCCCGCCACCCGCAGCGCCAGCGGAAGATGCCCGCACCGCTCGGCCACCTCGGCCAGCGCGGCGGGATCCGCGTCCGCCCGTTCCGTGCCGACCAGCTGGGTCAGGAACCGGACTGCCTCCTCGGCGCTGAACTCCTCCAGCGGGAGGCGGTGGACCTCCTCCAGACCCGTCAGCGAGCCGCGACTGGTGACCACCACCGTGGCCGGTCCGGCTTCGGGCAGCAACGCGCGCACCTCCTCCTCGTCGCGGGCGTTGTCCAGGACGAGCAGCAGCCGGCGCCCGGCCAGCAGTTGCCGGTACAGCGCTGCACGGCCACCGGGCCCGGCGGCGGCCAGATCCCGGTCGGCCGTGCCGAGGGCCTTGAGCACGCGCAGCATCAGCTCGTCCGACGAGGGTGGGGCCTCCTCCGTCCCGCGCAGGTCCAGCACCATCTGCCCGTCCGGATACCCATCGGCCAGATGGCGGGCCGCGTGCACGGCGAACGTGGTCTTGCCCGTTCCGGGTGGTCCGGAGACCACCACGACCTGGGGCGGACCGGACCCCACGGGCTCGGGCGACTGTGCCACGAGAGCTGCCAGCCGCGTCAGTTCGTGCCATCGGCCCACGAAGTCGTCGATGCCCCGGGGCAACGCCCGTACGTCCGCAGGGCTTTGGTGGGTGTCGCGGACGCCCCGGGCGGCGGCCAGCAGCCCGTTGCGCTGTGTCTCGTCCAGCCGCAGGCCCTCCGCCAGCGCGGCCACCGTGCGCCGCTGCGGGGCCGCACGGCGCCCCCGCTCCAGATCCCCGATGCCCCGGACACTCACACCGGAGGCCTCCGCCAGGGCCTCGATCGTCAGCGAGGCCTCCATCCGCAGCCGGCGCAGCAACGCCCCGAAGTCCGAGTCCTGCCCCACCACGTACCCATCTGCCTGTTGCTTCGGAACCCGGCGCGGCTCCGGGCCGATCGGTCGGCCACATGGATCGTAAAGCCTGGTCGCGGCTCCCTCCGGGCCGAGGACCACGACGATTCCGGGGTATCGTCCCGCTGTGCGGGTCCTCGGAAGACGTCCGGGCAGGGCGTGCTCCCGGTCTCCTCCACCGCGGCGGGCATCGGTGCTCCCTGTGGCGGACGTCGCCTCGGAGCCGCCCGGACCCGAGGGCCGCTCCTTCGGTGCCCGACCGCCCAGTGATCGACCCCGTCAGGAGCCGATGTGTCAGGACCCCGCATACGCGGCGGCAAGTTCTCCCGCTCGGAGACCACGCGTGCCGAGGCCTTCAGCGACGGCGTGTTCGCCATCGCCGTGACCCTTCTGGTCCTCGGCCTCCATGACCCGGCGCACCGGCCGGGCGGCCTGGGCCACGCCCTGATCGTGCAATGGCCCTCCTACCTCGGCTACTTCGCCTCCTTCAGCTATGTGGCGGTCATCTGGCTCAACCACCACCAGGCCTTCGTCCGGATATCCGGCATGGACCGCGGTCTGCACGCGGCCAACCTCTTCCTGCTGTTCACCACCGGGGCGTTGTCCTTCCCCACGGCCGTGGTCGCCGACGCGCTGCGGGCCGACACCGAGGGCACCGACGCGCGGGTCGCCGTGGCCCTCTACGCGGGCCTCGCCGCCGCGATGTGCCTGAGCTGGGTCGCCTTCTACCAGTGGCTCGCCCGGCGTCCCGCACTGCTGGCCCACGACGTGGAGCCCACCTATGTCCGCCACGGCCTGCTGCGCTCCTGGGCCGGAGCGCTGGCCTACGTTCTCGCGGGAGCGCTCGGGGTGCTGGTCACCCCGTTGCTGGCCCTCGCGGTGTTCGGCATCCTCCCGGTGTTCTACTTCGTGACGAGCGAGGGTCTGCCCACCGCGAAGGCCGCGCACGACCGGCACGTCCACCACGTCCACCACGGCCACCACGACTGAGCACCCGTAGGGCGCGCCCCGATCGCCCTCGTCGTCCGCCCCGGTGCCCGCACGCACAGGGCCGGGCGTGGAAGGCGGCGAGAGCATTCCGGACAACCGCCTACAATTCGGTGGGGAGTCCCGGCCGGGCCGGGACTCCCGCGGTGCGGATGAGGAGTGAGTGAAGGGCGGGCGGGAGCCGGGATGGCCGACCAGGCGGAGAACTTCGGTGCGGTGCTCCGTCGGCTGCGGCTCGCGGCGTCGCTGACCATCGAGGAACTGTCCGAGGCGTCTGGCGTCAGCGTACGGGGCATCGGGGAGCTGGAACGCGGCCGCCGTGGGGCTCCGCAGCGGCGTACCGTGGCCGCGCTCGCCGACGGTCTCGCGCCCACCGACGCCGACCGGGAACGGCTGCTGGCGGCGGCCCGCGCCGGACGCACCCCCGGGTACAGCCCGGTCGGAGTGCGTACCTCTCCCCGGGGCATCGACGACTTCGTCGGCAGGGAACAGGAACTCGCACAGCTCACGGCGCTCGCTCGGGAACACGGACAACTCACCGTTGAACAGGGCGAGATGGAGGGCGACGGCCCCCCGCGGGACTCGGCGCCGCCCCGCCGCGACCCCGTGCCGGACCCGGCACCCCTCGGCCTCGGTGCCGTGCCGGGCACCGGCCCCGGGCAGCCGGTGGTGGTGGCGGTCTCGGGATCACCGGGGACCGGAAAGACCACGCTCGCATTGCAGGCCGCCCGGCAGCTCACCGACCGGTTCCCGGACGGGCAACTGGTTGTGGACCTGCGCGGTATGGACGAGGACCCGCCGACCCCCGCCGAGCTGACGCTGCGCGTGCTCAAGGCCCTCGGTGTGTCCGACCGGGACCTGGCGAGGACGGGACCGGGCGGTCATCCGGGACTGTACCGGCAGGTACTGGCCGGCCGTCGCTGTCTGCTGGTGCTGGACAACGCCCGCGACGAGGCCCAGGTGCGCCCGCTACTGCCCGGCACCGGATCGGGCATGGTGATCGTGACCAGCCGGCGCATGCTCACCGGACTGGAGAGTGTGCACCGCATCGCGCTCGGAGAGCTGCCCCCGAGCGAGGCTGCCGCGCTGCTGACCACCCTGGTCGGGCCGGAGCGGGCCGAGGCCGAACCGGCCGCCCTTGCCGAGGTCGCCCAGCGGTGCGCCCACCTGCCCCTGGCTCTGCGAGTCGCGGGCAACTGGCTTGCCGTGCACACCGGTTGGACCGTACGCCTGCTCGCTGACCGCCTCGCACAGGAGGAACAGCGTCTGGACGCGCTGGAGACCGGCGAGATACGCGTGGCGGCCGCCTTCGATCTGTCCTATCGGCAGCTCACCCCGGAGGCCGCCCGGATGTTCCGTCGCCTCTGTCTGGTAGAGGGGCCGACCGCCGCCGCGGGCGCCGCCCGGCTCACCGGACAGCCGGTCTTCGACGCCGAGGACACCCTGGAGGAACTCGTCGAGACCGGGCTGCTCGGCACCGACCAGGACCGCTATGCGCTCCACGACCTGCTGCGGCTGTTCGCCCGTTCCCGTCTGGAGGGCGAGGAGAGCCCGCAGGACGCCGCCAGGGCCCGTGCGGCACTGCACGAGTGGCTGCTGGAGACGGCCGTCGTGGCCGGCCGCTGGTACGAGCCGGACCATGGCGCCCCACCGCCCACCTGGCAGGGCACGGTCGATCTGTCCTCCGCCGACGCGGCGCGCCGATGGCTGCAGGCGGAGGGCGCCAACTGGCTGGCCGCGCTGCGCACCGCCGCTGCGACCGGGCGGCACCGGACCGTGGTGGACGTGGCCGAGGCCCTGCACTGGTTCTCCGACCAGTGGATCTTCTGGGGTCACTGGCCCGAGGTGTTCGGTACGGCCGCCGCGAGCGCCGAGGCGCTGGACGATCCTGTCGTGGCGGCCACTCAGCTGAACTACCACGCCTGGGCCCTGCTGCTGTGCGAGGGCCGTCCGCGGGACAGCCTCGTTCCCTCGGCCAGGGCGCTCGAAGCCGCCGAGCGCGCCGGGGACACGGTCCAGCAGGCCTGGGCCCACCACTACGGCTCCTGGGCGCTGCGTCTGCTCGGGGAGTACACGGAGGCCGCCGGACGCAACGCCGAGGCCGCCCGGCTGTTCGAGGCCGCCGGTGATCTGCACGGCGCGCTGCAGGCCAGGATCGGCCGCGGCAGCACCCTGCTGGACGCGGGCCTGGTCGAGGAGGCGCTCACGTCGGACCGCGACACGCTCGCCTTCCTCGACGGCGCCGGAGACCGGATCAAGCCGCACATCGCGCTGATGGGCCGGCTCACGCTGCACATGGTGGTGGGGCGGGCGTACTCCGGCCTGGGGCGCCTCGACGAGGCCGTCACCCATCTGGGCACCGCCATCGAGCTCGGCCAGGAGAGTGGCAACACCGGCCTGGAGAGCCGCTGCCTCACCTATCTGGGGACCGCGCTGGTCACGCACGGGCGGCCGGACGAGGCACGCGCCGCGTTCACCCGTTGCATCGCACTGGGCGCGGGCGCCGATCCGCAACGGATCGCGCAGGCACGGGAACAGCTCGCACTCCTGAACGCCGACGGCCGCCCCCCGGAGGGGACGGCCGGCACCGGCGCACTGGCCTCAGCGGTCGAGGAGCCGTGACGGGTCCAGGACGACGGGCAGTTTCTCCAGGCCCCGGAACGCGGGGAACGGGACCTTGAGCCACTCCGCCTCGTGCGCGGGAGCCACGAGATCGACGTCCGGGAACTTCTCGAACAGGGTGGTCAGCGCGATCCGCATCTCCATCCTGGCCAGCGGCGCACCGAGGCAGTAGTGCGAACCGCTGCCGAAGCCGAGATGCGCGCTCTGCAGCCCCTGGCGTTTGACGTCGAAGGTGTCCGGCGCCTCGAACCTCTCCGGATCCCGGTTCGCGGACGCCACCGCGATCTGGACCAGAGCGCCCTTGGGGATGACCGTGTCCCTGATGGTGATGTCCTCGAGCGCATGGCGGAACGTGGCGTTCTCCACCGAGCCCTCGTAGCGGATGACCTCCTCGATCGCGTTCGGCAGCAGCTCGGGATCGGCCAGCACCTCCCGCAACTGGTCGCGATGGGTGAGCAGGTTGAAGACGGCGTTGCCGATGAGGTACGCGGTCGTCTTGTGCCCGGCGAAGAGCAGCACCCACAGTGTCGACAGCAACTCGCCGTCGTTCATGGCCCCTTGCTCGTCCTGCGTGCGGATCAGCGCGCCGAGGAGGTCGTCGGTCGCCTCCCGGCGCTTTCGCGCGATGAGGTCGACGAAATAGTCCCGCAGTGCCCCTTCGGCCACTGCCAGCCTTTCCTTGTCCTCTTTGCTGAACCCGGTACGCGCCACCACGGCGCACCATTTCTGGACGTCCGACCGCTCCTCCTCGGGAATTCCGATGAGTTCACAGATCACGATGAGCGGAAGCGGGAATGCGAAGGTCGTCAGCAGGTCGACGGGCGCATCGGTGGAACAGCGGTCCAGCAGTTCGTCGGTGATCTCCTGAATGCGGGGACGCAGGGACTCGATACGACGCGGGGTAAATGCGCTGTTGACGATGCGGCGCAGTCGGGTGTGCTTGGGCGGGTCCGAGAAGAGCATGTTGTCGTCGAGCGCGACGGACGAGTCACCGAAAATGGTGTGGTACGCGTCGATGGCCGCGTACATGTCCTTGCTGATGCGCGGGTCCGTCAGGGCGGCCTTGGCGTCGTCGAACCGGGTGATCAGATAGGTGTCCACCCCGTGCGGCGGGGAAAGGGGGCACACGGGCGCCGATTCGCGCAGGCGGGCGTAGACCGGGTAGGGGTCGGCGCGGTACGCGGCCGCGCCGCGCGATGCCGCCGCGATGGCCTCGGCGGTGGCGTCCGTGGTGTCCCGTTCATCGAGCTGAGTCATTCTCTCGGCCTTTCTGAAGGCTCCCGCCCCGGCCACGGGACAGCAGGTCTACGAGTATCGGGTGAACCATTCCCCGGTCGGCTCCGGGCCGTAAACGAGATTCGCCCGTCTGGCCACGTGCCCGGCGTCCGACGGAAGTTCCTGCCGCTGTACGAGTGATTACTGCGTATCGCTCACCATGGCGTGGCAAAAGAACAGGGCGCGAGCCACGGAAGCCCTCGGCCGCCGTGTTACGGAGATGCTGACCGCAGAGGAGAAGACGCGATGGAAGATCGCGGGAACGATTACGTGCCCGTTCTGGTCGTCGGGGGATCGCTCGTCGGTCTGTCCGCTTCCGTTTTTCTCGGACGCCTCGGCATTCGGCATCGGGTCGTCGAACGTCATACGGCCACGTCCGCGCATCCGCGCGGCCGAGGCAACAACATGCGGACTATGGAGCTGTTCCGGACCGCGGGTCTCGAACCGGAGATCCGCAAAGCCGCGGCCACCCTGTCGAGGAACCACGGAATCCTTCAGGTGGACACGCTGCACAGCGGCAACCAGCGGTGGCTCTCGGCGCGGATCACGGGCAGGCCGCCGGAGGCCGACGTGTGCTCCACGGTCCGCTGCGCCTGCAGCCAGAACGACCTGGAACCGGCGCTGCTGGAGGGTGCCCTGAACCTCGGCGGGGACGTGCGCTTCAGCACGGAACTGCTGTCCTTCACGCAGGACGACGACGGGGTGCGGGCCGTCGTGCAGGACCGGACGTCAGGTGAGACCCACACGGTGCACACGGACTATCTGCTGGCCGCCGACGGTCCCCGCAGCCCCGTGCGCCAGCGGCTCGGCATCGAACACTCCGGCTCCGGCGACCTGTTCCACAACATCAGCGTCACCTTCCGCAGCAAGAAGCTGCGCGAGGTGGCGGGGGAGCAGCTCTTCGTGGTGTGTTACGTGACCGATCCCGCGGGCGAGGGAGTGCTGCTGCCCGTGGACAACGAGGAGCAGTGGGTGTTCCACGTGCCCTGGTTCCCCGAGCGCGGACAGACCATGGAGTACTTCACCGACGACCGGTGCATCGAGCACATCCGGGCCGCGGCCGGAGTGCGTGACCTGGACGTCGAGATCACGGGCAGGGCGCCCTGGCACGCGGCGGACCGCGTGGCGAACAGCTACCGGGAGGGACGCGTCTTCCTCATGGGTGACGCCGTCCACGAGATGCCGCCGACCGGAGCGTTCGGCTCCAACACCGGCATCCAGGACGCCCACAACATCGCCTGGAAGATCGCCGCGGTACTGCGCGGCTGGGCGGGTCCCGCACTGCTGGACAGCTACGAGGCCGAACGCCGGCCGGTCGCCCAGGTCACCAGCGCACGGGCCACCCAACAGGCGGCCCGCGAGCAGCACCCCGGCTACTCCGCGAGGACCGCGTCGACCGAGGCCGCCGACCTGATGACCACGGCGCTCGGATACCGGTACGTCTCCGGCGCGGTGGTCGGTGCGTCGACGGACGAGCCGCTCATCCCGGACACCCTGTGCCTGCGCGCCGACCCCGGTACCCGCTCCCCGCACATGTGGGTCACCCGCGACGGGGAGACGGTCTCCACCATCGACATGTACGAGCGCTCCTTCGTCCTGCTCTGCGGACACCCGGACTGGCGCGAGGCCGCCCGCACGGTGGGCAGGCTGCTCAGCGTACCGCTCGAGGCGTACACCGTCGGCCGGGGCGCGGAGTTCGACCTGGACACCGGCGAGGGCGCCGACTGGGCCACGGTGCACGGCACGACATCGGACGGCGCCGTCCTCGTACGGCCGGACGGCTTCGTGGCCTGGCGGGCCGACGCCCGGCCCGCGCACGGCGAGGAGACGCTGGCCGACGTCCTCCGCCGGGTCCTCGGGCGCTGAACGCCCCCCACCGCTCGTAGACGCAACCCTTCTGACGCGACCACAGGAACGGGGCCCCGCCCATGACACCACCGCACACGGCCACCGGCACGGCGCCGGTGGCCGGCGTGGACGACGGCACGCCGGCGGACGCCGACGCGCGCCGGGCCCGGGTGGACGTGCACCACCACTACACCGCGCCGGAGTGGATCGACTGGGCGGAGAAGAACGACGTCGTCCGGCGCGAAAACCTGCCCCCGTGGACCCGATGGGACCTCGCGAGCGCCCTCGCCCTGATGGACGGGGCGGGCATCCGGACCAGCGTGCTCACGGTCGCCATGCTGGGTCGCCTCCAGGAGCCGAAGATCCGCAAGGAGAGCGCGCGCGTCGCCCTGCAGTCCGCGAGCGACCTCTGCCGGGCCCACCCCGACCGCTTCGCGTTCTACGCCCCCGTCTTCCTCGACAGCCCGGAGCTCTCGCTCTGGTCGGCCCGGCACGGCATGGACGACCTCGGGGCGGTCGGGGTCAGTGCGCGCACCAGCGTGCGAGGGGTGTACCTCGGGCATCCGTCCCAGGACGCGATCCTCGCGGAACTCGACGAACGCTCGGCCGTGATCAGCACCCATCCCATGGAGGTCCCCGGGGGGAACGCGGAACTGGAAGGCGTGCCGCCGTTCCTGTGCGACTTCCTGATGGACACCACCCGGGCGGCCGTCAGCCTCATCGTCAACGGAACACTGGACCGCTACCCGAATCTCACCTTCATCCTGCCGCACGGGGGCGGTTTCCTGCCCTACATCGCGGACCGTGTGGAGCTGTTCAGCCACTGTCTGTCACCGAAGGTGGAAGCGGCCCGGGTGCGCGACTACCTCCAGCGCTTCTACTACGACACCGCCGGCCCCATGTCACCGTCCGCGACGCCGACCCTGCTGTCCGCGGTCGGCCCGTCCCGGATCCTGTACGGCAGCGACTGGCCCCCCACGCCCTCCCATCTGGTCACGGGGATCACCGCGCCCGCGCTCGACCACGACCAGGCACTCGACGACGATCAGCGCCGCCGCATCAACCGCGACAACGCCCACCGTCTGCTGCCGGCGCTCGCGACGGGCAGCCCCCGGAGCTCCTGAGTACCGCACCCGCCGCCCTCACCCGGCGGGTACCTCCGCCCAGCGGCAGGTACCGCCCGGGTGCATCTGGACACCGCACCGCGCCGACAGCATGGTGACGATGCCGAGACCCCGGCCGTGCTCGTCCGGGTCGACGGGCCGGCCCGGGGCGGCGGGCCCGTTGTCGGTCACCTCGACGCGTACGACGCCGCGCCCCTCCACCAGCACCGAGGTGAGCCGCAGCGTGGCCGGCGGCAATGCGTGCACCAAGGCGTTGGTGAGCAGCTCGGACACCACCAGCAGCACATTGTCGGCGGCGTCGGCGGGCAGGCCCAGGGTGGCGAGAACCGCGCCCACGCGTCGCCGCACGGCAGAGACGGCCCTGGGGGCGTATGGCAGCGGGAACACGTATTCGACGCCTGCGCGTGACGCGACGTCGAGCTGCGTTACTGTCATGTGCCCTCCTCTCCCAGAAGCGAGGCCGGCCGAAAACCGGACGTCAGCGCACGTTATGGAGACAAGCGCCCCACGTCAATGAACTGCGGTCGTCATTACCGAACGGCATGTGGATCGTGGCAAACCGGACTATGATCGCTCCATGGCCGGCCCGGTCCAATCCATAGAACGGGCAGCGGCGATTCTGCGCCTGCTCGCCGGCGGTCCCGGACGCCTGGGACTCGGTGAGGTCGCGGCATCCCTCGGACTGGCCAAGGGCACCGCCCACGGCATTCTGCGCACCCTCCAGCACGTGGACTTCGTGGAACAGGACGAGGCCACCGGAAAGTACCAACTCGGGGCCGCACTGCTGCACCTCGGCACCAGCTACCTCGACGTCAACGAACTGCGGTCCCGCTCCATCAACTGGGCCGACGCCCTGGCCGCCCGCAGCGGGGAGGCCGTCCGGCTGGGCACGCCCCTCGAGGGCAGGGTGCTCGTCGTCCACCACGTCTTCCGTCCGGACGACACCCTCCAGACCTTGGACGTCGGAACACTGCTGCCCCTGCACGCCTCCTCTCTCGGCAAGGTCCTGCTGGCCTTCGGGGCCGCCCCCGTCGACCCGCTGCTGGAGGCCGACCTGGAGGCGTACACCCGGCACACCGTGGCCTCTCCCACCGACCTCACCGACTCGCTCGCCGAGATCCGGGAGCTCGGCTGGGGCGCGGAGGTGCAGGAGATGAGCATGGGCGAGGCCGGCGTCGCCGCGCCGATCCGGGGACAGGGCGGCCTCGTCGTCGGAGCGATCGGCGTGTCGGGGCCGGTCGAGCGGATCTGCGACACCCAGGGCCGGCCTCAGCCCGCCCTCATCACCTTGCTCAGGGAGGCCTCACGGGCGATCTCCAGAGATCTCGGCGCGGCCCGCTGGTAGGTCCCGCACCGCCACGACGCATGGGAAGGCAGGCCCGATCATGGTTGAACGGTATGTGATGTCCATCGACCAGGGCACCACATCCACGCGCTGCATCCTGTTCGACCACCGGGGCCGCTTGGTGTCGGTCGCCCAGCGGGAGCACCAGCAGTTCTTCCCCCGGCCCGGCTGGGTCGAGCACGACGCCGTGGAGATCTGGCGCAATCTGCAGCGCATCGTCCCGGAGGCGCTGTCGAACGCCGACATCGACGCCGCCCAGATCGCCGCCATCGGCATCGCCAACCAGCGCGAGACCACCGTCCTGTGGGACCGGCAGACCGGGCTTCCGCTCGGCAAGGCCATCGTCTGGCAGGACATCCGCACCGCTCCGATGGTCGACGAACTGAGAGAGCGGCCCGGGGACGAGTTCTTCGTCGAACGCTGCTGTCTGCCTCCCTCGACCTACTTCTCCGCGCCCCGGATCCGCTGGCTGTTCGACCACGTCGACGGCCTGGAACGCCGCGCCCGGGCCGGAGAGGTGATGTTCGGCACCATGGAGACCTGGCTGATCTGGAACCTCACCGGCGGCGCGGACGGCGGCCTGCACATCACCGACGCCACCAACGCCAGCCGCACCATGCTCATCAACATCCAGACACTGACCTGGGACCCGGAGCTGCTGGACTTCTTCGGGGTGCCGCGCGAGATGCTGCCGGAGATCAGATCGTCGGCCGAGGTCTACGGCGAGGCCCGCTCGGTGCTTCCGGGCGTGCGCATCTCGGCCGCCCTGGGCGACCAGCAGGCGGCCCTGTTCGGACAGACCTGCTTCTCGCCCGGCGAGGCGAAGTGCACCTACGGGACCGGCAGCTTCCTGCTGATGAACACCGGGACCGAGGTCGTTCACTCCCGGCACGGGCTGCTCACCACCGTCGCGTACAAGATCGATAAACAGCCCACGGTCTACGCGCTGGAGGGCCCCATCGCGGTCACCGGCTCACTGGTCCAGTGGTTCCGCGACCGGCTCGGCCTGATCAACAGCGCACCCGAGATAGAGACCCTGGCGCGCACCGTCGAGGACAACGGCGGCTGCTACATCGTCCCCGCGTTCTCGGGTCTGTTCGCACCGCACTGGCGCAGCGACGCCCGCGGCGTCATCGTCGGCCTCACCTCCTACATCACCAAGGGCCATCTGGCCCGGGCGGTGCTGGAGGCCACCGGCTGGCAGACACGTGAGGTCGTCGACGCCATGAACGCCGACTCCGCGCTCGCGCTGCGGCAGCTGAAGGTGGACGGGGGCATGACGGCCAACAATCTGCTGATGCAGTTCCTGGCCGACGTCCTCGACGTGCCCGTGGTCCGGCCGATGGTCGCCGAGACGGTCTCCCTCGGCGCGGCGTACGCCGCCGGGCTCGCGGCCACCTACTGGCCGGACCTGGAGGTGCTGCGGCGCAACTGGCACATGGCCGCCAAGTGGGTGCCCGACATGGACCCCGAACGGCGGGAGTGGGAGTACGAGAACTGGCAGCGGGCCGTCGAGCGCTCCCTGGGCTGGGTCCGGCCCCCGAAGCACCCCTGAGACGCCCGCCGGGCGCCGAGGCGGCCTGACGGCCGGGCGCGCCCCGCCTAGCATGCAGGAAGAGGAACTCTCCGCGAAGTGAGCGCAGCGGATGGGCACAGGCGAGGATCTGCGGACCGCCACCGTCCAGGACCTGCTGGATCACATGCTGGCCCGGACGGTGGACAGCCTGGGCGCGCACGCCGGGGCGATCGTCCTGCTCGACCCCGGTGCGGAGGTCCTGGCCGCGGACGTGAGCGTCGGGCTGCCCTGGGAGTTCGTGGGGCCCTCGCGCCGTATCGGGGTGACCGACGGCCCCGGGGACCCCGTGGTCGAGGCGATCCAACTGCGGCAACCGGTGTGGACCGGGACCGGGGCCGGGGCCGGACCGGACTGCGGCCACCTGCTGGACGCCGATCTCTCCCCGTATCCACGCGGCACCGCGGTGACCCCGCTTCTCACCCCGTCCGCCGTCTGGGGCGCCCTCCTGGTGCTGATGCCGAAGAACGGTCCCGGACCCGACGAGGAAGCCCGGCGGCGGCTCACCACCGCGGCCCGTTGTATCGCCTGGGTCCTGCAAGGAGCCGCCCTCGCCGGGCACCGCCTCGTCCCGGGACCCGAGCCGCGCTTCCTGCCCCTGCCGACCGCCGAACCCGTGGCGCCGGGCGAGGCCCGAGCCGCCGCCGACCTCGTCGCCGCCCTGCCCGAAGGGGGCTGCCGGCTCGACCCCCGCGGCCGGATCACCTTCGTCGACCCCACCGCGGCCGACCTGCTGGGCGTGAGCGCCACGCAACTGCTGGGCAACCGGCCCTGGGAGGCGGTGCCCTGGCTGGACATCGCCGTCCACGAACACCGGCACCGGATCGCGGTCGCCGAACGGCTGCCGACCACCTTCACGGCGCAGCGGCCGTTCGGCGGGCGGCTGCTGTTCCAGCTCTACCCGGACCGCACGGGCGTGAGCGTGCGCATCCGCCTCGTGGACGAGCTGTTCGCGCCCAGGAGCCCGGATCCCGCCGAGGCGGGCGCGTCGGCCGGCGCCGTGCGTCCGGACGCGCTCTCCCATCTGATGTGCCTGTCCGGTGCCCTGGCCGAGGCGGCCTCCGTGCGTCAGATTGTCGACCTGGTGGCCGACCACCTCATGCTCTCCCTGCGCGCGCAGGCCTTCGCCCTGCTCGTCTCGGAGGCGGGGCGGGTACGGATCGTGGGCCACCGGGGCTTCAACCCGAACGTGATGGACCTCATCGACCACGTCCCCCTCGTCCCGAACGTCGCCGTGCCGGGGCTGACCACCGGTGCGCAGTCGCTGGAGCTGAACCAGGGCGTGCCGGCCTTCTTCTCCGACCGGCAGGAGCTGCGGACGGCGCATCCCGAGACCGCCGACATCGACGACGGCATGGGCGCGTGGGCGTTGCTGCCGCTCATGGTCTCCGGACGGGCCGTCGGCCTCTGCGTCGTCGGCTACGAGCGCCCGCACACGTTCACCCTCCAGGAGCGTACGACCCTGACCTCCATCGGCGCCCTGATCGCCCAGGCCCTGGACCGAGCCCGGCAGTACGACGCCGCCCAGGAACTGGCGGAGGGCCTCCAGGCCCGACTGCTGCCCCGCACCCTGCCCCGCATACCGGGACTCCAGATGGCCGCCCGCTATCTTCCCGCCAGCCACGGCATGGACGTCGGCGGCGACTTCTACGACCTCATCCGGCTCTCCGAGACGGAGGCCGCCGCCGTCATCGGCGACGTCCAGGGCCATGACGTCAGCGCCGCCGGTCTGATGGGGCAGGTCCGCACGGCCGTGCACGCCTACGCCGTCGCGGGCGCCGCCCCGGGCGAAGTGCTCGCCCGCACCAACCGCCTGCTCACCGACCTCGACCCGGACCTGCTCACCAGCTGTCTGTACGCGCACATCGACATCGCCGGCCACTGCGGACTACTGGCGACCGCCGGCCATGTCCCGCCCCTGCTGCGTCCCCCGGGGCGGCCCAGCGACGTGCTCGACCTGCCGCCGGGTCCCCTGCTCGGCGTCGACCCCACGGCGGACTACCCCACGACACAGGTCGACCTGTGTCCCGGCACCCTGCTGGCCGTGTACACCGACGGACTCGTCGAGACCCACGACAGGGACCACGACGCCAACATCGCGGAACTCGCGGCCGTGCTCTCCGACGCCTGCGGCCCGCTGGACGGCATCGCGGACGCGCTGCTCGCGCAGGCCCAGCCCTCGGGCGACCGCACCGACGACACCGCCCTGCTCCTGCTGAACGTCGAAGCACAGGCCACGGCCGAGACCGTGACCTGACCGACCCGACCGACCTGAGGGACCTGACGGCAGAACCTCGCCCGGCCGGGCATCAGACTCTGTCGTGCGTGGCGACCGGCGAAGGACCGGTCCCGGGCGGGGCCGTCATCAGCTTCGCGAACGACGCCATGCACGCCGTACAGTGACCCGCCTGCTGGGCGCCGGCCGCGTCCACCGCCTCGACAAGCCGCTGTCCGCACAGGGTCGTTGTGGTCTGCTTGACCATGACGTGCCACACCAGCACGCCGCCGGGCTTCTCGGGGCCCGCACACATCTCATACATGATCGGCTCCTTTGACGGATGCCTCTCCCCTTCCAGGAGACCCCGTCCGAGCCGTCCGCGCGGGACAGAGGGGGCCATTCGGGGGACATGGCCGCACATCCCCCCAGCTCCGAACGGCAGTTGGCGCGACGTCCGGTGCGGCGACGCGTCCCGCCGTCCACGGCCGTGCCCGGCGACGGCACCGGCACGGCCCCGGGGCACGCCGACGGACCGCTCCCGTCGCGGTGAGGCGCGCCGGGCGGGTGCGGTCCGCCGTGATGTGCGTGAGGTCTGGCGGCGGGACGCTCAGTACGTGTGCCGGGAGCCGGTGCGGACTCCCACCATCCGCCAGATCCTGACCTCACGGACCAGTCCGGGCAGTTCCCTGGCGAGCAGCGTCAGCGCAACGGCGCCCACCAGCACACCCTGGGCGATCAGCACGCGTTTGGCCGTCATCCCCAACTCCTCTCGTCTGGGCGGCCGCGCCCCTCCGGGCGCGGCCGTGGAGGCCGAGTCATCCCGGAGGGAGGTTCGGCATGGTCTTCGCGATCGCGTTGTGCGCCCTCCAGTGCACCCCGGTCGAACGCCGCGCGTCGGCGGTCCCGTCCTCGTGGTGACCGGTCTGCCGCTTGTTCGGGCCCTTGTTGCCCTGGTGCAGTCCGGAGACGTGCTGGGGCGTATCAGGATTCACCTGCGCCTTGCCTACTCGGATCCTTCCCATCGTCTGCTCCCTTGCCGGTTACTGCGGTTGTTCGGTCAGCTCCGCGAAGAACTGCCCGACGGCGGGCCACACCCGGCTGCCGCCGGACAGACCCCGCCACTCCCGTCGGACGACGGCCACCATCCGGAAGCAGTCGTCGACCGGAGCGATCCAGTGCTCTCGCGCCCCGTGGGCGGTGTTCACCAGCAGTGCCTCCACGTCCGTCGCCAGGCCGGCGAGCTGCGGGCAGCCGGAGACGACATCGCGCCAGGCCGCCCGGTCCGCCTCCCAGCGGGTGGCGCCCGCCGGGCTCGGCAGATGTGCGGTCACCGTGTCGTCCGCGTGGTGCACGAAGAAGGCCAGCCCCACCGGAACGCCCAGCCCCTGTGTGTCCACCGGGGGGAGACGCACCCTGCGCCGTGGCACCAGCCGGTAGCGCCCTTCGCTCGCCCCCTCCTGGACGAAGAGCACGGAACAGGGCCGGCACGCGCACAGCACCGCCTCCCGGCCCGTCTCGAACAGATGCCGGTGCCCGGAGAACACCTCGGCGCCGCACAGGTCGCACCGCTCCGCGTCCGGCCGCCGGTCGGCGGCGGAGCGGATGACCCGGGCCAGTGCGCCGGAGGTCATGGCCGGCCTCCGGCGGACGCCGGACGCAGGGTGAGCGACTCGACCGGGACGAAGGCGGTCCGCCGCCCGTCGTCCCCCGGTGCCCGTTCGACGGCGGTGAGTTCGGGTGCCAGGGCGAGCACGGCCTCGCGGACCGCGTCCTCCAGGGCGGCGGACGACGTCCCGCACCCCTTGGCCGACACACGCACCTGGGCGACCCCCTCCTCCACGGAGGCCAGTTCGATGTCACCGCCCCGCTCGCGCACCGCGGGCCGCAGCCCGGCGACGGCCCGCTCGGCCCGGCGCTCCGGCGGCTCCGGATGGATGCCGTGGAGCACCAGGAGATGCCCGATCAGCTCGTCCTCGGCCATGCGTTCCACCACCGGCCCGTCGGCACCGTCCAGCACCCGGGCCAGCGCCTCGCCGTAGATCTCGGTGAGGACCTGTACGGCCTCGACCGCCGCGCCGGTCATCGGACCGGGCGCGTCCTGGATCTGCTCCAGCAGCCGGTCGACGCGCGACAGCCGCTCCGCGACCGCCGCCTCGTCGAGCCGTACCGTCTCAGGCATGAGCCGCCCCGTAGGTGGGTGAGTGCAGCTTGGACAGGGTGTTGCCCTTGCCGAGGTACATGTGCACCCCGCAGGGCAGACACGGGTCGAAGCTGCGCACGGTGCGCATGATGTCGACGCCCTTGAAGTCGTCCGGGCCGTTCTCCTCGAAGATCGGCTGGCCCTGGACGGCGTCCTCGTAGGGGCCGGGGGTGCCGTAGACGTCCCGGGGGCTGCCGTTCCACGGGGTCGGCGGGTACGGGTGGTAGTTCGCGATCTTCTTGTCCTTGATCACCACGTGGTGGGAGAGCACACCGCGTACCGCTTCGTGGAAGCCGCACCCGATCGCCTCGTCGGGCACCTCGTAGTTCTCGAAGACCTTGGTCTCACCGGCGCGGACGGCGGCCATCGCCTGCTCCAGGAACTGGAAGGCCATGGCGGCGGCGTAGGCGACGAAGTACGGCCGGGCCCGGTCGCGTTCCAGGGTGTTGCTCCACTTGGGGATCTTCCACTCCAGCGTCGTCTCCGGCAGCTTCTCACTCTTCGGCAGCGAGATCCGCACGCTGTGCCCCGTGGCCTTCACGTACGGCGTGTCCACCAGCCCGTTGAGCGCGGTCGACCACAGCCGCGCCAGCGGGCCGCCGCCGGTGTCCAGGGCGAGGTGGTCGCCGGTGTTGCCGTCGTACCAGCGCGGGCTCATCACCCAGCTGTAGTTGCCGTCGAAGTCGCGCTTCTGCGGCATCGGCACCGTGGTCTGGTTCCACGGGTGGCGCATGTCGACGGGGTTGCCCAGCGGATCGCGGGTGACGTACGGCTCCTCGTTCACCCAGTCGTCGTAGTACGAACTGCCCAGCAGGATCCTGATGCCGAGGTTGATGTCGACGAGGTCGTTGGTGACGAGCTTGCCGTCCACGATGACACCGGGGGTGACATACATCGCCCGGCCCCACTCGCTCATCGTCTCGTAGCGGTAGTCGCACACGTCCGGGTTCTGCCAGGCGCCCCAGCAGCCGAGCATGATCCGGCGGCGGCCCACCTCCTCGTAGCCGGGCAGCGCCTCGTAGAAGAAGTCGAAGACGTCGTCGTTCATCACGACGGCCTTCTTCACGAAGTCGAGGACGCGCAGCAGCCGGGAGAGGTAGTCGGTGAACGTGGTCGGCGTCGGCATCGTGCCGACCCCGCCCGGGTACAGCGTGGAGGGGTGGACGTGGCGTCCCTCCATCAGGCAGAACATCTCGCGGGTGATCCGGCTGACCTTGAGCGCCTCCTTGTACACCTCGCCCTCGAAGGGATTGAAGGCGCGCATGATGTCGGCGATGGTCCGGTAGCCGTGGATGTGGCCGTTGCGTGCCTCGGTGCGCTCCGCCCGGGCCAGGACGCTCGGGTTCGTGGACTTGACCATGGCCTCGCAGAAGTCCACGAACACCAGGTTGTCCTGGAAAATGGTGTGGTCGAAGATGTACTCGGCCGCCTCGCCCAGGTTGACGATGGTGTCGGCGAGCGGCGGCGGCTTGACGCCGTAGGCCATCTGCTGGGCGTAGTTGGAACAGGTGGTGTGGTTGTCGCCGCAGATCCCGCAGATGCGTGAGGTGATGAAGCCCGCGTCGCGCGGGTCCTTGCCCCTCATGAAGACGGAGTAGCCCCGGAACAGCGACGAAGTGCTGTGGCACTCCACCACCTCCCGGTTGGCGAAGTCGATCTTCGTGTAGATGCCGAGATTGCCGACGATCCGGGTGATCGGATCCCACGACATGTCCACGATCTGCGCAGGTTTGCGTGCGGTGCCCCGCGCCTCGGTTGCCGTCATGTCCGAGTCTTCCTCGCTCTCTCGCTCATGCCCTCCGTGGGGCGCCAGTAGGGGTCGTAACCGCTGGTCAACTCGCCCTTGTCATGACGCCACCTGGGCTCGCGGTTGACGGCCATGTTGGTGATGCCGCGCAGCCTGCGGATCACGGCCCCGTAGGGCCGGATGAGGGCCGACGAGATGGTGGCGCCCGTCGGCTCGTCCATGAACGGCATGAACGCGTCCGGGAATCCGGGCATGGTGCAGCCGATGCACACACCCCCGACGTTCGGGCAGCCGCCCACGCCCGACATCCAGCCGCGCTTGGGTACGTTGCAGTTGACGACCGGGCCCCAACAGCCCACCTTCACCTGGCACTTCGGCGAGTTGTAGTCCCTGGCGAAGTCGGCCTGCTCGTAGTACGCGGCGCGGTCGCAGCCCTCGTGCACCGTTCTGCCGAACAGCCACTGCGGGCGCAGCATATGGTCCAGCGGGGGCGGCGGCGCCGAGCCGGCCGCGTGGTACAGCAGCCAGGTCAGCGTCTCCATGAAGTTCTCCGGCTGGATGGGGCAGCCCGGCACATTGATGATCGGCAGCGCACCCCGCGACCTGAACTCCCAGCCCAGATAGTCGGCAAGGCCCATGGAGCCCGTGGGATTGCCCGCCATCGCGTGGATCCCGCCGTAGGTGGCGCAGGTACCCGCGGCGACGACCGCCCAGGCCTTGGGGGCGAGATGGTCGAGCCACCAGTTCAGGGTGAGCGGCTTGCCGGTCTCCGGATCGTTGCCGAACGAGGTCCAGTAGCCGTCGCCCTCGATGATGTTCTGGTTGGGGATGGAACCCTCGATGACCAGCACGAACGGCTCCAGTTCGCCGCGTGCCGCCGCCCGGAAGGGCGCGAGGAAGTCCTCGCCGCCCAGGCTGGGGGAGAGCACCTTGTTGTGCAGGTTCACCTTCGGCAGCCCCGGGACGAGTCCGAGGACGACGTCCTCGATCCCCGGCTGGCCGGCCGCGGTCATCGACACGGTGTCGCCGTCGCAGCTCATGCCCTCGGAGATCCACAGAATGTGAACCTCGTCGAAGCCCTGCCTGTCCTCGGCCCTGGCGGGCTGGTGGCTGACCTTCGTCGTCCCGCTTTCGCTGGTCATGTCCTCGGCCTCCCTTGCAGTCGGTCCCGGAGTCGGTCGTAGGCCGCGGCCACCGGTCCGGCGAGCGACAGCGCGGGGGGCTCGTCCGGTGCGTGTGGATGCGGTCGGGTCGGCGCGGTCTGCCTCGCCTGGGTGAGGAGCTCTCCGAGCCGGTCCAGATCCTGCTCGGACACGGCATCGCGGAGCCGGGGCAGCAACTCGCCCTCCTCCTCGTGCACGTGGTCCTCGATCTCCTGGCGCAACTGCTCGACGAGCTCTTCCTCGCGGTCGTCGTCCACGGACAACTTGTCGAGGGCCAGAAGCGTCTTCTTGGCCGCCATGTGTTCGGAGAGAAGCTCCTCGATCTCCTGCACTCCGTCCGGCAGAACCCTCTTGGCCAGCGGATAGACCATCAGTTCCTCGAGCGCGGTGTGCCGGGACAGCTCCTGGACCAGCGTCTCGACCACGGCCCGGCGCTGCCGGCCGGAGGCGGCGGAGCGGTAGTCGCGGAACAACTGCTCGACCATCCGGTGGTCATGCTTCAGCAACTCGATGGCGTCCATGACACCCTTCCTGGTCCAGGACGGCGGTTGTCCGCCCGCCCGGTCCGAGGACGTGCGGGCACGCTTCGCCGCCGCCTTCGGCCGGAACGCCGGCGGCCGGGGAGCCGTCCGTAGGGGAGAGAGCCGGGGCCGGGCCGGACGCGGTGGCGGGGGCCAGTGAGCGGATGGCTCCGTGCAGCCGGGCCCAGACCTCCGGCGGCATGGTCTCCACCCGGTCGAGGATCCCGGCGGCTCTCGGATCGGTGGCGCGTGCCTCCCGCTTCTCGTCGTCCGTGAGCAACAGCGTCCGCAGGGTGAGGATCTCGTCGATCTCCGCCGCGTCATGCAGATCGCCGGGGCTCTCCGGTGCCACCTGCGGATGGTCGGGCAGGATGATCGGCGACGACAGCACGAGGCCGTCGGATCCTTCCGCGCCCGCGAGCACCGGGAAGGTGTGCACATTGCGGCAGTCGCGTGCGAGCTCCGCGACCTCGTCGGGCGGATCGATGGAGGAGAAGAAGCTCAGCCCGGTGCCGCCGACGAACGTGTGCGCCGCGACCAGGGCATGACCGAGGGCCTCGTCCCGCGGCGCCCCGGCGGGTGTCGACCGGCCGGTGTTCTCCGTGCGCACCCGCAGCCGGTACAGGGGGCCGGGGCCCGGCAGCCGCGCGGCGCTCAGCGTCGTCCGCGCCTCGACGGGACGGCGCCGGCGCACCAGGCGTCCCGCACCCTCGGGCAACTGCTCGGTCTCCTCGCCACCGGGAGCGCCGATGTCGAACTCCCGGGACGCGGCCAGCAGATCCCCGAGCGGAACCATCAGATCCGTCTCCTGCGGCACCGCCTCCTCGAAGGAGAGATGAACCGTGCCTGCGGCCTCCAGGCCGTCGACGGGCACATGGCGGCCGTCCTCGGTCCGGCGCTCGACGCTCCGGTCCTGCGTCTGCAGATAGCGCACCCGTACCCTTACGACGGCATCGGGTTCGGCCCGCAGCAGGCACTCGGTCTGTTGCCACCAGGACTCCACAGACCCCGAGAGGCCGGGGGCCACCGGGCCGTACGCCTCGGCCCAGGCGCGCGGCGCGAGGATGCCGAACTGCCAGCGCACCCGGTTCTTGGGGGAGGACCTGCGGTACGGATAGAGCAGATATCCCTCGTAGAGCACCGCGTCGGCCACCGCGCACGCCTCCTCGAACGCGGGATCCGCATCGCGTGCGCTACCGCGCTTCAGGTCAGGCTCGCTCACCGTCGCTCCTCGCTGACTGAATATCTGCAGGGCATTCGTTTACAACGATCACACCTTTTATTGCGTGAGGCGCGTATTGGATGCATTTGGGTGAGTGACGGGGTGGCCTGGCGGGGTACTGCGGGAGTGGGACCCCGGCCGCGGGCCTCGGCGCCGACGGACCCGGCACCCGGTGCGCAGCGAGACGGAGGCGGAGGCGGCAGCATGCATGTGCAAGGCGGCGAATCGTCGGAGGGCAGGCCCACCGTGGGTGACGCGGCGGCCCGACTGGCCCAGGACACCGCGCAGCTGGTCCGTCACGAGATCCTCGCGGTGCAGAGTGAACTCAGAGCCGCCCTGCGGCGGATCGGCGCGGGCGGCGCGATGCTCGGCGCCGCCGGGGGATTCGGTGTCCTGGCGCTGTGGTCCGCGCATGAGACCGCGCTGCGGGCACTGGAGTCGAAACTGCCCGGTCCACGGGCACCGGCCCTGCTGGGCTGCGCCTATGCCGCGGGGGCCGTGGCCCTCGGGGCGGCCGCGCGGGACCGTGTGCGCACCGGGGTCGAGGTGTCGGCGGAGGCGTTCGACGAGGAGGACCGGTCCGTCGCGGAGGGGCCCGGGATCAGCGGCCGGGACGGCGGGCCCGGGTAGCGGGACGGGGCGGCGCGAACCGTACGTCGTGCACTCCCGGTGAGTAGTGGAACACCGGGGGGCCGGACGGCGCGGGCAGGCCGGCCGCCGCCGTCAGTGTCTGGCGGAGGTCCACCGCATCGGCCCGGCACAACCTCCAGGGCTCGTGGTCGACGGCCGTCTGCCACAGCACACGGCCGGTGCGGGTGAAGGCACGCCACCGGGAGGTCAGCCAGAGGTCCAGGGCGTCGACGGCGACCGGTGCGCCGGGGCGGACCGTCACGCCGTAGGACGGGTAGCCGCCGCGGCGCACCCCGGCGTAACGCACGGCGCCGTCCTCCTTGTGCAAGGTCAGTGCGCCGAGGTGATACGGCGCGCCGATGGCCCAGCCCGCGAGCATGACGGCCGTGCCGACCTCCAGGGACAGGAACCACAGACCGTCCAGGCC
The DNA here is from genome assembly GCF_042889625.1 of Streptomyces sp. NPDC002573. Lineage (NCBI taxonomy): Bacteria > Bacillati > Actinomycetota > Actinomycetes > Kitasatosporales > Streptomycetaceae > Streptomyces > Streptomyces sp. NPDC002573. Next base: position 49,898 of record NZ_JBIARC010000003.1, on the reverse strand, counting down.
GTCGGCGCGGCGTACGAAGGTGCGCAGGTTGGTCTCCGGGAAGGACCACCCCGGGGGCGGCAGACCGCCGGGGCGCAGATCCGACATCACGAAGGGCGTGAACCCGACCCACGCGGTGTCCTCGAACGTGTCGACGGTGAGCCCCGGCGGCAGCAGGGCCTGTACGACCCGGGGCTCATAGGGCCAGTGGACGAAGGTCTGGCTCAGCCATCGTGCCTCGACCAGGGGCAGAGCGACATGGCGCTCGGCGGTCCTCGACACCATGCCTCAAAGCTACGCGCTGGACCCGCATCCGCGGTGGACGGACGAGCGGGCCGTCATCCGGCCTAGCGAGCGCTCGTATGCTGATGCCTGAATCGCTCAAACGAACAGGGATGGGCGGGGAGGCCTCATGCGGGAGCCGGTCGATCTCAGGCGTCGGCGGATCCTGGCCGCGGTGCAGGCGCGCGGCTCGGCTCGGGTACGCGACCTCGCCGCCGAACTCCAGGTCTCGGTGGTGACGGTCCGCAGGGACGTGGAGGAGCTGACCCGCGAGGGCAGGCTGCGCCGCGGCCACGGGGTGGTGCGGTCCACGCTGCCCGCCCAGGAGCTGCCGGAGAGCGGGGCCGCCGACGGGGACACGGTCGCCGTGGTCGTGCCCGAGCGGCACTCCTGTCTCTACGAGACCCTGCACGGCGCCCGCACCGCGCTCGAAGCGGCCGGCCTGCGGATCGCCCTGCACATCGCTCCGCAGGTGCCCGGCGCCGAACGCCCCCAGGTCGAGCGGGCGTTGGCGGACGGGGCGCGCGGTGTGCTGCTGGCGCCCCGTTGGCGCAGCACGGCCGACGAGGAGGCCGACCACGGCTGGCTGGCCGCGCTCGGCGTCCCGCTGGTGCTGATGGAGCGGCGGCCCCCCAGGGGCAGCGCGCTCCATGCGGTGGACTCCGTGTGCTCGGACCACTGGTACGGCGCGCATCTCGCCGTGGACCACCTGGTGCGGCTCGGGCACCGGCGGATCCTGTTCGCCACCCGCGACGACAGTCCCACCGCGCGGACCCTGCGGGCCGCCCTGTGCGAGATCGCCGCCGCGCACCCGCTGGTGGAGGACTGGGCGTGGACGCTGAGTTCACCGTCGGCGGGTGTCGGCACGCCGGATGCCGAGGACGCGTCGCCCGATCCGACAGATCTGTTGCGCAGGCTGGGCGCGACCGCGGCCGTGCTGCACGGGGACGTGGACGCCCTGATGCTCGTGCAACAGCTCGCGGGGGAGGGGGTGCGTGTCCCCGAGGACTGCTCCGTCATCGCGTACGACGACGTGGTGGCCGGACTGGGCACCCCACCGCTCACGGCGGTGTCCCCGCCCAAGGACGAAGTGGGCCGGGTGGCCGCGGAGTTGCTGCTCGGACGACTCGATGGCGGCCGCGCGGGCGCGGCCCGCCCGGCCCAGCGCGTCGAACTGCTGCCCGCGCTCACGGTCCGTGGCTCGACCCGGAAGCGCGTTTCCGAGGCGTGATGAGCGTTTGACCGCTTTATCTTCTTCTGATCGCTCCCTTGACCGTTTGCTTCGGCGCCATGAGGATTCCCGTGCCCGGAACGTTCTGCTGCGGCGCTTCCGGCGCAGTGGACCGACCGCCGTTGCTCTCAAGTAGCCCGGTTCGCCGCACCCGTGAGGAGTTCCCGACCCGAGATGACCGACTCCCCGTCGACCGCCGCCGTGCCGGGCCCCGGCTTTCGCCCCCGTGCCGCCCTCGCCATGTCCCGGGAGGCCGCCGCGGCCGTCCTCGACACCGAGACCCTCGACGCCCTCGCCGCGATCTGCGACCTCGCCCCGCCGCCCGTCCTCGACGACCTCACCACACCACGGGCCGGGGCCGTCCTCGCCGATGTCGACCTGCTGGTCACCGGCTGGGGCTGCCCTCCGCTCGATCGGGACGTGCTCGGGGCGGCGCCCCGGCTGCGCGCGGTCGTGCACACCGCGGGCAGCGTCCGCGGGCACATCACCGAGGCCTGCTGGGAACGCGGCATCGAGGTGTCCTCCGCGGCCTCCGCCAACGCCGTCCCGGTCGCCGAGTACACCCTCGCGATGATCCTGCTCACCGGCAAGGACATCCTGGAACGCGCCCGCGACTACCGCGCCGATCGCAGCCGCGACGACTGGCTGCGCACCCCCCGTACCGTCGGCAACCACCGCCGCACCGTGGGCATCCTGTCCGCGTCGCGCATCGGCCGCCGGGTCGTCGAACTGCTGCGCCCGCACGACATCGACGTGCTGCTGTACGACCCGTACGTCACCGGCCCGGAGGCGGCCGAACTGGGTGTCGAGCAGGTCGAGTTGGGCGAGCTGTTCGCACGCGTCGACACCGTCAGCGTACACACGCCGTTGCTGCCCGCGACCCGCGGTCTGGTCGGCCGGCGCCAGATCGACGCACTGCGTCCGGGGGCCGTACTGATCAACACCTCGCGCGGAGCGGTCGTCGACCAGCACGCGCTGACGGAAGCAGCCCTGGCCGGGCGCCTCCGGGCCGTGCTCGACGTGACCGACCCCGAAGTGCTGCCCCCCGGGCACCCGTTGTGGGACTGCGACAACGTGCTCATCACCCCGCACCTGGCCGGCTCCCAGGGCAACGAGTGGCGCCGGCTGGCCGACCTCGCCCTCGCCGAGACCGCGCGCTGGGCGTCCGGTGCCGGGTTCCTGCACCCCGTACGACGCGAGAGGCTGGCGTTCCAGGCATGAGCATCCCCTTCGAACTGCCCCCGGAGGACCGGGAGTCGAGCCCGTACACGGGATACACCAGGGCCCACTGGGAGGTCGTGGCGGACGGACTGCTGGCGGCCGCCTGGCGCTGGAGCACACCTGGCCGTGCCCTGCTCGGCCTGCCCGGACGGCCCTCACGCTCGGGGGTGCGGTCCGACGGTCTGGAGGGCTACGCCCGCACGTTCCTCGCCGCCGCCTTCCGGGTGGCGGGCGCCGGCGGGAGCGACCCGCACGGCTGGCTGGAGCGGTACGCGGCGGGGCTCGCCGCCGGTACCCGTACTCCCGGCCGGGGCGACGCGGAGTCCTGGCCGCTGGTCCTGGACCACGATGTGCAGGGCCAGCCGATGGTGGAGTCCGCGTCGGTCGCCCTCGGGCTGCGGCTCACCGCTCCCTGGCTGTGGAAGAACCTCGACGCGGGCGTCCAGGACCGGGCGGAGGAGTGGCTGCGCGGGGCGCTGCGCCACACGCCCGCGCCGAACAACTGGTATCTCTTCCCCTTCACGGTCGCCGGGTTCCTGGAGTCGGTGGGCCGCGGGGACGCGGAGACGGCCGCGGCCCGGCGGCGCGCGCTGGACCTGCTGGAGAGCTGGTACCGCGGCGACGGCTGGTACGCGGACGGCGACGGGCGTGCCTTCGACCACTACAACGGCTGGGCCCTGCATCTGTATCCGGTGCTGGACGCCCACCTCGCCGGGGACGGTAAAACCGCCGCCGACCACGGAGCCCGGCTTCGGGAGTATCTGGCGGGCTTCTCGCTGATGTTCGGCGCGGACGGCGCGCCGCTGCACTTCGGCCGCTCGCTGACCTACCGGTTCGCGGCCACGGCGGCCGTCGGCCTGGGCGCCCTGACCGGCCACACCCCGCTGCCCCCCGGCACCTCCCGGCGCCTGGTCAACGGCGGTCTGCGCCACTTCCTGGACCGCGGCGCACTGACCGACGACGGGCTGCTCGCCCTCGGCTGGTACGGCCCCCACGACGCCACCCTCCAGAGCTACTCGGGTCCGGCGTCCCCGTACTGGGCCTCGAAGGCGTTCGTGTCCCTGCTGGCGCCCGAGGACCATCCGCTGTGGACGGCCCGGGAGGAGCCCGCGCCCGCCGAGGGGCCCGACCGGGTGCTCGCCCTGCCGGCGCCGGGGCTGCTCGTGCAGTCGACGGGGGCCGACGGGATCGTACGGCTGCACAACCACGGCAGTGACCATGTACGTCCCCACGAGGGCGAGTCGGCGGCCGAGGACGATCCCCATTACGGTCGCCAGGCCTACTCGACCCGCACCGGCCCCACGGCCCCGGGGAACATCGCGGACAACCATCTGTCGGTCGAGGTGGACGGCCGGGGCAGCGTACGGCGCCGTATCCACCCCCTGGGTGCTGGGCACGGGGACGGCTGGGGGTGGGCGGCGTCCTGGCACCGGCCCGTCTTCGCCGCCGGACCGCCGATGGTGCCGGGCCTGCGGGTGGAGAGCGTGACGGTGGTCCGGGGGCGCTACGAACTGCGGCTCCACCGTGTGGTCGGCGCCCCGGACGGGGCCCGCGTCACCCATACGGGCTGGGCCACCGGGCCGGAGGAGCCCGTGGTGTCGGTGCTGCACGGGCTCCACGGCTGGGACGAGGGTTCCGAACCGGTGCCCGCGCCGCAGGGCACGGCCTACACCCGCTGGGCCCGGGTGCCCCGGCTGCGCGGGCGGGCCGGGGGCACCTCGGTGCATGTGTGCCTGGCTGTGCTCACGGCCGAGCCCCGGCCCGCGCCCCCGGCGGACGCCGTCGCCGCCGTGGTGGCCGACGGCGACGGCGTCGAGGTGACCTGGGCCGGGGACGGCGCACGGTCGCGGGTGGAGTTCCGGCCGCTGACCGTGTCCCTGCTGCGGTAGCGGTTCGAGGTCAGCCGATGTGGTAGCTGTCCCCGTAGACCTTCCAGTCGAGCGGCGGGTCGAGGTTCAGATTGCCCTTGCGCAGGAAGACCCGCTGCTCGGTGTCGACCCGGCTGGTGTCGCTGTGGGCCTCCTCCTGCTTCATGGCCCACACGCGCGCGTCGAGGAAGGCGTTGAGGTACGTCACCTCGCCGCCGCCCTGCGCCGGCGGCTTCGCCGAGCGCAGCGCGCGCTTGCGGATGTTACGGAAGCTCGTCGGGTCGTCCCCGTCGCCGTGCATGACGATGGCGTCGTAGTACGTGAACTGCCCGAGCACCCCGAGCCCGTCGGTCTTGCCCTGCTGCACGGCGGGGTTGAAGTACACCCGGTCGCGCTCGTCGTTCTGCGCCTGCTGGAACGCCGTGTCCTGCGCGGCCTTGCGCCAGTCCTTTGGGAAGTTCGGGTCCAGCCCCTGGTGCGAGTCGCTGCCGTTCACCGCACGCAGGGCGGGCAGGTACTTGGCGAGGACGTTGCCGGGCTTGCGGTCCGTGTAGAGCTGGACCAGGTCGAGCATGTCGCCGGTGCCGGAGCAGAAGCCGATGATGCCGGCGGTGTAGCCGCGGCCGTCGCCGATGTCCTCGATGTACTTGTACTGGGCCTTCCAGTCGAGGGAGGAGTTCTCCGCGCTGGAGACCAGCTTCATGGCGATCTCCTTCTTCGCCGGGTCGTCGAGCCCCACGGCCTTGGCGGCCGTGGGTGCCGCCGAGGCGTAGGGGGAGTTCAGGAGCGGCGCGGCGGCCAGGGAGGCGCCGATGAGGGCGAGCACGGTACGCCGGGACGTGTGCGTCGGGCCTGACGCGTCGGGGGAGCGATGCACCACGGGGACTCCAAGGGTGGGGGGTTGGGGGTGGCTGTACTGATAGGAAGGTTTACTATCAGAAACGGGGGATGATGGGTACCCGTCATGTGAGAGGTTCGTAGAGTCGAACAAGTCCCCCGGGGCCGGGCCCGCCTCAGGGCAGCGGCTGCTCGGCCCAGATGACCTTGCCCGTCGGCGTGTAGCGGGTCCCCCAGCGCTCGGCCAACTGCGCCACGAGGAACAGGCCGCGTCCGCCCTCGTCCGTCATGCCCGCATAGCGCAGATGGGGCGAGGTGCTGCTGCCGTCGAAGACCTCGCAGATCAGGCTGTGTTCGCGCACCACCCGCACATGGAGCGGCGGGCTGCCGTAGCGGATCGCGTTGGTGACCAGCTCGCTCAGGATCAGCTCCGTCGTGAAGTTCAGCTCGTCGAGCCCCCACTCCGCCAGCCGCCGTGTCACCGAGGCCCGCACCTCCCCGACGGCCGCCGGATCCATCGGCACGTCCCATTCGGCGATCTGGTCGGGCACGAGGGCGCGGGTGCGCGCGACGATCAGCGCGATGTCGTCGCTGGACCGGGACGGCGGCCGGGCGTCCAGGACGGCCCGGCAGGTGTCCTCGGGCGACGGTCCCGCATCCGCCAGCCAGGCGCGCAGCAGCTCCAGTCCGTCGTCGATGTCCCGCTCGCGGTCCTCGACGAGCCCGTCCGTGTAGAGCACGAGCCGGCTGCCCTCGGGGAGCTCCAGATCCGCCGTCTCGAACGGCAGCCCGCCGAGCCCGAGCGGCGGACCGGCCGGCACGTCGGGGAAGCCGACCTCGCCGTCGGGCTGGATCAGGGCCGGCGGCGGATGGCCCGCACGGGCGATGGTGCAGCGCCGCGACGCCGGGTCGTAGATCGCGTACAGACATGTCGCGCCCGTGACGGGGGCGCTCGTGTCCTCGGCCGTCTCGTTCTGGTCGATGCGGGCCACCAGTTCGTCCAGCAGACCGAGAAGTTCGTCCGGCGGCAGGTCAAGGGCCGAGAAGTTGTGGACCGCCGTGCGCAGCCGTCCCATGGTGGCCGCCGCGTGCAGGCCGTGGCCCACCACGTCGCCCACCACCAGCGCGACCCGGGCGCCGGACAGCGGCAGCACGTCGAACCAGTCGCCCCCCACCCCGGCCTGCGCCGGAAGGTAGCGGTAGGCGATGTCCAGGGCGCCCTGCTCGGGCAGCCGCTGCGGCAGCAGACTGCGCTGCAGCGTCTCCGCCATGCTGTGTTCGCGCGTGTACCGGCGCGCGTTGTCGATGGAGACCGCGGCACGGGCCACCAGTTCCTCGGCGAGCGCCACGTCCTCCACGTCGTAGGGCTCCGGCTTCTCGGAGCGCCAGAAGTTGACGAGGCCCAGGATCAGCGAACCCGCCCGCACGGGGGCGGTGATCAGCGAGTGGATCCCGTACGCCACGACCGCCGTGGTGCGCTCGATGTCCTGCGCGAGCCAGCCCGGGGCATCTCCCAGCCGGGGCTCCAGGACGGCCCTGCCGCTGTGCAGGCTGTGGGCCTGCGGCGAGGACGCCACGAACTGGATCCGGTGCCCCAGCGGGTACAGGGGGGCGCCCTCGCGGATTCCGGTGGACGCCGTACGGCGCAGATCCGACCCCGCCTCCGGCTCCTCGCCCTCCAGCACGGCTTCATACAGATCGACGGTGACGAAGTCGGCGAACCGGGGGACGGCCAGCTCCGCCAGCTCCTCGGCGGTGCGCCGTACGCTCAGGCTCGTCCCTACGGCGCCCCCGGCGTCGTACAGCAGCGTGAGGCGCTCGCGCGCCACCTCCGCCCTGCCGGACAGGGCACGCAGCTCCGTGGAGTCACGGAGGGTGGCCACGCTCCCGGGCGGGCCCCCTCCCAGGTCCGTGGGCCGCTGGTTGATGGCCAGCAGCCGGCCCCGGACCAGCCGCACCTCGTCGCTGGCGGTCCGCCCGGAGGCCAGCAGCGCGGCGGTGTCGGAGGGCAGGCCGAGGTCGGTCACATGCCGTCGCTCGGCGTCATCCGGCAGATCGAGCAGCCGCCGCGCCTCGTCGTTGCTGAGCAGCAGTCTGCCGTCGTCGCTGAGGATGATCACGCCCTCGCGGACCGAGTGCAGCACCGCGTCGTGGTGTTCGTACATCCGGGTCATCTCGCGCGGCCCGAGGCCGTGCGTCTGGCGCAGCAACCGCCGGCTGACCAGCGCCGTGCCCGCCGTGGCCAGGGCCAGCCCGGAGGCCGCGGCACCCAGCACCAGCGGCAGCTGCCGGGACGCGGCCGCGCCCACGTGTTCCGTCGTGACACCGGCCGACACCAGGCCCACCACCCTGCCGTCCATCGCTTTGACCGGGACGATCGCCTGCACCAGCCGACCGAGGGTGCCGTTGATCTCCTCGATCACGGGCATCCCGGCCAGCGCGGGTTCGAGGTTCCCGACGAACTGCCGGCCGATGCGCTCCCGTACCGGATGGGTGTAGCGGACCCCCTGGTTGTTCATGACGACGATGAAGTCGACCTTCGACGTGATACGGGCGGCTTCGGCGGCCGGTTGCAGCACGGCCGACGGGTCGGGACCGCTCAGCGCCTCACGGGTGCCCGGGGCGTAAGCGAACGCCTCGGCGACGGCGAGGGAACGGTTGCGAGCCTCCTGGGTGGTGTCGCGCCGCACCTGAAGGAACAGCGCCGCCACCGCGGTCAGCACCAGCAGCAGCACGATGATCACGTGCAGCAGGAACACCTGTCCGGCGACACTGCGCCCGGTCAGCGCCGAGCGCAGCGCCGCGAGGGCGCCCGGGCGCCGCTGATCCGTCTCCCGTTCCTTTCCTGAGGGCGGCGGGGACGATGACTGCGCCAGGTGCGCGGTCCCCCTGGCGTCCGATGCGGACACCAGGTCGGCGCGGCTCTGCGCGCCCGGGCGACGCGGACCGCTCGGACGACGGGACGACCGGAGACCGGTTCGACCCAGAAGTCGGACCATGCTGCCATGTCTACACTCCCCGGCGGCGGGAGGCGAGAGATCACTCCCGGTGATCGTGCGTTCCCCGGTGCGCGAGGCGGCCCGGACCGCGGGACCGGGCCCTTGCGCCGGGCCCCTTCCGTCGGACCCGCTCGCCTGATCCGTCGCGCCGGTGGGAGACGGCGGCTCTCACCGCCGAGTGGCGGCGCCACGCCCACTTTCGAGTGACTTGCTAGCCAGTCTGCTGACGCCCGGGACGGCCGTGCCCGACCATCGCAGTCGGCCGGGCAACCCCGCCCGCACCGTCCGCCGGGAGTCCGCCGTGCACATCCTGCTCGTGGCCACCGCGTTCAGCAGCCTCACCCAGCGCGTTCACGCCGAGCTGCGCGACCGGGGCCACACGGTGGCGGTGGAACTCGCCCTGCCGGGCGTCCCCCTGGCGGACGCCGTACGGCGGCACGCGCCGGACCTCGTGCTGGCGCCGATGCTGAAGACGGCGATCCCCCGGGAGGTGTGGAGCGCGTACCCGTGCCTCATCGTCCATCCGGGTCCCCTCGGAGACCGTGGGCCGTCCTCCCTGGACTGGGCGATCACGGAGGGTGCCACACGGTGGGGAGTGACGGTACTTCAGGCGGAGCAGGAGATGGACTCCGGCGCCGTGTGGGCGACCGTGGCGTGTCCCGTACCGCCCGTGTCCAAGAGCGACCTCTACCGGGGCGAGATCGCCGACGCGGCCCTCGCGGCCGTCCTGCTGGCCGTGGAGCGCTTCGCCTCCGGGACCTACGCCCCCCTCGCCCAGAGCGTCGCGCGAAGCCGCCCGTACCTCGACCAGAGCGTCCGCCGGATCGACTGGGCGGCGGATCCGACACCGGTCGTCGTCCGCAAGCTGCGCGCCGCCGACTCCCAGCCCGGGGTGCTCGACGTGCTGCTCGGCGAGGAGTGGTACCTGCACGGCGGCCACCCCGCGGAGGAGCTGCGCGGAACCCCCGGGGAACTGCTCGCCACCCGGGCCGGAGCGATCTGCCGGGCGACCGCGGACGGCGCCGTGTGGATTCCCGAACTGCGCAGGCGGCGCGTGCCGGGACAGCCCCGTCCGATCAAGCTCCCCGCCGTACAGGCCCTCGGCGACCGGCTGCCGCCGCTGCCCGAGCTGCCCGTGGCCCCGGACGCCGCATCGCCCGCCTGGACCGACATCCGCTACCGCGAGGAGGGCGGCGCCGGCTTCCTCTCCTTCGCCTTCCCCGGCGGCGCGATGAGCACCACCCAGTGCCGGCGGCTGCTCGCCGCCTACCGGGACGCATGCGCGCGCCCCACCTCCGTGCTGGTGCTGGGCGGCCAACGGGACTTCTTCTCCAACGGCATCCATCTGGGCGTCATCGAGGCCGCCGCCGACCCCGCGGCCGAGTCCTGGGCGAACATCAACGCCATCGACGACCTGGTCGAGGCGGTCCTGACGACCACGGACCGGCTGGTCGTCGCCGCGCTCGGCGGCAACGCCGCGGCGGGCGGCGTGATGCTCGCCCTCGCGGCCGACGAGGTCTGGTGCCGGGCCGGCTGCGTCCTCAACCCGCACTACCGGCTGATGGGCCTGTACGGCTCCGAGTACTGGACCTACACACTGCCCCGTCGCGTCGGTGCCACGGTTGCCGAGCGGCTGGTGGACGAGGCCCTGCCGATGAGCGCCGCCCGGGCCCGGGGCATCGGACTCGTCGACCGGGTGGTCGAGTGCGGGCCGCAGGACTTCGCGGCGCAGACCGGCCGGCTGGCTGCCCGGCTGGCGGCACTGCCGGGAACACGGTCCCGGATCGCGGCGAAGAAGGCGGAGCTGGAGCTCCAGCAGAGCAAGGAGCCGCCGGCCGCCTTCCGGGCACGGGAGCTGGCCAGGATGCACCGGACCTTCCACGATCCGGGCGCGCCCTACCACGCGCTGCGGCGCGCGTTCGTCCGCAAGGAGACACCGTCGTGCACGCCCCCGCATCTCACCGTCGCCGTACGACGGCGGCCCGACTGATGACAGGACGCCCGGCGGCCCGGAGGGGACCGTCGCGCGCCGGCAACCGCCGCCCCCTCACCGGGGACCGCCGCCCCCGTGCCGCGTTTCGCGGCCCACCCACGCCCGAAAGGACCGCTCCGTGAGCGTGACCGTGTTCGCCCCGGAGACGGAGGCACGCTTCGCCCTCGCCCGGCGGGTGGCCGACGCCGTCCTCTTCGAGGGCTGTGCGCTCCACCCGTACCGCGGCTCCGCCGCCGAGCACCGGCTGCGCCGGCAGTTCGGGGTGCTGGTACCGCCCGCCTGGGGTGCCGACCGCGAGGAGGAGTACGACTTCCAGCACACCGAGTGCCTGATGGAACCGGGCGCGGACGCCACCCTGGCGGTCGAGCTGCGGTTCCTGCGCGCCCGCCGCCGTACGGTCCAGCAGGCCCGGGCCGACGGCACGTTCACCACGGTTGCCGAACTCCGGCTGGGGGAGCGCGTCCTCGCTCCCCTGGACGAGGGAACCGTGGAGCGCGTCGAAGCGGTCGTCACCCTGGCCGAACTCGTCGAGGGCGACGGGGTCACGGTCGCCTTCGCCCGCCCGGTCGAGGAGGAGAGCGAGCCGGCTCTCGACGCGGACGGCCGGGCCGTTGGCCGTCTGGTACGCCGGTACGAGGAGATCCACGGCACCCTGCGGCTGTCGGCACGCCGGCTCGACGGCCCCTTCAGGGTCATGCGGCTGACCGCCGTCGTCGAGAACACCAGCCTCTGGACCCCCGCGGACGGCGAGGCCGCGGACCGGGGTTCGGCGCTGCCCCGTTCCCTGATGGCCACCCATCTCCTGCTGGGACTGAGCGCCGGGTCCTTCCTGTCGATGACGGAACCCCCCGAATGGGCGAAGGACGCCATCGCCTCCTGCCGCAATCTGCATACCTGGCCCGTCCTCGCCGGCGAACCCGGCCGTGCGGACGTGGTGCTGTCCTCGCCGGTCATCCTCGGGGACCATCCTGCCGTCCCCCCGGCACACCCCGACGGCCCCGGCTCGTCGTACGCGCCCGTGGCCGCCGACGGGGCCCTCACCCCGAGCACCGTGCGCGAGGTGACGGGCGCGGCGCCCGCCGAAGGATTCCCCGACGAGTACGGGGTCGTGCAGCCGGACACCCGGCTCGCCCCGGCGGACTTCGCCCCGGCCCCCGGCGAGGTCGTCGTGGACGGCCGCCCGGTGCGCGCCGGCAGCCGGGTGCGACTCCACCCCGGACTGCGGCGCACCGACGCACAGGATCTGTTCCTGCGCGGCCGTACCGCGACCGTCGAGTCCGTGCTGCACGACGTGGACGGCTCGGTGCATCTCGCGGTGACGGTGGCGGGCGACCCGGGCGCCGACATCCGGCGGGCGCAGGGGAGCTTCCTCTACTTCCGGACCGACGAGGTGACCCCCGTGGAGGACGAGACATGAACCCCGGCGGCGACAACGGCAAGGTCCTGGTGGCCGGCATCGGGAACGTCTTCCTCGGGGACGACGGCTTCGGCGTGGAGACCGTCCGCGCGCTCAGCGGCCGTCGGCTGCCCGCGCATGTCGAGGTCCTGGACATCGGGGTGCGCGGAGTGCATCTCGCCTACCAGGTCCTCGACGGCTACGACACGCTGGTGCTGGTGGACGCCACCGCGCGCGGCGGGGATCCCGGCACGCTGTATGTGATCGAGCACGAGGCCGCGGCGGACGGTGCCCCGAGCGTGCCGATGGACGGCCACCGGATGACGCCCGACGCCGTCCTCGCCCTGCTCGGCACGCTCAGCGCCGGCACGGGCGGTCAGCCGCCCCGGCGCACGGTGGTGGTGGGGTGCGAGCCCGCCTGTGTGGAGGAGCGCCTCGGCCTCAGCCCGGCGGTGTCGGACGCCGTACCCCGGGCCGTCCAGCTGATCGAACAACTGCTGCGGTCCGACGCGGCGGGCGATCCCGCGTCCGGGGCCCGGGCGGACGAAGCCCTCGTGCCCGAGACCCTCGTGGACGACACCGCACGCTGAGCCGCGGTGTCCTCGCCCCGGCCGTTGCGGCGAACGGCGGACCCGCCCGGCGGCCCCGGCGCGCCGGGCACCGAGCCGACGGTGCCTCACCTCTAATGGAGTCGGCGGGCCGCGCACGCCCTGTCCCACGGGGCCGTTTCCCGGCCTCCCGCCGGGACGGAGACCCATGCACGAGATGTCCATCGCGCTGGCGGTGATCGGCCAGGTGGAAGAGGCGGCCGAGCGGGCCGGTGACGTCACGGCGGTGCACGAGGTCCGACTCCAGGTGGGTGAGCTGGCCGGTGTCGTCCCCGACGCCCTGTCCTTCTGCTTCGAACTGGCCTGCGCCGGGACCGTGCTCGAAGGCGCCGAACTGGTCACCGACCTCGTGCCCGGCCGCGCCCGCTGCGCACCGTGCGCGCACGAATGGGCCGTCGGCATGCCCCCGCTGCTGAGCTGCCCGCGCTGTGACGCGGGCACCACCGACCTGCTGTCCGGCCGTGAACTGCAGATCGTCGGTGTGCGGTGGGAGGACGGCCGCCCGCCCGAACCCACCCGCGAACCGATCTCCGAGGAGTGCTGAACCATGTGCCGTGTGGTCGACCTGCACCAGGCCGTACTCGCCAAGAACGACCGGGCCGCGGACACCCTGCGCGCCGAACTCACGGCCCGTGGCACCACCGTCGTCAATCTGCTCTCCAGCCCCGGCAGCGGCAAGACCGCCCTCCTGGAACGCGAACTGGTCGAGGCCCGGGACCGCGCGGTGCCGGTCGCGGCGCTCACGGCCGACCTCGCGACCGAGAACGACGCGGCACGGCTGGCGCGTTCGGGGGTCCCGGTCAAGCAGGTCCTCACCGACGGTCTGTGCCATCTCGAGGCCGGGATGCTCGCCGGTCATCTGGAGGGATGGCTGCCCGACCCCGTACGGCTGCTGTTCGTGGAGAACGTCGGCAATCTCGTCTGTCCTGCCTCCTACGACCTGGGGGAGACGCTGCGGGTGGTGCTCGCCTCCGTGACCGAGGGCGAGGACAAGCCGCTCAAGTACCCGACCGCCTTCGGGCTCGCCCATCTGGTCGTGGTCACCAAGACGGACATCGCCGAGGCGGTCGGCTTCGACGAGGAGACGTTCCGCGCGAACGTGGAGCGGGTCAATCCGGGGGTGGAGGTGCTGCTGACCTCGGCCCGCCGCGACGCGGGGGTCGGACTTCTGCTCGACCGCGCCCTGGCGGCCGCGGCTGGCGCCCCCGTCCACACGCCCGTGATGGCCCGTGAGCCGCACCGGCACACCCACGACCACGGCGACAGCGACCACACGACCGCGCACGCCGGCCACACCCACGACCGGACCGTCGACGGAGCCCAGGACCACACGAACGGCACCGCCGCCATGGCGCAGCCCCGCTCGTGACCGGTTCACCCCCCACGACCGCCGCGGTCCGTACACGGCTGCGTCGGAGGGTCACCGTCCAAGGCGTGGTGCAGGGTGTCGGCTTCCGGCCCTACGTCCATGCCCGCGCCACCGCGCTCAAGCTGTCCGGGTACGTGACCAACACCCCCGAGGGCGTGGTCGTGGAGATCGAGGGCGACCCGGAAGCCGTCACCCGGTTCTGCGACCGCATCGCCGAGGACGCGCCCCCGCTGGCCCGGGTGGACCGCGTCCGGCACCAAGAGGTGCCCGTCGCCGGTGAGACCGCCTTCGCCATCCGCGCCTCCCGGACGGACGGCCCCGCGCGGGCGCTGATTCCGGCGGACACGGCGACCTGCGCCGCGTGCCTCGGCGAACTCGCCGACCCGGGCGACCGGCGCCACCGCCACCCCTTCATCACCTGCACCCACTGCGGCCCGCGGTTCACCATCGTCACCGGCCTGCCCTACGACCGGGACCAGACCACCATGGCCGGGTTCCCGATGTGCGCCGACTGCGCCCGCGAGTACTCCGATCCGGGCGACCGCCGCTTCCACGCCCAGCCCATCGCCTGCCCGGTCTGCGGGCCGCGGCTGCGGCTGCTCCTCGGCCGCGCGGACGCGGGCGGCCCACCGGGCCCGGAACCGCAGGGGGACCCGATCGCCGCGGCCCGGCGGCTCCTGGCGCGCGGCGCCGTCCTGGCGGTCAAGGGCCTGGGCGGCTATCACCTCGCCTGCGACGCGACCGATTCCGCGGCCGTCGACCGGTTGCGGTACCGCAAGGCCCGGGGCGACAAGCCGTTCGCGGTCATGGCCGCGAACATCGAGGACATCGAGCCCCTCGTCCGGCTCGCCCCCGAGGAGCGCGCCCTGCTCACCGACGCCACCCGGCCCATCGTGCTGCTGCGCCGCCGTACCCAAGGACCCACCGCGCCCGGAGCCGCCCGCCCGGCCGAGGGCGTCGCGCCCGGCAGCCCCGACCTCGGCGTCATGCTGCCGTACACCCCCGTGCACCATCTGCTCTTCGGTCTGCCCGGCGACCCCGCGGGACCCCGGCTGCTCGTCATGACCAGCGGCAATGTCTCCGGCGAACCCATCGTGACCGACGACGCGGAGGCGCTGGAGCGGCTGGCCTGCCTCGCCGACGCCTGGCTCACCCACGACCGGCCGATCCATGTGCCGTGCGACGACTCTGTGGTGCGCGTGTGCGACGGACAGCCGCTGCTCGTACGCCGCGCCCGGGGATACGCGCCGCTGCCGCTGCCCCTTCCGGTCGAGGTGCGTCCGGCCCTCGCCGTCGGCGGAGACCTCAAGAACACGCTGTGCCTCGGCGCGGGCCGGATGGCGTGGCTGTCCGCCCACATCGGCGACATGGACGACCTCGCCACCCAACAGGCCTTCGAACACGCCGTGGCCCAGCTGGAGTCGATCACCCCGGTGCGGCCGCGGCTGCTGGCCGCCGACCGGCATCCCGCCTACCGCTGCGCCGGCTGGGCCCTGCGCAATGCGGCGGGCCGTCCCGTCGTCCGGGTCCAGCATCATCACGCCCATGTCGCCAGCGCGATGGCCGAGCACGGACTCGACGGCGCCACGCCGGTGCTCGGCGTCGCCTTCGACGGGACCGGCTACGGCGACGACGGGGCGGTGTGGGGCGGGGAGTTCCTGCTCGCCGACTACGACGGGTTCCTCCGGTTCGGGCATCTGGCGTACGCGCCGCTGCCCGGGGGCGACGCCGCGGTGCACCGGCCGTACCGCATGGCCCTCGCGCACCTGCGCCGGGCGGGCATCGACTGGTCGGCCGGACTGCCCTGCGCGGACGTCTGCCCGCCGGGCGAACGCCGGGTGCTGGACCGGCAGCTGGAGCGGAACCTGAACTGCGTGCCCACCTCCAGCATGGGCCGCCTCTTCGACGCCGTGTCGTCCCTCGCGGGGGTCCGTCACCGAGTGCGGTACGAGGCCCAGGCCGCCGTCGAACTGGAGGCTGCCGCACTGCGGGCCCCTGCCGGGGACACCGCGGCCTACGCCTTCGCCATCGGGCCGCCGGGGCCGGACGGCGGCCCGGTCCGGGCGGATCCGGCGCCGGTGATCGCGGCGATCGTCGACGACCTGCGCGCGGGAGTGCCCGCGGAGCTGATCGCGGCCCGCTTCCACCGGGCCGTCGCCGCCCTCGTCCGCGCCATGTGCGTACGGGTACGGGAGCGGCACGGAGTGGACACGGTCGCCCTCACCGGCGGTGTGTTCCTCAACTCCCTGCTCTCCTCGGCCTGCGCGCGGGACCTGAGCGCGGAAGGTTTCACCGTGCTGCGCCACCACCTGGTACCCCCGGGCGACGGTGGTCTGGCCCTCGGCCAGCTCGTGGTGGCCGCCCGCACGGGGAAGCGGACCACGGTCCCCGACTGACCGACCGTCCCGGCAGCGCCGGGCGACGCACCATCCACAGCGAGGAGAGGCCCATGTGCCTTGCGGTACCCGGCAGAGTGCTGGACATCGAGGAACGCGACGGCACCCGGATGGCCACCGTCGACTTCGGCGGTGTCGTGAAGGAGGTGTGCCTGGAGTACCTGCCCGACATCCAGGTCGGCGAGTACGCCATCGTCCACGTCGGCTTCGCCCTGCAGCGCCTCGACGAGGAGTCGGCCAAGCAGACGCTCGAACTGTTCGAAACCCTCGGCATGCTGCAGGAGGAGTTCGGCGACCCCTGGGAAACGGCGGCGGAGGCGGACGGAACGCTCCCGCCCGGGCGCGAGGAGGCACGCCAGTGAAGTACATCGACGAGTTCCAGGACCCGGATCTGGCACGCCGGCTCCTCGACGAGATCCACGCCACGGTGACCAGGCCCTGGGCCCTGATGGAGGTCTGCGGCGGCCAGACCCACTCCATCATCCGCCATGGCATCGACCAACTGCTGCCCGAGGAGGTGGAACTGATCCACGGCCCGGGCTGCCCCGTGTGCGTGACCCCGCTGGAGGTCATCGACAAGGCGCTGGAGATCGCCTCCCGCCCCGGGGTGATCTTCTGTTCCTTCGGCGACATGCTGCGTGTGCCCGGCACCGGCCGTGACCTGTTCCAGGTGAAGGGGGCGGGCGGGGACGTCAGGGTCGTCTACTCCCCGCTCGACGCCCTGCGCATCGCCCAGGAGAACCCGGACCGGGAAGTGGTGTTCTTCGGCATCGGCTTCGAGACCACCGCGCCCCCCAACGCGATGACGGTCCATCAGGCCCGCAGGCTCGGCATCCGGAACTTCAGCATGCTGGTGTCGCACGTACGGGTGCCCCCGGCGATCGAGGCGATCATGCGGTCGCCGAGCTGCCGCGTCCAGGGCTTTCTGGCCGCGGGGCATGTGTGCAGCGTGATGGGCGTCGACGAGTACCCGGACCTGGCGGAGCGCTTCCGGGTCCCGATCGTGGTCACCGGGTTCGAGCCCCTGGACATCCTCGAAGGGGTACGCCGCACCGTGGCCCAGCTCGAACGGGGCGAGCACCGTGTCGACAACGCCTACCCCCGTGCCGTCCGGGCCGAGGGCAACCCGGCCGCCAAGGCCATGCTGGAGGACGTCTTCGAGGTCGCCGACCGTGCCTGGCGCGGCATCGGCGTGATCCCCGGCAGCGGCTGGCGGCTGTCCCCGAAGTACCGCGACCACGACGCCGAGCACCGCTTCTCGGTGGAGGGCATCCGCACCCGCGAACCCGCCGAGTGCCGCAGCGGAGAGGTCCTGCAAGGCCTGCTCAAACCGCACGAGTGCGAGGCGTTCGGCACCCTGTGCACCCCGCGCACCCCGCTCGGAGCCACGATGGTCTCCAGCGAGGGCGCCTGCGCCGCGTACTACCTCTACCGGCGCCTGGACCTGACCCCCGCGTCCCGGGAGGCGACCCCCGTTGTCTGACACCACCGATCTGCGCATGCCGTCCGTGGACCCGGCGGCCTGGACCTGCCCGGCCCCGCTGCGCGACCAGTCCCGCGTCGTCATGGGCCACGGCGGCGGCGGGGCGCTCTCCGCGGAGCTGATGCGGGACGTCTTCGCGCCCGCCTACGGAGGAGACACGCTGGCGCAGCTCGGCGATGCCGCCGCGCTGTCGCTGGGGGGAGTGCGACTGGCGTTCTCCACCGACTCCTTCGTGGTGCGGCCGCTGTTCTTCCCCGGCGGCAGCATCGGCGACCTCGCGGTCAACGGCACCGTCAACGACCTCGCCATGAGCGGCGCCCGGGCGTCGTACCTCTCCTGCGGATTCATCCTGGAGGAGGGCGTCGAACTGGAGACGGTCGCCCGGGTCGCCGACGCGCTGGGCGCGGCGGCGCGGGCCGCCGGGGTCGAGGTGGCGACGGGCGACACCAAGGTGGTGGAGGCCGGCCACGGCGACGGCGTCTTCATCAACACGGCCGGTATCGGGCTGATCCCGGCGGGCGTCGATCTGCGGCCGCAGCGGGTCGTCCCCGGCGACGTCGTGATCGTCAGCGGCCCGATCGGGGCCCACGGTGTGGCGATCATGAGTGTCCGTGAGGGCCTGGAGTTCGGCGTGGAGATCGAGAGCGACTGCGCGGCGCTGGGCGGACTCGTGGACGCCATGCTGGCCGTCACCCCGGATCTGCATGTGCTGCGGGATCCGACCCGGGGAGGTCTGGGGGCCGCACTGAACGAGATCGCGCTCGCCTCGGGGACCGGCGTCGTCGTCACCGAGCGCGAGGTCCCGGTCCCGCCCGCCGTCGCCAACGCCTGCGCCGTGCTGGGCCTCGACCCGATGTACGTGGCCAACGAGGGCAAGCTCGTGGCGTTCGTGCCGCGGCAGCACGCCGACTCCGTCCTGGACGCGATGCGGGCGCATCCGCTGGGCGCCGAGGCCCGGATCGTCGGCGAGACGGTGGTGGAGCACCCGGGCATGGTCGTGGCCCGCACCGGCCTCGGCGGCACCCGGGTGATCGACCTGCCGATCGGGGAGCAACTGCCCAGGATCTGCTGACCCGTTCGGCACCGGCGCCGCGCGGCGGCGGCCCGCCGGGAGCGGCGGGCCGCCGCCTCGGTGTGTCCGGGGCTTTGAACATGATCCGCCGTCGCTGCGTACTCGTCGATGTGACCTCAGGGAGCCCGTTACCGCCGCCGACGCTCATCGGGTGGTGCCGGGCCGTGAGGCGGACTTCCACTCGGGGAGCGGGCCCTGCCGCGGACGACCGCGCGGCGGCCCCGGGCAGGCCCGAGTCCGACACGAGGGAGGTGGGCGGGTGAAGACCCTGCTCATCGACAACTACGACTCCTACACGTACAACCTGTTCCAGCTGATCGCCGAGGTCAATGGCGAGGAGCCGGTGGTCGTGCTCAACGACGTCCCCGTCGAGGACCTGCCGGATCTGGCGGCCTTCGACAACGTGGTGGTGTCGCCCGGACCCGGACACCCGGCCGAGCCACGGGACTTCGGCATCGGAGCGAGAGTGATCGCACGGGCCGGCATACCCGTGCTCGGGGTGTGTCTCGGCCATCAGGGCATCGCGGTGGGGGAGCGGGGCACTGTCGCTCCGGCGCCGCGGCCCCGGCACGGCCATCTGTCCACGGTCCGGCACGACGGCCGCGACCTGTTCCAGGGCCTGCCCCAGAACTTCACCGCGGTCCGCTACCACTCGCTGTCCGTGGCCGAGCCGCTGCCCGTGACCCTGGAGGCCACCGCCTGGGCCGAGGACGGGGTCGTGATGGGCCTCCGGCACCGCACCCGGCCGCTGTGGGGCGTGCAGTTCCACCCCGAGTCGGTGCTCACCGACTACGGCCACCGCATGCTCGTCAACTTCCGCAATCTGACCGCCGAGCGTGCCCGCAGGACCCGTACGAAGAACACCACGATCCCGCAGTCCGCGACCGCCGTCCCCCGCCCGCGCCGCACCGTGCGGCCCGCCCACCGGCTCCACTACCGCCGGCTCGCCACGGCCGTCGACTCCGAGGCGGCGTTCGCCCGGATGTGCGCCGACGCCCCCCGGGCCTTCTGGCTGGACAGCGCACGCGTCGAGCCCGGGCTCGCCCGCTTCTCCTTCTTCGGGGACGGCACCGGCCCGCTCGCCGAGTTCGTGCGCTATGACGTCGACAGCGGCGTCTGCGAGATCGAGCGGCCCGGACGGCCGGTGCGCCGGGTCCGGGCGAGCGTCTTCGACTACCTCAAGCGGCAGTTGGCGACCCGTCATGTCGATGCCACCGGCCTCCCCTTCGACTTCACCGGCGGCTATGTCGGCTACTTCGGCTACGAGACGAAGGCCGACTGCGGCTCGCCCAACACGCACCGGGCCGAAACCCCCGACGCCTGCTGGCTGTTCGCGGACCGGCTGATCGCGGTGGACCACGAGGAGGGCGCCACCTACGCGGTGTGCGTCGCGGAGGACAACCCGGCGGCCACCCAGGAGGCCGCCGACTGGCTCGACAGCGCGATGGCCCAGCTCACCTTCGTCTCCGTCGGAGAGCCCCCCGCCGTCCCCGACCCCGTGGAACCGGAGCCGGCCGCCGCCGCGGAGCCGTGGCTGGTGCGCGACCGTACGGCCTATCTCGCGGACATCGAGGCCTGCCGACGTGAACTGGAGGCCGGCACCAGCTACGAGATCTGCCTGACCAACGCCGCGCGGCTGCCCGCGCCCGAGGACGCCCAGGGCTTCTACCGGGTGCTGCGCCGTGTCGACCCGGCGCCGTACGGGGCCTTCCTCAGGTTCGGCGACCTCGACGTGGCGTCCTCCTCGCCCGAGCGCTTCCTGCGGATCACCCGGGACGGAATCGCGCAGGCCAGGCCCGTCAAGGGCACCGCGCCCCGCGGCACGAACCCGGCGGAGGACGCCCGGCTGCGGCACTCGCTGGCCGTCGACGACAAGACCCGCGCCGAGAACCTGATGATCGTCGACCTGCTCCGCAACGACCTGGGCCGGGTCTGCGCGACCGGCACGGTACGGGTCGCCCGGCTCATGGCCACCGAGACCTGTGCGGCCGTGCACCAGCTGGTCTCCACCGTCGAGGGCCGGCTGCGCGAGGACACGGACGCCGTGGACTGCGTACGCGCCTGCTTCCCCGGCGGCTCGGTCACCGGTGCGCCGAAGCTGCGGTCCATGGAGATCATCGGCACGCTGGAGACCGAGGCCCGGGGCGTCTACACCGGGGCCCTCGGCTACTTCGGCTGCAGCGGCGCCGCCGACCTCGGTCTCGTCGTCCGCACCGCCGTACTGGCCGACGGCCTGATGGGCCTCGGCGCCGGCGGCGCGATCGTCCTCGACTCCGATCCGGCCGCCGAGTACGAGGAGATGCTGCTCAAGACGGCCGCCGTGATGCGCGCCCACCGCGAGCACACCGCCGCCCCGGCCACGGAGGAGGCGGCCCGATGACCATGACCACCCCTCGGCCCGCCCTGCCGCCGGCCGAGGCGGAGGCCCCCGGCAATCTCGCGGCCCAGCTCGCCGCGCTCGCCGAACGCCGTGGCTGGAGCGGCCGGCCCGCCTTCCACCAGGGCCACCGCTGCTGGACCCATGGCGAGGTGCACGATCTCGCGGCCCGGGCGGCCACCGTGCTCGCCGAGCACGGGGTCGGGCCCGGCGACCGGGTGCTCCTGGCCCTCCCCGACTCCGTCGCCTGGGTCACCGCCTTCCTCGCCACCGCCCGCCTCGGCGCGGTCGCGGTCCTGGCCAATCCCGGGCTCACCCCGCCCGAACTGGAGTTCCTGGCCGAGGACAGCGAGCCCGTGCTGTGTGTGACCGGTCCCGGCCTCGGTGACCGGTTCCCGCGCCGCGCCCGCCTCGCCGCCGACCGGCCGGCCGCCCTCGCCGGGGCCGCCCGGCCCACGGCCACGGCGCACCAGGTCGACGCCCACGCCCCGCTCTTCGTCCAGTACACCTCCGGAACCACCGGCCGCCCCAAGGGCGTCGTCCACACCCACGGCGACCCGAAGGCGTATCACGACCTCATCGCCCGGCGGCTGCTGCGCATCACCCCCGACGACGTCACGCTGTCGCTGTCCCATCTGTTCTCCGCCTATGGCTTCGGCAACGCCTTCGTCTTCCCGCTGTTCTCGGGCTCCTCCGCGGTCCTTCCCGACCGGCGCCCGGACCCCGCCGCCGTGGACGAACTCGTCGTGCGGCACCGGGTGACCCTGCTGTACGCGGTGCCCGGCCGGTACGCGGCCCTCGTCGCGGAGCGGGCGGACGGGCACGAGGCGTGCTTCGTGTCCGTACGGGCCGCCGTCTCGTCCGGCGAGGCGCTGCCCACCGGGCTGGCCCGCCGTATCACCGGCCTGCTCGGCGCACCCGTACTGGAACAGCTCGGCTCCACCGAGACCGGACACGCCTTCTGCGCCAACAGCTTCGAGCACAACCACCCGGGCACCGTCGGCCGCCCCGTACCCGGCTTCGAGGTCGAGGTGCGCGACCCGGCCGGAGCACCGGTGCCGGACGGCGGGGACGGGGAACTGTGGGTCCGCGGACCCACGGTGACGGCCGGATATGTGAACCGGCCCGAGGAGAGCGGGCGCGCCCTTGCCGGGGGCTGGCTGGCCACCCGGGACCGGGCGCGCCGTGAACCCGACGGCACCTTCACGCATCTGAGCCGCGTGGACGACATGGAGACGGTCGGGGGCGTCGCCGTCTCCCCGCTGGAGGCCGAGGAACTGCTGCGAACGCATCCGGGGGTGCGGGAGGTGGCGGTGGTCGCCGTCACCGACCATGCCGGAGCGCACCGGCTGCGCGCCTTCGTCGTGCCCGTCACCCCGATCCCGGTGGGCCTGGAGGCCGACCTGATCTGTCTGGCCCGGGAGAACCTCACCGCGTTCATGGTCCCCCGGGGCGTCAGCTTCGTGCCGTCGCTGCCCCGTACCCCCTCCGGAAGGCTCCGCCGCCATCTGGTCCGACGGGGAGCGTGGTGACCTGCCCCCGTCGGCCCCGTCCCCGACGGCCCGTCAGCCGCCCGCCCGGTAGACCTCGTCGACGTTCGGGCGGGGCGCGGGGCGGTGCTGTGCGGCAGGGCCCAGCGCGAAGGCGCGCAGAAGGTTCTCCGTCGTGCGGGTCACGAAGGCGCCGGTACGGGCGTCCATGCCGTGGTCGTGGCCGCCCTCGGGGGTGCCGGCCAGCAGGGCCTCCACCCAGCGCATGGTGCCGGTCGCGAAGACGCCGGCGCCGCTTCGGACGGTGTAGTACGCCGAATCGCTGTGGCTGCGCCGGCCGTCGCACATGAGCGGCGAGTGGGCTGTGATCTCCAGCGGCTCGGGGACGGGCGCGCCCGGGGTGACCCGGTCGTACTCGACGCCGACCAGGTGGTCGAAGCCGTCCCCGGGACGCACGCCCGTTCCCTCGTACAGCCAGTGGTCCGCCGTCTGGACGACGTAGGGCGCGTCCGTCGGGTAGCCCTCGTAGAGCACGCCCGTGAGCGACGACTCGGGGTCGGGCGAGGGCGCCTGGCGGAAGTCCGTCGTCGCCAGGGCGGGACGGGAGGTGTAGCAGGGGTCGGCGCGGACGTCGGTCTTGTAGCAGACCACCGTGCGCTCGGGCCGCGCATCGCCCTGTTCGAGGCGCACCCGGCGGAAGCAGGTGTTGGCGCCGAGGAAGACCACATTGGTGCCGGCGTCGCGGGCCTCGGTGACATGCCGGCGCTGCTCGGGTGTCCAGTACTCGTCGTGCCCGAGGCTGACCACGGCGGCCGCGCCGCTCAGCACGGCCGGGTCGCGGTGCACGTCGGGGCCGGTGGTGTAGGCGAGGGGGATGCCGAGCCGTTCCGCCAGGACCACCGCCGCGCGCTCGTATACCAGGAACTTCTCCGCGCCGTCGACGTCGTAGGGCCGGTCGAAACTGACGGCCAGTGACCGGGTGGCGTACGCGCCGGACTGACCCCCGTAGAGGCTGTAGCCGCCCCACCGGTTGTACGCCTGCCAGGTGGCGGGGGCGTGCATCAGCACGGTGCGGCCCGCGCCCCGGACGGAGCGCACGATCAGCGGGACATAGCGCTGGTGGCCGTTGTCCGCCTCCAGCCGCAGCAGATACGCGCCCTCCGGCCAGTCCTCGGTGCCGAGCGTCAGGATGCGCTGCCAGTCCGCGCGGACGGTGCGGGTGCCGGGCAGCAGACGCGGGCCCGGCTGCGTGCGCCCCGGTATGCGTTCCGAGGCCCAGACGAGCCGGGCGCCGGCCCCGCCGTACCAGCCGACGCGGAAGGCGGAGACACGGAAGGACGACGCGGTCGTCGACACATACAGACCGCACTCCTCGCCCGGGGTCACGCTCACCCGATCGGCGTAACCGGCGACGGCGGGTGCGGGACCCGGCGAGCGGACCCGCCAGTCCGCGGTCCCGGGGCGGTCCCGTTCGGCCTCGGGCAGGCGGGAGGCGGTCCTCTGGGGGCGCCGGTGCGCGGCGGGGGTGGGATCGCAGGCGGCGGCCGTGGCCGAGGCGAGCCCGAGACAGGCGCACACGCCGAGGAAGTGCCTGCGCCTGAGGCGGTCGGTGCCTGTGTCTTCGGGTTCCTGACTTCGGTGCTGGTGCTGGTGCTGTCCCTGTTCCGCCCTGTTCGGCTTCTGGGGGCCCACATCGCCTCCCGCACGGTTCGGCCGACACCCCTCGCCCTCTTCCCGGCCAGCGTGGCACAGCACGGTGGGGACCGCCCGCGCGGCGGATCCCGGGCGCTACGGCGGGGCGGGCCGCAGCGCCTGCACCACCGCCCAGACGACGGAGATGAACGGGACGGCGACGACGGCTCCGATCACTCCCGCGACGATGCTGCCCCCGATGACGGACACGGCGACGACGAGCGGATGCAGACGGACGGCCCAGCTCATCACCAGGGGGTGCAGCACATGTCCCTCGATCTGGCCGATCACGACGATGAGCAGCAGCACGGCGCCCGCCGTGAGCGGGCCGCGGCCGGCCAGCGCGATCACCGTGGCGACGGCGAGCGCGACCGGCGAGCCGACCAGCGGCACGAAGGTGGCGAAGAACTCCAGCAGGGTCAACGGCAGCGCGAGGGGCACCCGCAGCAGGAACAGGGCGACGCCGACGAGCGCGGCGTTGGTGGCGGCGACGATGATGATGCCCCGGGTGTATCCGGCGAACGTGTGCCAGGCCGCGTGCCCCGCCCGGTCCCACGCCTCCCGCCCGGCCCGGGGCACCAGCCGGTCCCGCGTCCAGCGCCACAGCCGCTCGCCGGAGTGGAGGAAGAACACCGAGGAGAAGACCGCGAGCGCGCCTCCGGTGACCAGTTCGACGATCCGGCCGAGGCCGCTGACGGCGCTGTTCAGCAGCATGGCCCGGTGGGAGGACAGATAGGAGACGATCTGCTGCTGAAGATCGGAGAGCTTGTGCGGGCTGAGCCGGAACGGCGGGCGTTCCAGCCATCGTTGGATCTCCCGGATGCCACCGCGGAACTCGTCGGCCAGCTTCGCCGACTCGCCCGCCACCGCGTCGCTCACCAGGGCGAGGACGGAGAGGAGGAGAAGGATGCTGCCGACCAGGCAGACGGCGACGGTCAGGGACCGGGGGAGCCGGCGGCTGACCAGGTCGGCGAGGGGCCGCAGCACCGAGGTGATGACGAGGGCCAGGAACAGGGCCACGGCGATGAGCTGGAAGCGTCCCAGGATGGAGAAGACGCCGTAGACGACGATCCCGACGAGGATCAGACGCCAGGCGTAGGCGGCGGTGACGCGGAGCCAGCGGACCGGGCCCTCCGCCGTCGCGACCGAGGCGGCCGTGGCGCGCCGGGTGACGCGTACGGAGTGCGACGGCCGGCTGCCCAGCACGACGGCAGCCGCCCTGCGCCCTCGCCCCGGCCCGTGTGCCGGGCCGCCCGTATGCGCCACCGCAGCTCCCGTGTCCCGGCCGTGGCGTCCCCACAGCACATGTGGTCATCTCATAGCACATTAGGTGCAAAGCGGTCGGCTGTCGGGTGCAACTCGCCCGCCTGGCGGTGACGGCCCCCGGACGAAAGTCCGTGGCCAGGGTGTCACTTTGGGTGAGTAGCGCTCCTCGGTCAGGGCCCTCAGCCAGTATCGTGAGGACCTAGGGGGCGCTGGCGCTCCGCACCTTGTCTGTGCGATGCGGTCGGAGGACGTGATGAGCGGCAAAGGGCCGGGGCGGTCGGAGCAGCACCTGCCCAAACTGCGGCTGGACGAGCTCCTGGACGAACTGCAGGCCCGTATCGACGCGGCCCGTGGCACCCAGGACCGGGTCCACCGTCTCCTGGAGGCCGTGCTCTCCGTCGGACGGGAACTGGATCTGCCGCAGGTGCTGCGCAGCATCGTCGAGGCGGCCGTGGTCCTTGTCGACGCCGAGTACGGCGCGCTCGGCGTGATCGGTGACGACCGCATGCTCTCGGAGTTCCACACCGTCGGCATCAGCGAGGGCCGGCGGTCCGAGATCGGGGCGCTGCCCAGCGGGCACGGCATCCTCGGCGAGCTGATCCGGCATCCGGAGCCGCTGCGCCTCGCCGAGCTCTCGGAGCACCCGGCCTCCTACGGCTTCCCCGCCCACCACCCCCCGATGCACTCGTTCCTCGGTGCGCCCATCCGGGTCCGCGACCGGGTCTTCGGGAACCTCTATCTGACCGAGAAACGCGGCGCCGCGGAGTTCGACGCCGAGGACGAGGCGGTGCTGTCCACGCTGGCGGTGGCGGCCGGTGTCGCCGTGGAGAACGCCCGGCTGTACGAGGAGACGCGGCTGCGCGAACGCTGGCTCAGGGCGAGTTCCCAGGTCACCAGCGCTCTGCTGTCGGGCGCCCCGGGCCCGGAGGTACTGGAGCTGATCGTCGAGCAGGCCCTCGGGATCGTCTCCGCCGACGTGGGCATGATCGCCGAACGGGTGTCCGGGGAGACCGTGCTGCGGCCGCTGCTCGCGGTCGGTTCGCAGTCCGAGCGCCGCCGGGGTCTCGTGCTGTCAGGACAGGACGGGTTCGTGGACGCCGCGTTGAGCACGGCGGAGCCGGTGGTCAGCGCCGACATCCAGAAGGACGCCCGGATCAACCGGGACTCGGATCTGTGGGCCGGACTCGGGCCCGTGCTCGGGGTGCCGCTGGTGGCCAGCGGCAAGTCCATCGGGGTGCTGCTGCTCGGACGCACGGCGGGCCGTACGCCGTTCACGGACGCCGACGCCGGTCCGCTGCTCGGGTTCGCGGGACAGGCCGCGCTCGCGCTGGAGCTGGCCGAGCGCCGGCGGGACGCCGAGCAGATCGCACTGCTCCAGGACCGCGACCGGATCGCCCGGGACCTGCACGACCTGGCCATCCAGCGGCTGTTCGCGGCCGGGATGACGCTCCAGAGCACCCAGCGCTTTGTCGACCACCCCGAGGCCGCCGAACGGCTGTCGCGGGCCGTCGACGACCTGGACGAGACCATCAAGATCATCCGGTCGACCATCTTCGGGCTGCGCACCCACGGCGGCCAGGCCAAGGAACAGACCGGTCTGCGCGCCCGGGTGTCCGCGACGGTAACGGCCTCGGCCACCTCCCTCGGCTTCACCCCCGCACTGCGGATCGAGGGCCTCGTGGACACCGAGGTCCCCGACGACGCGGGCGACCACGTGATCGCCGTCCTCGGCGAGGCCCTGAGCAACGCGGCCCGGCACTCCGGGGCCCGCTCCGTTGACGTGCACCTGCGGCTGGCGGCGGGCGAGTTGACGCTCACGGTGGCCGACGATGGCTGCGGGGTGCCGCGGGACGCGGACCGCAGCGGGCTGCGGAACCTGGAGGAACGGGCCGCCGCCCTGGGCGGCACGCTCACAGTCGGCGAACGCCACGAGGGCGGCGGGACACGGCTGGTGTGGTGCGTCCCGGTACGGCCGCCGGGGGAGTGACGGCCCGGCGGTCACGTCAGCCGGACGCCGCAGGGGACCGCCGGCTCACCGGGCGTGGCCGTCGCCGGACTCCGGCGGCGTGAGCTGGGAGGCGAGGACCGCGGCCTGGACCCGCCGCTGCACGCCCAGCTTGGCGAGCAGCCGGGAGATGTGGTTCTTGACCGTCTTCTCCGACAGGTACAGCTTCTTGCCGATCTCCCTGTTGGTGAGCCCGTCCCCGATCAGCGCGAGGATGTCCCGCTCGCGCGGCGACAGGCTCGCCAGTTCGGAGGCGACGGGCTGCTGCTCGGCGGGGTCGGAGCGCAGCGAGCGCATCAGCCGTGCCGTGGTCGCGGGGTCCAGCATGGACTGCCCGGAGGCGACGGTGCGCACCGCCGAGACCAGGTCCGATCCCTTGATCTGCTTGAGCACATAGCCCGAGGCACCCGCCATGATCGCGTCGAGGAGCGCGTCCTCGTCGTCGAACGAGGTCAGCATCAGACAGGCCAGCTCCGGCATCCGGCTGCGCAGGTCACGGCACACGCTGATGCCGTCGCCGTCGGGCAGGCGTACGTCGAGGACGGCGACGTGCGGCCGCAGCGCGGGGGCGCGGGAGAGCGCGTGCTCCGCGGTGTCGGCGTCCCCGACCACCGAGATGTCGGGTTCGGAGTCCAGCAGATCGGCCAGGCCGCGGCGGACCACCTCATGGTCGTCCAGCAGAAAGACCCGGATGGGGTCCTTCCCGGTGAAGGTGGGCGCCTCAGCCATCGGAACCTCTCGTTCTCGGTGCGGGGCGGGCTGCGGGACGCCCGCGATCACGATCTTCGCCCACGGGGACCGGAAGCACTAGGGCCGTTCGGCCCACTGCTCGCGGATCACCGTGACGCCTCGTGGCCGTCCGCGGCGGCTGCTCCCGGTGGTCGGCGGGCACCGCGCGGAGGATGCTGGTCGTCGTGGGAGCGCCCGTCACCACCTCGCGGTGGGCGCGCAACCCGGGAACCTTCCGGTGGGTGAAGAGCCCGACGCCGCTCGGCGCGGGCCCGCGGTCCGGCCCCGGCCGGGGGCCGCCCGGCCCCCCGACAGGTCCGAGCGGCCCTTGCGCACACCACGGCACCCGGACGAGGCCCGGCGTGAGGGCACCACGGCTCGCACGCCGCACGCGCTGGAGGTGCGCAGCATGGCTCAGCATGTCACCGCGGGAGTCGACGCATCGGCCGAGAGCCTCGCAGCCGCTCACTGGGCCGCGCGGGAGGCGCTGCGGCGCGGCGCCGGGCTCCGCCTGGTGCACGCCTGGTACCCGAAACCGGAGTCCGGCACCGCCGTGCCCGTCGACACCGGACGGCTCCGCGCCGCCGAGAGTGCCCTGCGGCGGTCGATGGCCAGTGTGCGGGCCGCGCACCCGGGCCTGCGCGTGGAGGAGTCGCTCGTACCCGACGCACCGGTGACGGTGCTGCTCGCGGCCGCCGAGGAGTCGGAGGTACTGGTGCTCGGCTCCCGGGGCCTCGGCCGGATCGCGGGCTTCGTGCTCGGTTCCGTGTCCCAGCGCGTCGTCGCCCGGTCACCGCGGCCGGTGGTGCTCGTCCGTGCCGGCGAGGCCTGCGCCGACGAGCATCTGCCCGCCCTGGACGGCCTCTCGCCCGACGAGATACCGGAGACCCCCTACCGCGACGTCGTCCTCGGACTGGACACCGAGCACCCCTGTGACGAGCTGATCGGGTTCGCCTTCGAGTCGGCCCGCCACCGTGGCGCCGGGCTGCGCGTGATCCACGCCATCGATGCCGCGCCGGGCTGCGGCGCCTGCGGCCGGTCGGACCCGGCACGCCTCGGGGAGAACGCCGTCGAGCGGGAGCACTTCGTGGTGGCGGCGCTGCGCCCCTGGTGCGAGAAGTTCCCGCGGGTCCGGGTCACCGAGACCGTCACGGAGGGGCGGGCCGCCGCCGAACTGGTGCATGCCTCCACATGCGCCTCCCTCCTCGTCGTGGGGCGCCGCCGGCGGGACACCCGTCTCGGTCCGCTCATCGGCGCGGTCACCCATGCGGTGCTGCACCACGCCGACTGCCCGGTCGCCGTCGTCCCCTACCGCTGAAGGAACTCGGGTAGGCCTGAAAGAGCCCGGGGGCCGTACGCGGACAGCCCGGTGACCGATTCGGAAGCGGGCGCGGGGGTACCCGGCCGGCTTCGCCGACCGGCTTCCCAGGGGCCGGTCGGCCCTTGGAGGGGACCTGCGGCCCCTGCACCGTACGGGCCCCGCAAGGCGACGCTGGGAGCGGATCCGGAACGCCCCGCGATCCACGATTCAGGAGGTGGAGATCATGCCCCGCCCCGTCATCGCCGGCCTCGACGGCTCGTCCGAGAGCCGGGCCGCCGCCGAGTGGGCCGCCCGCGAGGCGAGACTGCGCGGCCTGCCGCTCACGCTGGTCCATGTCCGAGAGCCCGCGCCAGGTCCCCTGAGGCAGGCCCCGCTGCTGGGCGGCGAGACGGACCCGCACTGGACCGAGCGGATCCCCCGGGAGGCCGCCGAGGGGCTGCGACTGCGCCACCCCGGCGTCACGGTGACCGCCGAGCACGTCGTGGGACGGCCCGTCGAGGAGTTGGTTCGGGCAGCCGAGGACGCCGAGCTGCTCGTCCTCGGGACACGCGCGCTGAGCGGCATCGGCGGGTTTCTGGTCGGCTCGGTCTCGCTCGCCGTCGTCGCCCACGCCGTACGGCCGGTGGTGCTGGTCCGTGCGGAGGAGCAGGCGGCCGACGAGCACGAGCGGGACCCCGTGGGGATCCCGTCCGCCGCCGCCCCGTTCCGCCCCGTCGTCCTCGGGCTCGACCTCCGCAGCCCGGACGCGTCGCTGCTCGGGTTCGCCTTCGAGGAGGCCGACCGACGCGCCACCGCACTGCACGTCGTGCACGCCTGGGACATGCCGTTCACCTCCGTCGACGCCCTGGCCGCCGGTGTCGACCTGTACGAGGAGTACGCGCAGGAGCGGTCCCTGGCCCTGAACGAGGTGCTGGGCGCGTGGCGGCAGAAGTATCCCGCGGTCGAGGTGGTAGGACGGTCCCGCATGGGCAGCGCCGCCGCCCTGCTGGCCGACGCCTCGCGGGAGGCGTCGCTGGTCGTGGTGGGCCGACGCATCCGCCGAAACCCGCTCGGCACCCGTATCGGCGCCGTCGCCCACGCCGTACTGCACCACTCCACTGCCCCCGTCGCCGTCGTCGCCCACGACTGACCCGGCCCCGGCCCCGCACGCCCTGCCCGCTCGCCGAGCACCCTCTGACGACTTGTGGAGTCACCCATGCCCCAGGCCGACCAGCCGACCCGCACCCCACTCACCGACGGCGAACTGCGCACCCTGGACGCCCACTGGCGGGCCGCCAACTACCTCGCCGCGGGCCAGATCTATCTGACGTCCAACCCGCTGCTGACCGAGCCCCTGCGGCCCGGGCACATCAAACCGCGACTGCTCGGCCACTGGGGCACCTCGCCCGGGCTCAACCTCGTCTACACCCATCTCAACCGGGTCATCAGCGAGCGCGGCCTCGACGCCGTGTGCATCTGGGGGCCGGGGCACGGCGGTCCGTCCGTGCTCGCCAACTCCTGGCTGGAGGGAAGCTACAGCGAGACCTACCCGGACGTGACCCGGGACGCGCAGGGGATGGCGGAGCTGTTCCGCCAGTTCTCCTTCCCCGGCGGCGTCCCCAGCCATGTCGCGCCCGAGGTGCCGGGCTCGATCCACGAGGGCGGCGAGCTGGGTTACTCGCTCGCCCACGCCTACGGCGCCGCTTTCGACCACCCGGAGCTGCTGGTGGCCTGTGTCATCGGCGACGGCGAGGCGGAGACCGGCCCGCTGGCCGCCTCGTGGCACTCCAACAAGTTCCTCGACCCGGTGCACGACGGCGCGGTGCTGCCGATCCTGCATCTCAACGGATACAAGATCGCCAACCCGACGGTGCTGTCCCGGCTCCCGGAACCCGAACTCGACGCGCTGCTGCGGGGATACGGTCACGAGCCGATCCATGTCACCGGCGACGACCCCCACCAGGTCCACCGGGCCCTCGCCGGGGCCTTCGACGAGGCCCTGGACCGTATCGCGCTGCTCCAGCGCACCGCCCGCGAGGAGGCAGTGGCCGAGCGTCCGCACTGGCCGATGATCGTGCTGCGCACCCCCAAGGGCTGGACCGGGCCGGCGGAAGTGGACGGTGTGCCGGTCGAGGGCACCTGGAGGGCCCACCAGGTGCCGCTGGCCGGAGTCCGCGAGAACCCCGAGCACCTCCGGCAGCTGGAGGCGTGGTTGAAGTCGTACCGGCCCGAGGAACTGTTCGACGCCGGCGGCCGCCCGAGCGCCGACGTCCTGGCGTGCGTGCCCCCGGGCCGTCGCCGACTGGGCGCCACCCCCTACGCCAACGGCGGGCTGCTCGTCCGCGATCTGCCGATCCCGGATCTGGACGGCTTCGCGGTGCCCGTCGACAAGCCGGGCGCGACCCTCCACGAGCCCACCCGGGTCCTCGGCGGGCTGCTCGAACAGATCATGAAGGACACCGCCGCCCGGCGGGACTTCCGGCTGGTCGGCCCCGACGAGACCGCCTCCAACCGGCTGGAGGCCGTCTTCGACGCCAGCGGCAAGGCCTGGCAGGCCCGGATTCTCCCGGTGGACGAACACCTGGACCGGCACGGCCGCGTGATGGAGATCCTCTCGGAACACCTCTGCCAGGGCTGGCTGGAGGGCTACCTCCTCACCGGACGGCACGGACTGTTCTCCTGCTACGAGGCCTTCGTGCACATCGTCGACTCCATGGTCAACCAGCACATCAAGTGGCTGAAGACATCCCGGCGGCTGACCTGGCGCGCCCCCGTCGCCTCCCTCAACTATCTGCTCACCTCCCATGTGTGGCGCCAGGACCACAACGGCTTCTCGCACCAGGACCCCGGCTTCGTCGACCACGTCCTCAACAAGAGCCCCGAGGTCGTCCGCGTCTATCTGCCGCCGGACGCCAACACCCTGCTGTCGGTCGCGGACCACGCCCTGCGCAGCCGCGACTACGTCAATGTGATCGTGGCCGGCAAACAGCCCTGTTTCGACTGGCTCTCCATGGACCAGGCCCGTGTCCACTGCGCCCGCGGCGCCGGGATCTGGGAGTGGGCGGGCACCGAGAACGGCGGCGAGCCGGACGTGGTCCTCGCCTGCGCGGGCGATGTGCCCACACAGGAGGTGCTGGCCGCCGCCCAGTTGCTGCGCCGCCATCTGCCGCAGCTCGCGGTGCGGGTGGTCAACGTGGTCGACATGACCCGGCTGCTGCCGCACGAGGAACACCCCCACGGGATGACGGACTTCGAGTACGACGGCCTCTTCACCGCCGACAAGCCGGTCATCTTCGCGTACCACGGCTATCCCTGGCTGATCCACCGGCTCGCCTACCGCCGCGACGGCCACCGCAATCTCCATGTACGCGGCTACAAGGAGTCGGGGACCACGACCACCCCGTTCGACATGGTGGTCCGCAACGACCTCGACCGCTACCGACTCGTCATGGACGTGATCGACCGCGTCCCCGGGCTCGCGGTCCGCGCCGCCGGAGTACGCCAGCAGATGGCCGACGTCCGTACCCGTCACGAGGCCTGGATCCGCGAGCACGGCACCGATCTGCCCGAGGTCGCCGACTGGACCTGGGCGTCCTGACACCGCGGGACCGAGGGGAGGGCGGCCGGCGGCGTCGACGGCCCGCCACCGGCCTCCGCGCTCGAGGCCGGGCCGCCGGCGTCAGACCTTGAGGCTGAACCAGGTCGTCTTCCCTTCGTCCGTGGGCCGGACGCCCCAGCCGTCGGAGACCGTCCGCACCAGCAGCAGGCCCCGTCCGCACTCCTCGTCCTCGGCCGCCAGGCGCGGCTGGGGCAGATGGTGGCTGCGGTCGCTGATCTCGACGGTGAGGTCGGTGTCCGTCCGGCACAGATGCACTCCGATCGGGCCCTGGCCGTGCTGCACCGCGTTGGTGAGGATCTCGGAGAGCAGCAGCCGGGCGTCGTCCGTGCGGTCCGTGCAGTCCCAGGCCGCGAGGGTCTTGTCGAGGAACTCACGGCCCGCCGGGACGGAGCGCGGATCACAGGGCAGGTCCGTCGCCGCCGTGGCCAGGGGAGCCGCGGGCAGCTGGGTCAGCAGCAGCGTCACGTCGTCGTGGCCGTCGGCGTCGGCCAGCAGGGTCGACAGCACATGGTCCGCGACGCCCTCGAGGTCGGGCGACGCGGTCGCCAGCTTGTCCAGGGTGGCGACGAGCTCGACGAGCTGGTCCTCGATGTCGGTGCCAGGCGTCTCGATCAGACCGTCGGTGTAGAGCACCAGGGTGGCGCCGCGCGCGATCGTGCTGCACGACTGCTCGTAGATCACCCCGCCCACCCCGAGCGGCGCGTTCACCGGCGAGGGCAGCGTCCGGGTGTCGTCACCGGGAGCGACCACCAGGACCGGCAGATGCCCGGCGGAGCACAGGGTCACCTCGCCCGTGTCCGCGGCGATGATCAGATAGCAGCAGGTGACCAGCTGGTCGGGGACGTCCAGGTCGGCGACCACGGTGTCCAGGGCCTGCATCAGCTGCCGCGGCTGAAGCCCCGTCTTCGCCAGGGCGTGCGAGGCGGATCGGAGCTGGCCCATGACCGCCGCCGCCTCCAGGCCGCGCCCCATCACGTCGCCGATCAGCACGCCGACGCGGCCGGCGCCCAGCGGTATCAGGTCGAACCAGTCGCCGCCGACGCCCGCGCCCTGGGTCGCGGGACGGTAGCGGCTGGCTGTCGCGAGGCCGGGGATGGCGGGCGGCGTACCCATGAGACTGCGCTGCAGCGTCAGCGCGATGTGTCGCTGCTGCTCGTAGAGCTCCGTGAGCTCGGCCTCGGCGCGCTTGCGGTCGCTGATGTCCCGGACGATCGCGCACGCTCCGACGACCGAGCCGTCGGGGGCCCGCGTGGGCCACAGGGTGACGTCGACGTCGAGCATGTCGCCCGAGCTCGTCACGCGCAGCGTCTCGAAGTGCTCGACCTTCTCGCCCTCGCGTAACCGCTCCAGGAGCGCGGTGATCTCCTCCTGCCGGTCGGACGGTGCCAGCACGGACACGTGCCGCCCGAGGACCTCGGCCGCCGTGAAGCCGTACAACCGCTGTGCCGCGGCGTTCCAGTAGGTGATGTGGCCGTCGAGGGTCTTGGCCAGGATCGCGTCCTGCGAGGACTCGACCAGCGCGGCGAGTTCGTTGATCCGCTCCTCGGCGCGCTTGCGGTCGCTGACGTCGCGTACGGCGGCGGAGATGAGGAGGCCGTCGGCGGTGTCCAGGGGGCTGAGGCTGATCTCGACGGGGAACTCGGTGCCGTCCTTGCGCAGTCCGTAGAGGTCGAGTCCGGCGCCCATGGGGCGGACCTGCTGGTTGTGGGCGTAGGCGTTGCGGTGTTCGGTGTGGGCGCTGCGGAAGCGGCCGGGGACGAGGAGTTCGACCGGGCGGCCGAGGAGTTCTTCGCGGCGGTGGCCGAAGAGGGCTTCGGTCTGGGCGTTGACGAGTCTGATCAGGCCGGTGTCGTCCACGATGACCATCGCGTCCGGTGCCGCCTCCAGCAGCCCCCGGAACCTTTCCTCGGCCGCCTTGCGGTCGCTGACGTCGCGTACGGCGGCGGAGATGAGGAGGCCGTCGGCGGTGTCCAGGGGGCTGAGGCTGATCTCGACGGGGAACTCGGTGCCGTCCTTGCGCAGTCCGTAGAGGTCGAGTCCGGCGCCCATGGGGCGGACCTGCTGGTTGTGGGCGTAGGCGTTGCGGTGTTCGGTGTGGGCGCTGCGGAAGCGGCCGGGGACGAGGAGTTCGACCGGGCGGCCGAGGAGTTCTTCGCGGCGGTGGCCGAAGAGGGCTTCGGTCTGGGCGTTGACGAGTCTGATCAGGCCGGTGTCGTCCACGATGACCATCGCGTCCGGTGCCGCCTCCAGCAGCCCCCGGAACCTTTCCTCGGCCGCCCTGGGGCCCGTGTGGATCCGGCTGCCGCACGTGCACCCCTCCGGCACGACCACATCCACGGCACGTGGCGGCAGTGGTTCGGTCACGTCGCTCATCTCCATCCCGGCCCCGGGCTCCGATTCACCATGAGTCGGGCCATCCCAGCGCATGCCGGGCGGGCCTGGCGGGACATGTCGCTTAGTGGGCCGGCTACGGCCGAACCTGTCCGCGGCCGCCGCCTCGGTGACCGATCCGATGATCGGTCCGGGACCGCGCCCGCCCGCCGTCACGGCAGCAGAGAGGGCAGGGGGGTTCCGCTCCGGGCGCCGGAATCAGGCCGTCCCGCCGGTGATGTCCGGGCCGGAGGCGAGGGAGATGCCCTCCGGGACGCCGGAGCACAGATCGAAGACGCCGGCCAGCCCGGCGCGGCGCAGGACCTGGGAGACACAGGTGCCGTCGACGGGGAGCCGCAGCCGGCCGCCCCGTGCGACGACACGGTTGCGCACATGGCACAGCAGGCCCAGCGCGGCACAGTCGACGAAGGACACCGCGCGCAGATCCAGCACCAGATCCGGGCGGTCCCCGGCGGTCAGCCCGTCCAGCCGGGGACAGACGGCCCGCGCCGCGAGGATGTCGATCTCGCCGCGCAGCCGTACGACGGCCGTCCCGCCGCCTGTGTGTCCG
Organism: Streptomyces sp. NPDC002573; assembly: GCF_042889625.1. Classification (NCBI taxonomy): domain Bacteria; kingdom Bacillati; phylum Actinomycetota; class Actinomycetes; order Kitasatosporales; family Streptomycetaceae; genus Streptomyces; species Streptomyces sp. NPDC002573. The sequence continues at coordinate 13,745 of NZ_JBIARC010000003.1, read as the reverse complement.
GGTTCCCTCGACGACCACCCGGACTGCACTGCGAACATGCTGAGAGCCAAGCGGAAACAGGCCCGGCCCCGATGGGGCCGTTCGGCCCCCTTCGGCCAGGGCCGAACGGGGAGGGTGCCGTCCCGGCGGAGGAGACGCCCCGAGGTCCGCGGGATCGGGGCCGACAGACCCAAGCGTTTCCTGAGAGAATCGGACAAGCTGGATAAGAAGGGCAGTAGTCGCTAGTCGCATCCTGCCGGATGTCCGGCCCCACGGCTTCCACATGTCCCCCGACCGAGGCCGGCCCGGGGACAGGAGGGAGGATCGCCATGAAGGGCTTCGTCTTCCACGGCACCGGACAGGCCACCTGGGAAGAGGTCCCCGACCCCGCGATCAAGGACCCCACCGACGCGATCGTGCGCGTCGACACCGTCACCATCTGCGGGACGGACCTGCACATCCTCAAGGGCGACGTGCCCGAGACCCGCCCCGGCACCTTGCTGGGCCACGAGGCGGTCGGCGAGGTCGTCGAGACCGCCAACGACGTGCACACCGTGGGGCCCGGCGACCGCGTCCTGGTCTCCTGTATCACCGCCTGCGGCCGGTGCGGCTACTGCTGGGAGAGGACGTACGGCCAGTGCCGCGGCGGTGGGGGCTGGATCCTCGGCCGGCTGATCGACGGCACCCAGGCCGAGTACGTCCGCGTCCCCTACGCCGACCTGTCCCTCCACGCGCTGCCCGGCACCGTGGACAGCAAGGACGCGGTACTCCTCGCGGACATCTTCCCCACGGCCTACGAGGTGGGGGTGCTCAACGGACACGTACGTCCCGGGGACACCGTCGCCGTCGTGGGAACCGGGCCCATCGGGCTCGCGGCGATCGCCACGGCCCGGCTGTTCGCCCCCGAACGCATCGTCGCCGTGGATCGGGCCCCGATCCGGCTGGACGCCGCGAAACACCTGGGTGCGGACGCCCTGGCCGACGCCGGCCAGGCCCCCGAGCAGCTGATCGCGGACCTCACCGACGGGCTGGGCGCCGACGTCGTCATCGAGGCGGTCGGGGCACCGGAGAGCTTCGAGCTGTGCACCCGCATCGTGCGCCCCGGTGGACACGTGGCCAACATCGGCGTCCACGGCAAGCCCGTGACCCTGCACCTCGAGGCACTCTGGAGCAAGGACATCACCCTCACCACCGGTCTGGTCGACACCTACTCCATCCCCACGCTGCTGCGGATGGCGGCCGCCGGCCGGCTGCCCACCTCCTCCCTGGTCACGCACACGTTCCCGCTGGAACAGATGGAGGAGGCCTACGACGTCTTCGGCCGGGGCGCTGACACCGGCGCACTCAAGGTGGTACTGGGCGGGGAGCAGCACGAGGTCGTCGCCGTCCGGGCGGCGTGAGGAGAAGGAGTGACGGGCCATGGCCGTACAGGGATCGTCGAACACGACGGAAGGCCATCCCGCGGGCGCTCTAGGGCGCAGGCTCGCTCTGCGGCGAGAGGAACTCGGTCTGTCCCGGTGCCAGGCGGCCGCCCGGGCGGGGATGGCCTCCAGCTATCTGCAGTACCTGGAGGAGCAGCCCACCGCCGCGCCGGGCGTGAGCACCCTGCTCAGGCTGGCCGGAGCGCTCGAGACCACGGTGCTCGAACTGACCGGCGGCGACGTCGAGCTGCCGCCCGGCCTCGGACAGGCCGCGGGACACCCGAAGTTCACCGAGATGACCGTCCAGGAGTGCCGTGACCTGCTCTCCTCGCACGGGGTGGGACGCCTGGCGGTGCCCACCGTCTCGGGACCGGAGATCGTCCCCGTGAACTACGGCGTCCTCGACGGCGCCGTCGTCTTCAGAACTGCCCCGGGCACCGTGCCGTCCCAGGCGTCCGGCACCCAGGTGGCCTTCGAGGTCGACCGCATCGACGCCGCGTTCAGCCAGGGTTGGAGCGTCCTGGTGCGCGGGCACGCCAGCACGGTCACGGACCCCGACTCCGTGCAACGGTTGGAGGAGCAGGGGTACAGCGAGCCGTGGGCGGGCGGGCAACGGGACCTGTGGATCCGGATCGAGACCCTCAGCATCACCGGGCGGCGCATCACCGTATGACCCGGACACGGCTCGTCACCCCGTCCCCGCCTCGACACCACCGGAGGACACCATGCACGGCACCCCGCGCCTCGTGGGCGACGTCATGACCCGCAAGGTTGTCGCACTGGGCCGCACGGCGACGTTCAAGGACATCGTCAAGGCCATGCGGCAGTGGAACGTCAGCGCCCTGCCCGTGGTGGAGGAGGAGAACAGGGTCGTCGGCGTGGTCTCCGAGGCGGACCTGCTGCGCAAGGAGGAGTACCGCGACAGCGACCAGGACCGGCAGTCCCGCCTGGAGCGGCTGTCCGAGCTGGTCAAGGCCGGTGCGGTGACCGCCGAGGAGCTGATGACCGCCCCGGCGGTCACCGTCTCCGCCAACGCGACCCTCGGCCAGGCCGCCCGGACCATGGCCCGGTCCGGCGTCAAACGGCTTCCCGTCGTCAGCGACGACGGCGCGCTGCTCGGCATCGTCAGCCGCTCCGACCTGCTGAAGGTGTTCCTGCGGGAGGACGCGGACATCGCCGAGGAGGTCCGCGACGAGATCGTCGCCCATCTGTTCCCGGCCCCGCCGGAGCCGGTCCGGGTGGAGGTGCGCGACGGGGTCGTGAGGCTCACCGGGCGGGTCCCGGACACCTCGCTCGTCCCCGTGGTGTCGCGCCTGGTGCGCGGCGTCGAGGGCGTGGTGGACGTGGACTGCGCGCTCGCGGGTCCGCCCCGCCGTCCGGACCTCGATCCCGACCTTCCCGCGGACGACCCCGCGGACGGGGTCGTGCACGGGGCCCGCAGCGCCGGAAGCATCCCGTGATGACACCGGCCCGCGCCGTCCCGACGGCGCCTCACGAGCCCGCCTCACACCCGAGGCGGTGCCACGGCACGAGGAGGACGATCCCACGGCACACGGTGAGACAGCGGTCCTACGGCGCGCGCGAGAAGGTGACGGCCGATGGCAGCGACAGGGCGTATCAGGGGGACGAGATGGCCGGGCGCCTGGCGGTGGCGGCGCAATCCGCTCCGGCGCCGCAGCGACCGGCTGGAGGCGTGGCTGGTCCTCGGCATCTGGGCGTTCGTGCTCCTGGCCGGCGTGTTCGGGGGCCGGGCGGTCGCGGGAGTCGTGGACCAGGCACTCGCCGCGCACCGCGCCCGGTCGCACGCGGCCCGTGCCGTGCTGACCCAGGACGCGGGCCGGACGCCGACGGCGCTGCCCGGATACGGCGAAGGCGGTATGTGGGCGCAGGTGAGCTGGACCGCCTCCGGCTCGCCGCACACGGGCCTGGCCAGGGTCCAGCCGGGCACCAAGTCGGGGACCGCGGTTACCGTGTGGACGGACCGGTCGGGCGCGCTGGTCTCCAGGCCCGCCACCGCGGATCAGGCGCGGACGCAGGCCCAGGTCGTGGGAACGCTGGCCGGTATGGCCGCCGCGGCCGGGGTGCTGGTCTGCGGACGGCTGCTGCGCGGGCGCCTGGACCGCCGGCGCATGGAGGCATGGGACCGGGAATGGGAGTGGGTCGGCCCGCAGTGGCGCAGGACGGCCGGCTGACCCGCCCGAGCGGCCGGCGCGGACCGCGTCACTCCCAGTCGGTGCCGGACAGGTGGCTGTCCACGTCGACCACGCCCTCGACGGCATGGGCCAGCCGCAGCGCCACCGGGATCAGGGCGGTGTCCCCGACCTTCCCGGTGAGGGTCACGACGCCCTCGGTCACCATGACGTGGACGGGCTCGACCGGGGCCGGGAACAGGACGTCGACGATGTCGCGCCGCACCTCGTCGGCGATGTCGTTGTCCGGCCGCAGAAACACCTTGAGCAGGTCCGCCCGGCTGACCACGCCTTCGAGCATGCCCTCGTCGTTGACGACGGGAAGCCGTTTGACCCGGCGCTGGGCCATGATCCGGGCGGCTTGGGCGAGACTGCTCCCGGGATGGACCGTGATCGCCGGCGATGACATCAGCTCGCCCGCCGTCATCGCCTGCGCCCCGGCCGCCTCGGGCAGCCGGCGCGCCTGGGCGTACCGGTCCGGGTCGCTCTCCCGCACCGCCTCCTTGGGCAGCAGATCGGCCTCGGAGACGACACCGACGACACGGCCCTCCCCCTCCAGGACGGGCAGTGCGCTGACCTTCCACCGGTCCATGAGGCCGACGATGTCCTTGAAGGGTGCGTCACGGCCGACGGCGACGACAGCGCGGGTCATCACGTCCTCCACCCGGCGCGGGCTGCCCGTCACGGTGTCCTCCTCAGCGCTCCCCGCTGCCGTAGGGGGCGTACAGATCGAGCAGCCGGGTGCGGGCCGCGTGCAGCCGATGGGCCAGGACGCGGCCCACCCAGACGGCGATGGCACGGCCGAACTCGGGGTCCGCGTCGCACATCGCCCGTACGGTCGTCGCGTCGAACTCGTAGGCCCGCACCGGAGTCATGGCCTCGGCACCCAGCTGCCACACATGCGGGGTGAAGTGCCAGGACCAGCCGACCAGTTCGCCATGGCCGAGCGACTCGATGACCGGGGCCCGGCGACCGGGCACATGAAGATCCAGCGCCACCGTGCCGGTCCTGACGATCCAGAACCGGTCGGCGTGCCGGCCCTCCTCGAACAGACGGGTTCCCTCCGGGAAGGAGACGTGGCGGGCGATCTGCATCAGCCGTTCGCGGTGCTCGACCGGGAGGGCCGCGGTCATGGTGGTGGCAGAGGTCATCGCTCCCTGTCCTTTCGTCACGGTCGCCGGGGGCCGGTCAGCGAGTCCTTCGCGTGGCGCAGCGGCTTCCTCCCGCGCTCTGCGGCAGACCGTGTGATTCCTGTGTTCAGCGTGGCCGCGCGCGGCGTACCGCGCCACGGGCCGCCCGGTCCCGACAGGGGGTCGTTCGGCCCCGTCCCGGGACCGGACGACCCACGAGGGCGTCTCCCGCGCGATCCGGACGGGGGCGTGTGCTCCTCGCGGGGCGCGCGTCCACGCTCGTCGCCCGGCCCGCCCACGGCCGTCCGGGCCGCCCGGCGGCTCCACCGGTCCGCCATGACGAGGCGGGAAGGACCCCATCCGCTTCTCGCGGATCCTGATTGCGCGGTGCGCGGAGGCAAGCCGCTGCTCCGCGTCTTTCCCGGGCCCTTCCCGTCCCCTTCAGGACACCACGCGAGCGGCGGAACCGCCAGGTCTGGGGGCAGGGCCGTGCGTCCCCGAAGTAGACCGCGCGGGCCCTGATGCCGAACCGGCCCATGGTGCGATGGTGAAAGGAGACGCTTGGCGCTGCGCGCCGCCGCAGCCCGGCGGAAGGCGGTGGAAGGATGGAACTGCCCCTGGTCGTGGGCGTCGACGGATCGGAGCCCAGTCTCACCGCGGTCGACTGGGCCGCGGACGAGGCGGCCCGGCACGGACTGCCGCTGCGGCTGGTGTACGCCTCCTTGTGGGAACGCTACGAAGGCGGGGCACCGTCGTGCGATCCCGAGCACCGGTCCGAGGAAGCGAGGCTGAACGACGTCGTCGCGTCGGCGGCCGAGCGTGCCCGTCGACGCGATCCCGCGCTCAGGGTCTGCACGGAAATCCTGCCCGAGGACGCGGTGTCCGCGTTGCTGCAGGAGGGCCAGAGCGCCGCCGTCCTGGTCACCGGATCCCGGGGCCGCGGCGAACTGAAGGGGCTGCTCCTCGGGTCGGTCAGTCTGTCCGTGGCCGCGCGGGCGTACTGTCCCGTGATCGTCGTCCGCGGCGACCGGGCCGGGCTGGCCGGTACCCACGAGCGCATCCTGCTCGGGGTCGGGGATCCCGCCGCGACGACGGAGGCGGTGCGGTTCGCCTTCCGCGAGGCCGAGGCACGCGACTGCGTTCTCGACGTCGTACGGGCCTGGCGGCGCCCGGCATACGTGCCCACCGACCACTGCTCTCCCGCCGGGATCCCGGTACGCCTGCACGAGCAGCGGGCCTCCTTGGTGCTCGACGCACTGCTGCGCGGCCCGGCGGGCGACCACCCGGGCGTCCGGGTGCGGCCCGCCACGGCCGAGGGGCCGGCTCGCACGGTGCTGCTGAAGCGCTCGGCGGCAGCCGATCTCGTGATCATCGGCGCACGGCGCACGAAGGGCCACCTCGGCCTCCAACTCGGCCGCGTGGGCCACACGCTGCTGCACCACGCGGACTGCCCGGTCGCGATCGTGCCGCAGCACCAGTGACCCCACCGGCGTGGGAGGAGTGCCGCAGTGACGGGCTGGACCTGGCAGTACGAGGGCTACGACCCCCGGGACGAGCGGCTGAGGGAGTCCCTGTGCACGCTGGGCAACGGCTGCTTCGCCACCCGCGGGGCGCTCCCCGAGTGCTCCGCGGACCAGGTGCACTACCCGGGCACGTATGCGGCGGGCTGCTACAACCGGCTCACCACGCGCCGGCCGGGGCACGGGGTCGAGAACGAGGACATGGTCAATCTGCCCAACTGGCTGCCGCTGCGTTTCCGCCTCGCCGGACAGCGGTGGCTCACCCCGTACACCGGGACCGTGCTCGACCACCGCCTGATCCTGCATCTGTCCGCCGGTCTGCTGGAGCGCCGCCCCCGCTACGCGCTCGGCGGGCACCGTACGCTGTCGGTGCGCCAGCAGCGGCTGGTGCACATGGCCGACCCCCATCTCGCGGCCCTGCGCACCGAGTTCACGGTCGAGGGCGGTGCCGTCGCACTGGAGGTGGAGGCCGCGCTCGACGGCGGCGTCACCAACGCGGGCGTGGCGCGCTACCGGGACCTGGACGGCCGCCATCTCACCCATGTCCACACCGGGACCCACGCCCCGGACACGGTCTGGCTGCGCTGCCGCACCCGTACCTCCGACATCCGGATCGGCCTGGCGGCCCGGCTGACCGCGGGCGTCCCCGCCACCACCCACCACATCTTCCCCCCGCGCCGTCCAGCGCGTACTGCTCGACCTGGAGCCGGGCCGGACCGTGACCGTGGACAAGACGGTGGCCCTGCACACCTCCCGCGCCCCCGCGATCACCGACCCGCTGGGCACCGCGGTCGACCGGGTGGGCGCGGCACCCGGCTTCGACGCCCTGCTCGAAGGGCACCGCACCGCCTGGCGGCAGCTCTGGCGCCGGGCCGCGCTGCACGTCCCCGGCGAGGCGGGCCGCGTACTGCGGCTGCACCTTTTCCACGTCCTGCAGACGCTCTCGCCGCACACCGCCGACCTCCCTGGGACGAACTGTTCGTGCTGCCCTATCTCAACGTGCACTTCCCCGAGGTGTCCCGGGGCCTGCTGCACTACCGCCACCGGCGGCTCGACCGCGCCCGCGCGGCGGCGCGCGCGAACGGCCCGGCGGGGGCCCAGTACCCGTGGCAGAGTGGCAGCGACGGGCGCGAGGAGACCCAGGAACTGCACCTCAACCCGCTCTCCGGACGCTGGCTGCCCGACCACAGCCGACTCCAGCGGCATGTCGGCTCGACGGTCGCGTACAACGTGTGGCAGTCCTGCGAGGCCGGCGGAGACGCCGAGTTCCTGCACACCAAGGGTGCCGAGATGCTGCTGGAGATCGCACGCTTCTGGGCGGACTCGGCCACGCACGACGAACGTCTCGGCCGGCACCGGATCCGCGGTGTGGTCGGCCCCGACGAGTACCACGACGCCTACCCCCGCGCCCGGGAGCCGGGCCTCGACGCCAACGCGTACACCAACGTCACCGCCGCCTGGGTGCTGGAGCGCGCCCTGGAGGTGCTGCGTGTCCTGCCCGAACCCCGGCGGCGCGAACTGGTCGAGCGCACCGGCCTGGACCACGGCGAACTCGACCGCTGGGAGGACGTCTCCTGCACCCTCCATCTGCCGTTCCATGACGGCGTCATCAGCCAGTTCGACGGCTACGGCGAACTCGCCGAACTCGACTGGGACGGCTACCGCGAGCGCTACGGAGACATCCGGCGCCTCGACCGGATCCTGGAGACGGAGGGCGACACCGTCAACCGCTACCGGGCGTCCAAACAGGCCGACGTGCTGATGCTCGGCTATCTCTTCTCACCGTCCGGACTCCGGCGCCTCTTCGGCCGTCTGGGCCACCGGCTGGACGAGGACCTCTGGCGCCGCACGGTCGACTACTACCTCTCCCGGACCAGCCACGGTTCGACGCTCAGCGGCCTGGTGCACGGATGGGTGCTGGCCCGGGCCCGGCGCGCCGGCGCGTGGGCCTTCTGCCAGGAGACCCTGCGGGGTGACATCGCCGATCTCCAGGGCGGGACCACGGGCGAGGGCATCCACCTGGGCGCCATGGCGGGCAGCCTCGACCTCGTCCAGCGCGGACTGACCGGCCTGGAGACCCGAGGCGGCGCGCTTCTGCTCGACCCCGCGCCGCTGCCGGAACTGTCGTCGTACGAGTTCGCCGTGCGCTATCGAGGGCACTGGGGCGTACGACTGCGGCTGGAGCGGGGGCGGCTGGAGATCACCGTGCCCCCGTCCGACCGCGACCCCATCGCCGTCCGTCTGCCGCACCGCGAGGTCCGCGTGGAGCCGGGGGAGACCTGCGAACTGCTGCTTCCGGACTGACCGACGCCCGCCCCGGATGTGATGCGCACCATTTTCACCCATTCGCCCGATGGGTAAGGTGGCGCCGATGTCAGCCGACCTGTCCCCCGTCATAGCCGCCACCACACAGTGGCTGCTGCGCTCCTACCCGGGCACCGGTGGAGCCCTGGACGCCGCCCTCGCCGAGGCCCAGGCCTCCCAGGCCGTGATGGTCGCCGCCTGGCTGCGCTATCCCACCGTCGCCGACGCCGGCCTCGTCGCCCTCGTCGGACCGGGCGGCTCCGCCCGCCTGGACTGGCTCGCCGGCTCCGATGCGGCGGTCGCCGACGAGACGGACGCGGGCTGGCGCACCTGGGTGGACGAAGTGGTCGCCAGCTGGGCGGCCACGTTGCTGACCACCCCGTCCCTCGCCCGGGACGCGGTCGTCGCGCTCGGCACCAGTGACCACACGGCGGGTCTGGCCTTCGACTTCCGCAGGCTCACCGATCCCGGTGAGCGGGACCGCCGCGCGGCTGCGCTGCTGCGCCACCCGGACCTGCTGGACGCGCTAGCGGCACTGCACCGGGACTCCCTCGTGCGTCTGCTGCACGACGAACCCGTGGACGAGGAAGCCCGCTCGGGCACCCGCTGACCGGTTGACCTGGTCGATCAGGCCGCTCAGATGCCCTGAGCCGGGCCGTCACTCGAACCGCGAGACATCGCCCGCCCCCTCACGCACGATCTCCGGCTCGCCGCCGGAGAAGTCGATGACCGTCGTCGGTTCCGTACCGCAGTCGCCGGAGTCGACCACGGCGTCCACCATGTGGTCGAGCCGCTCCTTGATCTCCCAGCCCTGAGTCATCGGCTCCTCCTCGCCCGGCAGCAGCAGGGTGCTGGACAGGATCGGCTCCCCGAGCTCGGCCAGCAGCGCCTGAGCCACCACATGGTCGGGGATCCGCACGCCGACCGTCTTCTTCTTGGGATGCAGCAGCTTGCGCGGCACCTCGCGGGTCGCGGGGAGGATGAAGGTGTAGCTGCCGGGCGTCGACGCCTTGATCGCACGGAACACGTCCTTGTCGACGTGCACGAACTGACCCAGCTGCGCGAAGTCCTGACACACGAGCGTGAAGTGATGGCGGTCGTCGAGATGGCGGATGGCGCGAATACGGTCGATGCCGTCGCGGCTGCCCAGCCGGCACCCCAGCGCGAAGCAGGAGTCCGTGGGATAGACCACGAGCGCACCCTCGCGGATGCTGTCTGCGACCTGACCGATCGTGCGCGGCTGGGGGTTGTCTGGGTGAACGTCGTAGTACCTGGCCACCCGCCGAGTCTCGATCACACAGGGCCGTGCTGTCCATGCGGGCCACGCAATGGCCGCCGCACAGGTCATCCGCGCGGCCCAACGGGGCCCGGCTCACTCCGTCGTCAGCGCCTGAGTCATCAGTCCTTGAGCCGTCACTCCTTGAGTCGTCAGTCCTCGAGTGGTCAGTCCTTGAGCCGGTCGATCTGCCGGATCTTGTTGGTCGCGTCGAGCGCCGCGACCTTGTAGGACTCCGCGAGCGTCGGATAGTTGAAGACCGCGTTGACCAGGTAGTCGACGGTGCCGCCGCACCCCATCACCGACTGGCCTATATGGATCAGCTCGGTGGCCCCGGTACCGAAGCAGTGCACCCCGAGCAGGGTGCGGTCCTCCGGGGAGACCAGCAGCTTCAGCATGCCGTGCGCATCACCGATGATCTGACCGCGGGCCAGCTCCCGGTAGCGGGAGATGCCGACCTCGAACGGCACGCAGTCCTCGGTGAGCTGATCCTCCGTCCGCCCTATGAAGCTGATCTCCGGGATGGTGTAGATGCCGATCGGCTGCACGCCGGTCATCTCGTCCACGGGCTCGCCGCAGGCGTGGTACGCCGCCAGACGGCCCTGTTCCATCGAGGTCGCGGCGAGCGCCGGGAAACCGATCACATCACCGACGGCGTAGATGTGCCCCACCTCGGTGCGGTAGTGCGCGTCGACCTTGATCCGGCCACGCGGGTCTGCGGCCAGGCCCGCCTTGTCGAGGTCGAGTTCGTCGGTCAGGCCCTGGCGTCCGGCCGAGTACATCACGGCGTCGGCGGGGATCTTCTTGCCGCTCTCCAGGACGGTCAGGGTGCCCTTGGGGTGCCGTTCGACCGCCGCGACGGTCTCCCCGAAGCGGAAGGTGACGGCCAGGTCCCTCAGGTGGTACTTCAGCGACTCGATCACCTCGACGTCGCAGAAGTCGAGCATCGCGTGCCGCTTCTCGACCACCGTGACCTTGCTGCCCAGGGCGGCGAACATGGAGGCGTACTCCATGCCGATCACACCCGCTCCCACGATGACCATCGACCGGGGCACCCGCTCCAGGTCCAGCACGTTGTCCGAGTCCATGATCGATCGGCCGTCGAACTCGACGCTCGCGGGCCGGGCGGGCCGGGTACCGGTGGCGATGATGACGTGCTCGGCGGTCAACCGCCGTTCGTCGCCTGACACTTCGCGTATCGCGACGGTGTGGGGGTCCGTGAACCGCCCCGTCCCGGTGAAGAGGGAGACATGGTTGCGGGAGAGCTGACTGCGGATGACGTCGACCTCGCGGCCGACCACGTGCCGGGTGCGCGCGGTCAGGTCGGTGACGGTGATCTCCTCCTTGAGCCGGTAGCTCTGCCCGTACAGATCCCGCTGGGTGAGCCCGGTGAGATAGAGGACGGCCTCGCGCAGGGTCTTGGAGGGGATGGTGCCGGTGTGGATGGAGACCCCGCCGACCATGTCGGGGTGGTCGACGACGGCGACCCGGCGGCCGAGCTTGGCGGCGGCGATGGCGGCCTTCTGGCCACCCGGTCCGGATCCGATGACGAGTATGTCGAAGTCGGGCACGTGCGGAGTCTGACAGCACCGACCCCTTGGCCGAAAGACCGAAGGTGACGACAGGCCGCCCTGGCCGCGCAGGGAAGTGGCTTTGCGGGGCGGCAGTTGGTCCGACGTACTGAGACGGGCTCGCGGGCTGTTCGCGGGGCTGGAGTTCAACCGGGCAGGCGGGTGGCAGTTGCGTGGTCAGTCGCCGACGTTCAACGCCTTGCACGCCTCGATGCCGAGCTCGGCCGGCACGGCCTCCGATGTCTCATCCGCGCCGGCGGAGGTACGCCTCCAACTCCGCGGCCGCAGTCAGCATCGCGCGGCCGCGGGCGGACAGCCGGCCGTGCCAGTCGTGCAGTGCGGCCTCCAGCGGTTCCAGGCCGCCGGCCGCCCTCACCTGGGCGATCAGCGGGGCGATCTGCTCCAGCAGGTAGCCGCCCCGCCTGAGCTGGTGGGCCAGTCGGGCGTCCCGTACGTCGGCCTCGTCGTAGACGCGGTACCCGGTCCGCGGGTCGCGGTGCGGGCGCACCAGCCCGGCGCTCTCCCATTTGCGCAGTGTCGCGGGCCGGATGCCGAGCTTCCCCGCCAGCGGCCCGATGAACGTGCCGCCGGGCTCGAGCGCCGGGACGGGCTCCAGGTCGCGGAGGGCGCTCTCCACGGCCTGGAGGGTCCGCCGGTCGTCGAGGAGTTCGGCGTGGCTCTCGTCGATGAGACGGAACGCCTCCTCGACCGCACCCTGGTTCACGGCCCGCATGATCGCCGTCGCCGTCCGGTGGCCGTGGCCGGGCACCAGGGCGAGGAACGCGCGCAGGGCCCCCGCGTGCAGCGAGGTGTAGGTGCGGTAGCCGTGGGGCGTGCGACCGGCGGCCGGAAGGATGCCGGCCTCCTCGTAGTTCCTGACCGCCTGCGTGGACAGACCGTGCCCGCGCGCCAGATCAACCGGCCTGAGCCGCTCATCGTTTTGAAGGTTTCGTCCCATGAGCCCGTCGATATCGCGGAAAAGTTTCAACCGAAGGTTCAACGATACCGTTGAAGGCATGGCGACTGGCATCAAGGACACCGCACATGCCGTGGAGGCCGCCGCCGTCATGAGGCTGCTCCCGGCCCGGCCTCGGCTGCTGGCCCTGGGCGAGCCCACCCACGGCGAGGACACTCTGCTCGACCTGCGCAACGAGCTCTTCCGGCAGCTCGTCGAGCAGGAGGGCTACCGGACGATCGCGATCGAGAGCGACTGCATGGCGGGCCTGGTCGTGGACGACTACGTCACCGCGGGCACGGGCACTCTCGACGAGGTCATGGAGCACGGATTCAGCCACGGCTGGGGCACCTCCGCGGCCAACCGCGAACTCGTGCGCTGGATGCGCGACTACAACGACGGCCGGCCCGCATCCGACCGGCTCCATTTCGCCGGTTTCGACGGCCCGTTGGAGATCACCGGCGCCGCGAGCCCCCGGCGGGCCCTCACCGCACTCCACGGCTACCTCTCGGACCAGGTCGACGCGGACCTGCTCCCCTGCACCGGGGAGACGCTGGAGCGCCTGCTCGGCGCCGACGACCGGTGGACCGATCCCGCCGTGATGACGGACCCCGCTCAGTCCGTGGGGCGGTCGGCCGAGGCCGGTCAATTGCGCCTGCTCGCCGACGATCTGGTGGCGCTGCTCGACGAGCAGACGCCACACCTGATCACGGCGACCTCGCGGGACGACTGGCACCGAGCGCGCCTGTACGGGCGTACCGCGACCGGCCTGCTGCGCTACCACCACTGGATGGCCGACACCTCACCGGCCCGTATGACCCGGCTGGTGGGCGTGCGGGATTCGATGATGGCCGCCAACCTGCTCGCCATCGCCGAGCAGGTCCCGGCGCTGGTGCACGCCCACAACGGGCATCTCCAGCGGGAGAAGAGCACGATGCGGATGGGCGGGATGCCGCTGGAGTGGTGGAGCGCCGGTGCGCTGGTGAGCGCCCGACTCGGCGAGGAGTACGCCTTCGTGGCCACGGCCCTGGGCACGATCCGGCACCAGGGAGTGGACACGCCGCCGCCGGACACCGTCGAAGGACTGCTGTACGCGCTCCCGGAGGACCGCTACGTCATCGACGCCGGGCGGCTGGCCGGCACCTTCGGTGACACGTTGCCGGCGCCCCGGGTGTCCCCCTGGTTCGGGTACGCCCCGTTCGACCCGGCCCACCTGGCGAACAGCGACGGCATCGTGTTCGTCAAGGACGTTCCGGGAGAGCGCCCGTAGCGGCGCCTGCGACGGGAGGACCGTGGGGGGGGGGGGCCCGGGCGGGCGGGGGCCGCCCCCCCCCGGGGCGGGGGGGGCCCCCGGCGGGGGGCGCGCCGCGCGCCCCCGGCCGGGCGCGCCCCCCCCCCCC